>CAYJIB010000015.1:0-29944 GCA_964370125.1 uncultured Desulfovibrionaceae bacterium
AATCTACTGCGTTATCGAAAAAAAACAGCCTACTCATGTACCAAAAGCGTACACTTCGTAGGCTGTTTTTTTCCGATGCCTTGTATCTCACCCTTTTTAAACCGCCTAAGGTCTTGTTTTGAAAAGTTCTTGTTTGCTATTTCTTAAACCGAGCTCTTGTGCACATAACAAAGCCTTCTTTCAACTCTCTGCGACCTTATGAGAAAACGAGAACAAAGCATTACATTTCAACACCTTACAGAAAGGCAAAATAAATTTTTCAAATAAATCTTCAAAAATCAAAAAAAGTTGAAAAAAAAGCTTGCCAAGCAAAATGTTTTTTGGTAAATATCTCTCTTGTGCCGAGGTGGTGGAAATGGTAGACACGCTATCTTGAGGGGGTAGTGGGAACTTCTCGTGCGGGTTCAAGTCCCGCCCTCGGTACCAAAAGAACATAAAGAAATCAAAGGCTTACGACAAGTAGTTGTAAGCCTCTTTCTTTTTTAAGAAAACCTTGCAGGTCTTGCTGTCTTAGCTAGTGTCTACACAAGTGTCTTTTTGCTTCTCTCTGCGTCAGATTTCATGGACTTTTTCGGTCACTTATGTTCTTATAAACTCCTCAAAGCCCATTCATCTTCCTTGATATAATTCAAAAATCCATCTTGTGTCGACACTACCTAAGCCTTAGAAATAGGGCTTAAGACAAAAGTGTGACACAAATTGTGACACAAAATGCGTGAGACTCTCATGAAAATAAGCTCCCCTCAAGTTTGTGCAAAGCAAAAAAAGCAAAGTTTACGGCATTCATCTTATGCCAAAAAATTTCCTGCGCACCTTTAACACAGTTCTTGCTTTTTGATAAATTGTTCTTATTAAAAAAACTTGCTTTTTTTCTAGGATACTGTACATTTCTTGCACCGCTTCACGGCAGACTGTTGAGAAAAAACAAAGACTTGCAAAACTGTATCCACCCTTTTTGGGTTTAGAGTAAAAAAGCATATAAGACTTGGCGGCCTGCTAAGCTTTATATATTTAACGAGATAATTTTGGGTTTTCACCAAGAAGATTTGATAACATCTTAGAAAAATGAGGTTTTATTTATGAGAGAAAAGACATTCTTGAAGCTCTTTACAAGCTACGTAGCAGTGCTTTGCTTCGCAATCCTTTTGGCGCCTGGCTTTGCTATGGCTGATACGCCGGTGAGAACCGGCCCAGAAACTGTTACTGATAAAATCGCAACTTTTTCTGAAATCACACCTGGCGCAAACACTGAAGCACTAAGCACTAATACTGCCATTACTGGGATCAATTTAACTGAGGCAACTGAAGCGGCTCAATTACAGTATCCAAATGATGTGTTTTTGTTTGCAAAAGCACTAATAACTGAGACTATTGCTCCTGGCAATGCAGCCTTCAAGGTGACGTTCACTATTCCTGAAGGCAGTCCGCTCATTGGCCAAACACCAGCAAATGCCATACGCTTTTTTGGTGCTTCGAAGTCTGACTTTCGTAAAATAGATGCCTTTCAACCACCTGAAGGGCTGGACCCTGAAGGCCTTTATGCTGATCCCGCTGGCTTAATAAATGGCACCATTAAAGCTGGCGAAGTAGATTTTACACTTGTAGTTGAGAATATCGTTCATGATCTCGGTGGCACTGGTAGCGGAATAAGTGACCAAGATGTAGATAATTCACCTGTCGAAATCTACCTTCTCGTGTACGCATGGGCAGGCACAACTGACGCTATTTCAAACATTCAAGGCACTGCTGATACTGACGCAAACTACTACACCCTCGTAGCTAGAGACGCAGATGAGCCAGCTGGTATAAACGACTTTGAGCCAGCTACTTCCGCAAATACTGATCCATTCTATGGCGCAGGAGTCAATACATTTCAGTCTGTAACCATTGAGAAGGGTCTTATCAATGATACAGCGTGGCCTGAAGAGCTTACAAATCAAGCCATTATCTACAAAATGAATTACAATTCTGGCACTATTGAAGGCGGGAAAACTTTTGCTAAGGTGAAGCTTGAAGACTTTCCTCTTTCTTCACCAGCTCTTTTTGGCGATCAAGAAACAGCTGGCGAAAAAGCACCAAGCGATTTGGCTCATGGTGAATGGGCTGTTTACGATGACGGCGACACGAGCACAGTTCTTGGTAGCGGAGCGGCTATTGTTCCTAACACCGACTACGACATTTACTACGCTGTAGCACTCCCTGATACTTTTGTTTCTACTTTTCATCCTAACCCAATGCCTGCGACCCAAAGCACACGCCTTATTGCGCCTAAGCCTTTAACCGCAGGCACAGGCGAGCCATTCGTAGCGGCACTTGTTGACCAAGCTGATGACAAATTGAATGTTATCCCGACAGCTTTTGATGAATTGTATCAAAAAACCACAAAGGGCGATGCTACAAAAACAAAGTATTATGGCTATGGTTTTGAAATCGACACTGAAGGTAAAGTCGCAACTGCCACTGTAGACGGCGAAAGCGTAAACCTTACAAGTGATGTAACTGACATTCTTGATGGTCTAGCTGAAAATGCTAAGCCAGCATTTGTCACCTATCAGCAAAACATTATAGTAGAAGCGGCAGGTCCTGGCTTTGTTCTTGCTGAAGGCGGATTGTTTAACCTTACTCCTACAACAGATCATATCGAGCCTTTCATTGAGATCCTAGCTTATGGTGCTGATGGCAAAGAAATTCCTTACACTTTGGTAGACGACGCAGCTGAAGCGAAAGCCCAATTTGCGAATAATAACTACCTCGCATGGATAGTCGGCCCTGGAGCAACAAGCAAAACAGCTACGCTTCCGACACCTGCACTTGATACGCCAGTTACCTATAATGTGTTTTACACAGCGCCTATTAATGGAAACGAAGCTTCCGCCAATGTTGCCATTAAAACAAGAACTGCTCTTCTTGATCTTACTGCGCCAACACAGTCAGCCTTCTTAAACAATGGTTCTCCAGTATATGCAGATTATGGCGTTCCGCACTTGGTTGAAGATCAGGCTCTCTTTGGTCTCCATATTGATGAAAACTCTAATAATGTTGTCGGCCTTGGTGCTCAACGCTTCGATGTGACAGGACTTAGCCCTGGCAGCTTCTTTGAAATGAAAAGAGAATTCACCTACTTCGAACCAACACCATTGCCCGCTGGCTTTACTGCGCCTCTTATCAATGAAGGAGCTTTGAGTTTGAGCAAGTTCTATGATAGCGGCGCCGCTGGTGCAGCGCCAAGCTTTAACTTTGTAAGCTCTGCTGGCGTGCCAACAGCCATTGCTGATGTTGTAGACGGAACAGCTTGGATCGTTGATAACAAAACAGGAGTCGCTGTTAACTTTGCTGCGAGCACACCCTTTGTTAATGGAAGAAGCTACACTGTACACTTCCTCATCAAAGACGGTGGCCCATACGATAACGATGGTGCAGTAAACGGTCGCGTTCTTGACCCGAACTTCTTGAACCTCGGAGGCCATCAATACAACAGCGGCAACAGCAGCTCTGGTTGTTCTGTAGGTAGCACATCTGCTTACGATATGGCTCTCTTGTTGATCGCAATTCTTGGCCTCGTAGGGCTTCGCTTTTTGGCTGCTCGTACACGCAAGAGCTAAAGCGAACTTAGCCTAACTCAACGTATAGCTAGCCAAAGCTGAAAAAAGCGTGAAAACACTTTTTTCAGCTTTGGCTATTAAGTCAACCTAATAATCGGTCTCTCCAGTCGTATTGTCGCCAGAACTTTGATCACGCTCTGGGAAGTATTGAAGGACTTCATAGGTGATTTGTTCATTGCTGACATCAATAATCTTAATTCTTGCGCCTCTGTAAGCAATGATTGAGCTTTCTTTGATATCATAGCTCACATTGTGGCTGTGTCCAGTGTATTGACCGATCCTTTCGGTGTACATAAAGTCGACATTGTCTTCACGTCTGCCAGAGAAAAAGAGAGATTTTTGCACAGTTTCGGGCTTTACTTCTCTTCTTTCTTGGATTTGATACGAGGCATCATAGCAAGTGAAATTGTCAGAAAGACCGACTACGCACAATTTACATTTCCATCAGCACGTAAAAAAGTAACCTTTAACATGAGTGACGGCACACCACATGCTAAGCCTGTTACACGTACGGTGAAACTTTCCGGCAAAATGAACATAGTATTTACTGAATTGGAAAAAAATAAAATACAAATCAGTGTAAATTCTCGCTACATACTTGACGGAAAGTCAGAAACACACAGATTTATTTCAAATGGTTGGACAGGTTATTTTCAACCATATGTAGAGACTTTTTCCACTTCATTTAATACAAGCCAACCAAGTGAAGAGTGTACAGCAAAAAACATACTTGAAAAAATGGTGCTAGACAAAATTGAAGATGAGATAAAAAAGATGAAATAATCGCTACTAAAAAGCACACTTAACATAGATATCAAAATTTAAACTAAAAAAATGCCATAAAAATTGCCAGAAAACGAGTTTTAAAGACAATTTTCTGGCAATTTTGTATTATCAAAAAAAGACGCTTAACCGAAGCCAAAACGAGCAATACAAGAGAGCAAAAGCTGTTCTCGCCTCGCTGTCCTCATCGAAATCAATCGCTTAATTCGCTGAAGCTGAAAGCAAGATTCAGTGAAGCTGAAAACCTTGCGCTTTTGACTTGAATGTACACTCAACGACTTCCCCAAAAGCCTTTTTCAACATAAATGTAGAAAACTAGAAAGACCTGCTTTCAAAACACAAAAAGCTCGCCCTTCCTATCCTTGTATAATTCCATGCAAAAATCTGTGCTTCAAAAAAAATGAAAACTATTTTCATTAAACAAGGCTGGTCAAAGCCTTTCAAAACCCTGCTTTCTACAAAAAAGTAGAAAATACACTTTTGTAGAATTGTATTCTCTGTAAAATCTACATTTTTGTAAAATTCTATCCCTTTTTTCTTATTTTTCTTTGCAGCAAATTTGTAAGTTTTTAAATTTGTATGCTTTTTTCTTTTCGGCACAGTATATGCTCTATTTTTTCGGAATTGAAACTCTTGCAAAAGGATAATGTTATGAAAAAGGAAAAAGCAGAAAGTTTGAAAAACATTTATGGCAAAGATATCTTTAACCTCAATGTCATGCGTCAACGCCTGCCTGAAGATGTCTACAAAAATATGGAAGGCATTATCCAAAGAGGCGACAAATTGCCCCTAGATATCGCCAATATCGTGGCGGGAGCTATGAAGGATTGGGCCATTGAGCATGGCGCAACACACTTTACCCACTGGTTTCAACCAATGACCGGCACAACTGCCGAAAAGCACGACACCTTTTTTAGCCCCAACAAAGAAGGCCTCATCGTCAGCAAATTTTCAGGAAAAAACCTCATTTGCGGCGAGCCAGACGCCTCATCCTTCCCATCAGGTGGCATCCGCTCGACCTTTGAAGCCAGAGGCTATACGGCTTGGGATCCGACAGTGCCGGCATTTATCTTTCATGGCGAAAGGGGCGGAACCCTCCACATTCCTTCGATTTTCTACTCTTATTCAGGCGAAGCCTTAGACAGAAAAATCCCCCTCTTACGCTCTGTTGAGGCGGTTTCAAAGGCGGCTGTGCGTGTTTTACACCTCTTTGGAAAAACAGACATCACCTCGGTTCGCCCAATGGTTGGTGCAGAGCAAGAATATTTCTTGGTTGACGCAAAACTTGCGGCAAAACGCCCCGACTTGCTTGCCGCTGGACGCACCCTTCTTGGCGCTTCAAGCAGCAAAGGACAAGAGCTCGACGACCACTATTTTGGCACCATTCCCAAAAGAGCCATGGACTTTATGCAAGACCTTGAAAGACGCTTCTTCCGCTTGGGCATTCCTGTTCATACACGCCATAATGAAGTTGCCCCAGCCCAATTTGAGCTTGCCCCTCTCTATGAAGAAGTCAATATCGCCACCGACCACAATATGCTGATCATGAACCTCCTCAGGGCCACAGCAGAAGAACACGGCCTTCTTTGCCTCTTGCACGAAAAGCCTTTTGCGAAGGTAAATGGCAGCGGAAAGCACAATAACTGGTCTTTGTGCGATTCAGAAGGCAATAATCTCCTCGATCCAGGCGATACACCGCTTGAAAATGCACAATTCTTGCTCTTTTTGGCCGCCACCTTGCGCACCATTCACAAGCACGCCGATGTCTTGCGCCTTGGAACCATTGGCGCAGGAAACGACCATAGACTTGGCGCAAACGAAGCCCCACCTGCTATCATTTCTGCTTACTTGGGCGATTTACTCACAGAAGTCATTGAAAAAATTATCGCTGGTGAAACAAATGTTTCACCAAAAAAAGCAGAAATCGAAATAGGCATTTCCTCACTCCCCCCAATCCCAAGCGACTATTCTGACAGAAACCGCACAAGCCCCTTTGCTTTTACAGGCAATAAATTTGAATTCCGCACTGTCGGCTCTTCGCAATCCATCGCCCCTGTCAATATCGCTCTAAATTCTGCCATGGCCTATTCACTTGAGCACGTTGCTGTCGAGCTTGAAGCCCTTTTGGCGAAAGGAAAAACAATCGAAGAAGCCTTGCAAGAATATCTGCCAAAAATCTTTAAAGAGCACCTTCCCGCTGTCTTTAATGGCAATGGTTATTCCGAAGAATGGCCTATTGAAGCTGAAAAAAGAGGCCTGCTTAACCTCAAAAATACCGTAGAAGCCTTAAAAGTCTACAATACGCCAAATTGCAAAGAAGTCTTTGTAAAAACAGGTGTTTTGAATGAAAGAGAAATCCTTGCAAGACAAGAAATCCTTTACGAAACCTTTGTCAAAAATCTTAGCATCGAAGCAAAAATACTCTTAACAATGCTTCAAGAAAAAATCCTTCCCGTGACTTTATGTGCACAAAATTCTCTAGCTGTCCTTGTGCAAAACACAAAGGAAGTGGCCAAAGAAGCCTCTTTTGAAGAAGAAATGTTTGCTACCATCAGAAGCAACAATCAGGGCCTTTATGAAACAAGCAAAGAGCTTAGCATAAAACTTGCCGAACTTGAAGACCTTGATGACGCAGAAAAACAAGCGGAATTTGCCCATGAAATTCTCAGACCCAGCATGGAAAAGTGCCGTGCCTTTGCTGACACCTTAGAAGGCTTGGTTGACGATGAAAAATGGCCTTTACCAAAATACGCAAAGCTTTTGTGGTCTGTATAAACATTCAACTCTTCTAGCAACACTATAAAAGCCTTATGGAATACAGAGGCTACTGATATGAGAACAAAAAATGTCAAAAATGCTGTACAATCCAAAGGCTGAACACGATGCTTGCGGCGTGGGTTTTGTGGGAAATATCTCCAAGCACGCCGAGCATAAAATCATTGAATACGCCATCTTGGCCATGAACAATTTAGTACACCGTGGCGGGCAAGAAGACGATCCCAAAATGTCTGACGGTTCTGGTATTCTTGCCCCCATTCCCCTTGATTTTTTTGAAGAAATCTTTCCTCAAATCAAAGAAACATCTGCATGGGGTCTGGGCTTTTTCTTCTTGCCCTATGACTCTTTTTTGCAAAATGCCCTACTTGAAGGCATAAAGAATGTGGCAGATCGCTTTTCTTTTCAGATAGCGGCCTCAAGAGAAGTGCCCACAGACATCAATATCATTTCCAGAAAAGTCTTGGCCACCCTGCCCGTCTTTACGCAGATTTTGTTTGTCAGTCAAAATCCTCAAATAAATGAAGAAAATATTGAACAAGAGCTTTTTGTCTTGCGCAAGCAAATCGAATTTGAAGCGCAACAAATTTTAGAAAAAAACAAAGCTGAGCAGAGTATTTTTCATGTCTGTTCGCTTTCTTCAAAAAGCATTGTTTATAAAGGGATCTTGCCAGGGAAAAATCTGAACAAATTTTATCCAGACTTGGCAGATCAAAATTTTAAAGTGCCTTTTGCTGTCTTTCACGAACGCTTTAGCACAAATACCAAGCCTTCTTGGCATTTATGTCAACCCTTTCGCCACCTTGCCCACAATGGCGAAGTCAATACAATCAGAGGCAATATAAGCCATCAAAGTCTTCGTGAAGCGACCCTTTCTTCAAAAAAATTGGGCGACAACTTGCCTTATGTCTTGCCCTCAATTCAACCTTCAACAAGCGATTCAGGCGCTTTTGACAATGTTTTTGAGTTGCTCTTTAAAGGCGGCTACACCTTATGCGAAGCCATAAGCACCATGATTCCCAAAAATGTAAATAGCCAAAACAATGAATTTTATGATGAACAGGCCTATTACGATTATCGTGCGTCAATCATGGAGCCTTGGGACGGGCCAACCACTATGGTCTATACTGACGGACACAGCAAGGTCGGTGCCTGCCTGGACAGAAATGGTTTGCGCCCTTGTCGCTATTCTTTGCGCAAGGACGGTCTTTTTATCCTGTCATCAGAAGTCGGTGTCTTAGAAGAAGACGCAAGCGAATACGAAGTACAAGGCCAACTTGCCCCACGCTCTTTGCTGATGGTCGATTTTGATCAAAATACCATCCTCTTTGATGAAGACATCAAAAAAAGTCTTTTCAACAAAGAAGACTATGCGCAAATACTAAGGCAAAATGTCATCAACCTTGAAGCAAAGAAGGGAGAAGAGCTCGACGCAAAAGAAAACTCTTCATATGTCGAACATTTTGGCTTTAACACAAAAACTGCTGAATCAACCATCACCAGCATGGTCAAGAGCAAGGAAGAACCCCTTGGCGCAATGGGCCTTGATGTCCCTCTTGCCGTGCTTAGCGAGAAGCCGCAATCCCTTTTTAATTATTTCAAACAAATTTTTGCCCAAGTAACCAATCCTTCAATAGACCCAATAAGAGAAAAACTCTCTATGTCGCTGACGAGTTATTTGGGAAATGAACAAAATCTCTTTCAAGATCCAAAAGACAAAAATCTCTATTTTGCTTTAGAAAAACCCATCTTGACCGGCAATATTTTACAGCAAATTGAAGAACATCAAGAGATTCAAAGCGCGCGCTTAGACATCACCCTGCCCCTTGATGCAAGTTTTAAGGACTTTGAAGCCTTCTTAAAAGAACTTGGAAAGAAAGCAGAAAAAGCGGCTAGAAGTGGCGCAAAAATCCTGATTATTTCAGACAAAAATATGGCAAAAGACAAAGTGCCTCTGCCCATTCTTTTGGCTTTGGCTGTCGTTCAGCAACACTTACTTGCAAAAAAATTACGCCATCTAAGCGATATTGTTATTGAAAGCGGGCAAGTGTATGAAGTCATGCACTTAGCACTGCTCTTTTCTTTTGGCGCAAAGGCCATCTACCCCTATGCCGCCTTTGCCGCTATCGACAAGTATTTATTGTCAAACAAAATCAAAGGTTTTAGCACAGATGAAGCGATAGAACGCTATTCTGAAGCTTTAATCAAGGGCTTATTAAAGGTTCTTGCCAGACTGGGTATTTCTAGCCTTGCTTCTTTTAGCGCTTCGTCTTCTTTTGAATGTATCGGCCTTGCCCCTTCACTCATCGAGAAATATTTCCCCAATACTTCTTCTCAAATCGGCGGTATTGACCTAAAAGACATTTATCAAGAAAATTATGAACGCTTTTTGTCTTATGCCTTAGGCACAAAAGAAACATTTAAAAATACACATATTTGGAACTCTGATATGTGTTCAAGTTTGCGACAAGCTTGCACCGAGAACAATACAAATTTTTACCGTCTCTATACCAAGCTTTTGCGGCAAAATGAAAAAAACAGCACCTTGCGCTCTGTGTGGAAATTTCAAAAAACGAAAAGCCTAGAGCTTGAAAAAGTCGAAGAAGCCAAAGACATTCAAAAAAGATTTTTAAGCGCGCCCATGTCTCTTGGGGCACTTAGCCAAAAATCTCATGAATGCATCACTCTTGCCTTTAACCGTCAGGGCCTTGCCTCAAATTGCGGCGAAGGCGGCGAAGACATTGAAAGGTCAAAATCTCGTGGCACAGAAAATGACCTCTGCTCTCGTGTAAGGCAAGTCGCCTCTGGGCGTTTTGGCGTCACCGCAGAATATTTAGCAGCCGCTGATGAAGTGCAAATAAAGATCGCCCAAGGGGCAAAACCAGGTGAAGGCGGTCAACTCCCCGCCAACAAGGTCACGCCCTATATCGCTAAGGTTCGGCATACACAAGAGAACATCTCTTTGATCTCTCCCCCGCCCCATCACGATATTTATTCTATCGAAGACTTGGCTCAGCTGATTTATGACATCAAAAAACTCAAAAAAGGCTTGCGTGTTTCGGTTAAACTTGTCGCTGCGGCGGGGATTGGCACTGTGGCTGTGGGTGTTGTAAAGGCTGGTGCTGACGGGATATGTATTTCAGGGCATGACGGCGGAACAGGCGCTGCACCTCTTTCTTCTATCTATCACACTGGCCTTCCTTGGGAGCTTGGCCTCACAGAAGTGCATCAGGCCTTGCTTAGTAATGTAATGCGTCACAAAGTGCGCCTTTCTACTGATGGGCAAATTCAATCAGGGCGAGACATTGTTACGGCCTTTTTGCTTGGAGCAGACGAAGTCGCTTTTGGCACTTCCTTGCTTGTGGCAATGGGTTGTACCCTTTGCCGTCAATGTCATAAAGGCAACTGTCAAGCAGGAATTTGTACGCAAGACGAGAAAATTTGTGAAAAATTTAAGGGTGAAGCCGAACACATTGAGAATTATCTTAACTTTTTAGCTGAAGATTGCCGAGAACATTTGGCACAGCTTGGTTTTAGGCGTGTTGAAGATTTGATCGGTCGTGCAGACCTCTTTCAGCTTGATCGCAAAGAACTATCAGCCAAGGCACAAAGGCTTGATATGTCGCCTTTATTCCAAAACAATCTCTATACAATGACGAATGAAGAAGATGCACGTTCTATTGAAATTGCTTCTTGGGAAGAAGAGTTTGAACAAAAAGCCGTGAAGGCCATACAAAGCAATAAAGCTATGAGCATGAAGCAAAAAATACACAATACTGACAGAGCTATTGGCGCAAATGTTGCGGGCTTACTCGCTCTTTCTTACCAAGACTTTGATGATAACTTTATTAGCCTACATTGCGAAGGCTTTGCAGGGCAAAGCTTAGCGGCCTTTGCGCCAAAAGGTCTCGCTATATCCTTAAACGGTTATGCCAATGACTATGTGGGGAAAGGCCTTTGCGGCGGCATTGTCAGCGTATATCCACCTGAAAACATTGATACAAGCACAGAAACAGCCCTGCTTGGCAATGTCGCTCTTTATGGGGCGACTTCTGGATCTGCCTATTTTGCTGGTCGTGCTGGCGAGCGTTTTGCTGTGCGCAATAGCGGGGCAAAGGCTGTTGTTGAGGGTGTGGGCGATCACGCTTGTGAATACATGACGGGCGGCCTTGTTGTCATATTGGGGACTTGTGGCTACAATTTTGCCGCAGGTTTTACAGGCGGCCTTGTCTATGTCTATGACAAAGACCAAAGCCTTTCACAAAAAATACACAAAAATTATGGTCAGATTGAAGCATTAAACGCACAAGACAAGCTCTCGCTTCAAGCACTCTTGAGCGAACATCTTGCACAAACAAAGAGCAAAAAGGCCGAATATATGCTGGCTCACTTTGAAGAAGAGAGCAAATATTTTCAAAAAGTCCTTCCGAAATAAGCTGTAACAGGGAGAATACTATGCGATTTACAAAAATGCACGGAGCAGGCAATGACTATATCTATATAGACGGATTTGCTGAAAACACCGACATTGAAAGCCTCATTCCTTTTATTCCAAAATTGAGCGATCGCCACAAGGGCATCGGATCAGACGGTGTGGTCTTTATCTTGCCATCAAAGAGCGCCGACCTTGAAATGCGTATGTTCAATAGCGATGGCAGCGAAGCCCAAATGTGCGGCAATGCCATTCGCTGTGTGGGAAAATATGCCTATGAAAAAGGTATTTTACAGAAAACAGAATGCAAGGTGCAAACAAAGGCGGGCATAAAAACACTCTTTTTGCACCTGGCAGATGAAAAAGTTTCCACTGTGACAGTCGACATGGGCAAGGCTTCTTTTCATGTTAAAGACCTGCCCATGCTGTGGAATGAAGATTTTTGCCTCGAAAAAACTCTCGATGTCTTGGGCAAAGAATACAACATTTCTTGTGTTTCAGTGGGCAATCCTCACGCCATAATTTTCGTTAATGATGTAGAAGAGATGGAAATCAGCAAGGTCGGTTCTGCCATTGAACATCACAAACTTTTCCCCGAAAGAGTCAATGTTGAATTTGTTCAAATACTCAGCCGCAGCAAGCTGAGAATGCGGGTTTGGGAAAGGGGTGCAGGCGAAACAGAGGCCTGTGGCACGGGGGCTTGTGCTGTTGCAGCCATAAGCGAAAAACTCGGCTATGCCGATAAGAAAACAGAAATTGTCTTAAATGGCGGTTCTTTATGTATTGAACTCAAAGAAGACGGTCAAATATTTATGACAGGTGAAGCCAAAACAGTTTTTGAAGGAGAAATCAATGTTAGCCAACTCTAATTTTGCAAACTTTCCATCGTCCTATCTTTTTTCTGAAATAGCCAGAAAAGTACGACTTTTTCAAGAAGAAAATCCACAAGCAAAGCTTATCAGCCTTGGCATCGGCGATGTAACAAAGCCTCTCCCTCCAGCTGTTTTGCAAGCCCTGCACAAAGCCGTAGACGAAATGGGAGATAGCAGCACCTTCAGAGGCTATGGCCCAGAGCAAGGTTATGATTTTTTGCGCAATACCATAGCAGACGATTATGCCAAAAAAGGCATCACACTTTCTGCTGACGATATTTTTATCAGCGATGGCAGCAAGAGCGATGTCGGCAATTTTCAAGAACTTTTTAGCCCTGACGCCAAAATCGCCATCACTGATCCCGTCTACCCTGTCTATGTCGACTCAAACGCTATGGCTGGCCGTGCAGGAAAATTTACTGGAGAGAGATGGGACAAACTTGTCTATCTTGATTGCAAGGCCGAAAACAATTTTGTGCCAAATCTTCCAAAAACAAAGGTCGACTGCCTCTATCTTTGCTATCCAAACAATCCCACAGGCAGTGTTTTGAGCAAGGAAGAACTGACAAAATTTGTGCAATATGCCAAAGAAAATGACTGCATCATTCTTTACGATTCTGCCTATGAGGCCTATATTACAGACCCAACAATCCCAAAAAGCATTTATGAAATTGAGGGCGCAAAAGATGTTGCTGTCGAATTTCGCTCTTTTTCAAAAACAGCGGGCTTTACTGGCCTTCGTTGTGGCTATGTGGTGGTGCCAGAAAGTGTCTTGATTGCACATGATGACGGCAAAAAAATTCCTTTAAAAAATTTATGGAACAGAAGACAGACGACAAAATTCAACGGCACGCCTTATATTGTGCAAAGAGCCGCCGAGGCTGTGTACAGTGAAGAAGGTTGCGTTCAGGTGGCCTCTATGGTACACGACTATATGCAAGGCGCGCAAGAAATTCGCAAAGCTTTAAAAGCTTTAGGTTTTAGCGTATATGGAGGCGAAAACGCCCCCTATATTTGGCTACAAACACCCGAAAATCTTTCTTCACAAGACTTTTTTACAAAGCTCTTAAATGAAGCACACCTTATATGCACACCGGGTTCAGGATTTGGCCTTAGCGGTGAAGGCTATGTACGCTTTACCGCCTTTGCGCAAAGAGACAAGATCGAAGAGGCTTTGTTACGCTTAAAGAAAATGTATAGCTAAACTACCACCCAAAGAGGGAAAAATGCCCAAACGCACCGATTTAAAAAAGATTATGATTATAGGTTCTGGCCCCATCGTTATTGGGCAGGGCTGTGAATTTGATTATTCAGGAACCCAAGGGGTAAAGGTCTTAAAAGAAGAAGGCTATGAAGTTGTGCTTGTCAACTCAAACCCTGCAACCATCATGACCGACCCAGGTCTTGCCGACAGAACCTATATCGAGCCTGTCGAACCAGAAAGTGTGGCGGCTATCGTACGAAAAGAACGCCCCTGCGCTATTTTGCCAACACTGGGCGGGCAAACAGCCTTAAATACCGCTCTCTCACTCGCCCATTCAGGCCTTTTAGACGAACTCGGCATTGAACTCATCGGTGCAAGCCCAGACGTTATCGAAAAAGCCGAATCTCGAAAACTCTTTCGCCAGGCAATGCAAAATATCGACCTTGCTGTGCCAAGCTCATATATCATCAATGACATTGAAGAAGTCAAAGAAGTCGGCAAAATAGCCCCCTTCCCTCTTATTGTACGCCCAGCCTTTACCCTAGGCGGTGCAGGCGGCGGTATTGCCTACAATCTTGAAGACTTACAAAGAATTGTTGCCGACGGCCTTGCTCGTTCGCTCACAGGCGAAGTCTTAGTTGAGCAATCTGTCCTTGGCTACAAAGAATTTGAAATGGAGGTCATGCGAGACAATGCCGACAATTGCGTAATCGTCTGCTCCATTGAAAACCTTGACGCCATGGGCGTGCATACAGGCGACTCGATCACCGTAGCCCCAGCCCAAACCCTCACCGACAAAGATTACCAAAAAATGCGCAATGCTTCGCTCGCCATCATGCGAGAAATCGGCGTCGAAACAGGCGGCTCAAATGTGCAATTTGGCATCAATCCCAAAAATGGCGACATGGTTGTTATTGAGATGAACCCAAGAGTTTCTCGCTCTTCTGCCCTTGCTTCAAAAGCAACAGGCTTCCCCATTGCCAAAATCGCCACAAAATTGGCCATTGGCTACCGCCTTGATGAAATTCAAAACGACATTACCAAAGAAACTGTCGCTTCTTTTGAACCGACACTTGACTATTGTGTCGTAAAGCTTCCACGCTTTGCCTTTGAAAAATTCCCCCTTGCCATTGACGAACTCACCACCTCAATGAAGAGCGTTGGCGAGGCTATGAGCATTGGGCGCACTTTCAAAGAAGCCTTACAAAAAGGTCTGCGCTCGCTTGAAGTTGGCGCTACAGGCTTTGTTAGTGATGAAAAACTCAAAGCAAGCAAGCCCGAAGAACTCATCCCCCTGCTCAAAAAACCCTCTTCAGGCCGTATCTTTGTTGTCCGTCAAGCCCTCCTTAGCGGCATGTCTGTTGAGGAAATTTACGAGCACAGCGCCATCGATCCTTGGTTTTTGCGCCAAATGCAAGACATTTTACAAGCCGAAGCAGACATTTCTGGTTTTGCCCTTGCCAATAGCCTAAGCCCAAGCAATCCAGAAATGGTCAAAACTCTTAGCCTTGCGAAGTCTTACGGTTTTTCAGACAGGCAAATCGCCACAATGTGGAAGAAAAGCCCAGCAGATATTTGTGCCCTTCGCAAAAAAGCGGGTATCCTCCCGACATTCTACCAAGTCGACACCTGTGCGGCAGAATTTGAAGCCTATACCCCCTATTTTTATTCAACTCACGAACACTTTGGCGGACAAACACAATGCCTAAGCGACGATGATGAAACAAAGAAAAAAGTCATTATCCTAGGCGGCGGGCCAAACCGCATTGGTCAGGGCGTTGAATTTGATTATTGCTGCTGTCATGCGGCCTTTGCCTTAAAAGAAATGGGCATTATCTCAATCATGGTCAATTCAAATCCCGAAACCGTCTCAACAGATTATGACACTTCAGACAAGCTCTATTTTGAGCCATTAAGCTTTGAAGATGTTTATGAAGTCATTGCCAGAGAAAAGCCCGACGGCGTCATTGTGCAATTTGGCGGACAAACACCATTAAACCTCGCTCTTGCCCTTCAGCAAGCCGATGTTCCTATTCTTGGCACCGATCCAGACGCCATCGACCGTGCTGAAGACAGAGAGCGCTTCCAAGCCCTCTTAGACAAGCTCAAGCTCAAACAAGCCCCCTGTGGGGTGGCTTTTTGTGGCGAAGAAGCAAGGAAAGTCGCTGAAAACATTGGCTATCCTGTGGTTGTTCGTCCTTCCTATGTCTTGGGCGGAAGAGCCATGCAAATCGTCTATTCAGACAGCGAACTTGCAGAATATTTTCAAAAACATGTCGGAAACACAAAACTTGAACACCCAATCTTGGTCGACAAATTCTTGCAAAAAGCAACGGAACTTGATGTTGACGCCCTAAGTGACGGTACAGATGTCTATGTTGCTGGAATTATGGAACATATCGAAGAAGCGGGCATTCACTCTGGCGATTCAGCCTGTGTCTTGCCGCCTTATTCTCTCTCACAAGAAATCATTGACGAAATCAGCAGACAAACCGTCCTCTTGGCCAAAGAACTGCACGTTATCGGCCTTATGAACATTCAATTTGCTGTAAAAAATGGCGAGATTTTTATTCTTGAAGTCAATCCAAGAGCCTCTCGCACCGTCCCCTTTGTGGCAAAAGCCACAGCTGTCCCCCTTGCCAATATGGCGACAAGAGTTATCTTGGGTGAAAAACTTAAAGACCTAAAACCTTGGGAACTCAGACGTGAAGGCTATGTCGCCGTTAAAGAAGCGGTCTTCCCCTTCAAAAACTTCCCCGGTGTCGACATTATCTTAGGCCCTGAAATGCGCTCTACAGGCGAAGTTATGGGCATTGCTGACAATTTAGAAGAAGCCTTTATCAAGAGCCAAAAAGCCAGCGGACAACACTTACCAAAGAGCGGCAAGGTCTTTATATCTGTAAAAGACGGCGACAAGGCACAGCTCCCTGAATTGGCTGGCCTCTTAGAAAGCGCAGGCTATGAGCTCTTAGCAACACAAGGCACGGCAAATTTCTTGCGAGATCAAGGCCTTACAGTCGCCACTGTTTTAAAGGTGCATGAAGGCCGCCCGCACATTGTTGACATGATTAAAAATGGCGAAATTGCCTTGGTTATCAATACCGTAGCCGAAGGCAAGACCGTTTCTGACTCAAAATCCATTCGTGAAGCGACCCTGCATTATGGTGTGGCCTATACGACAACAATGCCTGGCGCAAAAATCATTGCACGAGCGATCACCGACAAAAATCAACAAGAAATACGTGTGAAATCGCTTCAAGAATATTATCAAGCCTGATCGCTACAAAAACAAAGCAATACTTCTTTAAACAGTTAAAGTATAAGGAATTTTTATGAAAGCCATCATTGCCTTAGAAGACGGTTTCTTTCTTGAAGGGAGATCTTTTACGGGAGAATTTGAAAGCGAGGGCGAACTTGTTTTTAACACCGCCATGACAGGCTATCAAGAAATCTTGACCGATCCCAGCTACAGCGGGCAAATGGTCTGCCTGACCTATCCCCTTATTGGCAATACGGGCATCAATACAGAAGATATGGAGTCCGCAAGCGTTCACCCTTCTGCCCTCATTGTAAAGGAATGTTGCAAAGTGCCTTCGCATTGGCAAAGTGTTGAAAGCCTTCCTGACTTTTTACGCCGCCACAATGTCGCCGGCCTTGAGGGCATAGACACCAGAGCCCTTACCCTGCATTTACGAAATGCTGGCGCCTTGCGTGGCATTGTCTCGACAAAGAGCGACAATGTCGAAGAATTGGTGAATAAAGCCAAGGCCATGCCAAGAATTGAAGAGCAAGACCTTGTTGGCAAAGTCGCCGCAAAAGGCCCCTATATTTGGGACGAGAGCAAAGAAAATCCTGTCGTGCCTGTAGAACTTTCCGCAGACGGCTCGCATTCTTGGAGCGAAAAAGGCCCAAGGCTTGTGGTCTATGATTATGGAATAAAATGGAATATCTTGCGTCTCTTGCAGGCCGAAGGCTTTGATTTGCTTGTTGTTCCGCCTTCTTTTTCTGCTGAAGAGGTCGACAAAAGCGGTGCCGAAGCCGTATTTTTGTCTAATGGCCCTGGCGACCCAGCGACCCTGACCGATGAAATCGCTATCATCAAAGTCTTAGCAGAAAAATACCCCATAGCGGGCATCTGCCTTGGGCATCAGCTTTTAGGAACAGCCCTTGGCGGCACAACAAAGAAGTTAAAATTTGGCCACCACGGCGCCAATCACCCTGTGAAAAACTTGGCCAGCGGGCATATTGAAATCTCTTCACAAAACCACAATTTTGTGCTGATAAATGACGAAGTCATCACGACCTATATCAACTTGAACGACCATACGGTTGAAGGTTTTAGGCATAAAAACAAGCCCATGATGACCGTACAACACCACCCAGAAGCAGCACCCGGCCCAACAGACGCCCATCTTTTCTTTAAGCAGTTTAGAGAAATGTTTGACAAAGCTTCGGCATAAAAATCAAGGTGTTTGATAAGAAAAATATAAAAAAACTTTTTTTGCATCGACCACTCTATCGGAAATAAAGCAAATGTCAAAAAATACAAATTTGTCTCTTTCGCCAAAAAGAAAAGGCTCAAAAAATTCTTCTGCACGACGGGAAGAAGAGCGGACATTTGATGATCACCGAGCTTTAGTTCCTCGTGTTGAAGGCAATGAGCTTTTGTTGCTTTATGAGCTCAGTCAATTGCTTGATAGCGCAGAGCATATTGAAGACAGCCTTGAAGGCGCGCTCAAACTTATGTCCAAATATTTGGGCCTTATGCGCGGCGCCATAACACTTTTATCGCCCAAAGGCGATGAAATGCATATCGAAACGGCCTTTGGCCTTGATGCGATTGAGCAAGGCAGAGGGTATTATAAGAGCGGTGAGGGCGTAACTGGCAAGGTCATAGCCAGCGGTAAGCCCATGCTGATTGCCGATATTTCTGCTGAGCCACTCTTTCTTAATCGTACCAAATCTCGCAATTTGAAAAAAGAACAGGTCTCTTTTTTGTGTGTTCCTATAAAGCTTGACGATCAAGTTGTAGGGGCTTTAAGCGTGGACCGACTTTTGACCAATGAAGAAAGGCTTGAAGAAGACTTGCGACTTCTTTCAATAATCGCGTCTATGCTCGCCCGTGCGGCCAAGCTTCGTCAAATATATTCACAATGCCCAACAACAGGCGATGAAGCCAAATTCAACACTGCTCCACGCCCTCATGCCTTTATTGGCAATTCAGAGCGTATGTTACAGCTTTATTATCAAATTCAGCAGGTTGCGGTTTCAAACACGACTGTTTTGATTTATGGTGAAAGCGGCACAGGCAAAGAACTTGCAGCCCATGCCATTCACGCTGAAAGCTCTCGTGCGGCACAGCCTTATGTTGCGTTAAATTGTGCAGCTCTCCCAGAAGGCCTTATCGAGAGCGAGCTTTTTGGCCATGAAAAGGGGTCTTTTACCAATGCTTCTGCTCAAAGGCGCGGTCGTTTTGAGATGGCTCATGGGGGCACACTTTTTTTGGACGAAATAGGCGAACTCAACTTAGCTATGCAAGCTAAATTATTACGAGTTTTGCAAGAAAGGCGTTTTGAGCGTTTGGGCGGTATGGAGACTATTGGTGTCGATATTCGTATTATTGCAGCGACAAATCGTTCTTTAGAAAAGATGGTAGAAGAAGGGCTTTTTCGGCAGGATTTGTACTATCGCTTAAATGTTTTCCCAATAACCCTTCCTCCCTTGCGAGAGCGCAAAGAAGATGTCGTTATTTTGGCCAGTCATTTTATAAGCAAGTACGCTGCGGCAAACGGCCGAACAAATGTCAAGCTATCGCTTGTAGCTGCAGACATGCTTCAGCGTTATGATTGGCCGGGCAATGCTCGAGAACTTGAAAATATTATCGAGCGAGCGATTTTGCTTATTGGCGAAGACGGTTTTATCTTACCAAAACATTTACCTGTGCACTTGCACACAGCAGATTGCCCTATGGCTAGCGCAATTTCTTGCCCTTCTGAAAAAACCTTAAAACTCACCCTGCCCGAGCGCCTTGGAGAACTTGAATGCGCCTATATTGTTGAGGCTTTAGAGGCTACGGGCGGCCATTTAGGCAAGGCTGCCGAGAGCTTGGGCCTTACCGAACGCATTATGGCCTTACGCCTCAAAAAATATGACCTCAATTATAAAGATTTTCGTAAGAAGATGCTGGTTTGAGGGTTTTATTCCAGTAAATCCTCAAAACAAGCCCCAAAGTGCTTCTGACAGCTGCCAAGCAGTATTTGGAGTGGGCCTGCCTTTCTGAAAAGCGCATGAAAATGCCTTTTTCAGCTTCGACTATTTATAGCTTTTTTCTTGCCTTTTATTTGTGTGTCTTGGGATAAAAGGCTTTTACTATCAATGGATTACGCTATTTTTCAATAGTGGCTTATTCGCCAACAAATCTTTTGATTGTTGCAAACAGCTTATCAAAATCAATGGGTTTTGCAATGTGTGCGCTCATCCCGACTTCCATACATTTTTGGAAATCTTCATGGAAGGCATTCGCCGTCATGGCAACAATGGGGACAGTAAGGGCATTTGGGTGACTGTGATTGCGTATATGCTTCGTTGCTGTAAAGCCGTCCATTTCGGGCATACGAATATCCATCAATATAATAGAGTATTCTGTTGGATTTGCGCTAAACTTCTCAACAGCTTCAAGGCCGTTTTCTGCGATGTCAAAAATAGCACCGCTCCCTTCTAAAAGAGCCATAACTATTTCTCTATTGATTTCAATATCTTCTACAAGCAAAACTTTTTTCCCAGAAAGGCCAATGCATTGTGCTGTGTAGACAATGCCAGGGTCTTCTTCTGCCGAAAATAATGAATCATTAGGCAAATCACAAGGGAGCTTAAAGCTGATCTTTGTTCCTTTATTTTCTTCTGATTGAAAGAAAACCTCGCCTCCGAGCTGTTCAACAAATTCTTTACAAATGGCTAAGCCAAGGCCTGTGCCACCAAATTTATTTGCTATGCCACTATTTGCTTGCTGAAAGGGTTGAAAAAGGTGTTTTTGCTGTTCTTTATTCACACCAATACCCGTATCTGTCACAGACAATTCTATAAGGCAATGACTTTCTTGTTTTTCAAGAAGCTTTGTTTGTAGGCTGATGCTTCCATTTTGTGGAGTAAATTTTTCTGCATTCGAGAGGAAATTTGTAATAATTTGGCTGATGCGTTGTTCATCAGACACAAGGAATCTGGGTATATCTGGGTCTAAGTCTAAGCTAAATTTTAGCCCTTTTTCTGCAACTCGAAAAGAAATGACATTTGATATGCGCTGAAGCATTTTTTCAAAATCAAAAACATTTACGTGCACTTCGATTTTTTTTGCCTCAATTTTTGACATATCAAGAACATTATTTATAATTGCAAGAAGGTGATTAGAAGCAACTTCGACTTTTCCAAGGCAATTGTTCACTTTTTCTTCATCTTGACTTTCTTTGGCTATTTTTGTCATGCCAATAATAGCGTTCATTGGCGTGCGCATTTCGTGTGACATATGTGCCAAAAAGTTGCTCTTGGCTTGATTTGCTTCATCGGCTCTTTCTACGCTTAGACGAAGTTCTTTGTTTTTTGTAGCTAAGCTTTCATGTAAATTTTGAATGGTAATCGCTAAAAGACCCAGTTCATCCTCTCGTTCAACTCCATAAACCGTGTATTTATTCTGTGTTTCCTTTTCACTATCCGATAACGGCGTTAAGCTTTTAACGAGTTTTGCTAAAGGCTTAAAAACAAGCTTTCGACCCGCAAAGCCAAGTATAATTACATAGAGGAAGAAAAGGAAAAATGCACCAACAAAGATTGGCAAAAACGTTGTCAAAGAAAAAAGCGAAGATGAATTAAAGAATGTGACCACTGTCCAATCTGTATTTTGAATTGGCGTGATGGCCGCATAGTCAAAGTCTTTATCAGGAAGGGGCATAACCATAGAGGCTTGGGCAGCTTCTGCATAGTTCTCTATACCAGCAAGATAGCTGTAAAGACTGTCAACGAGTTTTTCTTTAGGAAAAGCGGTTTTAAATTCAAGTGTGCTATCGTCTTTAAAAGCTGCATCTTCAGCTGCACTGTCAAGTTGTACAAGGCCATCGCGATTAACAATGATATTACGTACTTTTTCGATATTGTATTCTTGAAAAGCCGTACTTAAAATTGTATCAAAAGTCATACCCGTTGCGATTACGCCTAGCACCTCGCCGTCGTCATCAAGCACTTTATAGTTTATCCAAACCAAGGTACGCTTTAAGATTTTGTCGGTATCAACATTAAGTTCATAGGCATGTTTTGAATTTGCCGCATCATAATACCAAGAATCTTCGGGGTTTTCTTTGCTTAAAGTCGCAAAAGGTGTAAAGCTTTCCCATGTAGTATTTCTGTCAAAATTATATTCACCACCTGAACTCGCAATACCAAAATACAATATCCCGCCGGGAATTATTTTTAAGTAGTCTTTCATTATAATAAAAGCGTCTTCTTTTTTAGTCAAATTATGCTCATCTTTAAGCCATTCTGTCACAATAGAAGATTGTACGACTGATTTTAAAATGCTAAGGTCTTTTGCAATGGCAGTATTTAATTGAGAGGTCGCTTTAAAGGCATATAATTCGGCATAATCTTTTGATATTTTTTTTGAAGTGTTTGTTAAAGTTGAATATATAAGAAAAATCAAAACAGATATAATAACAACAAATACAATGCTGTTTAAAATATTAAACTGCAATTCGATTCGATGCTTCGTATTCGTTATAAATCTTAAAGGATCCCTAAGCATATATGCCCTTTGGTAAAATATGGTTTGACTCTCATTGCTCAAGCCTGAAAAAGGCTTGCTTAGCCTTTTTTTAAAGACGGGCTCATTTTTTCTGGTGATTTCTTCTTTTACTATCAAAAAATGTAAAAAAAAGCAAGCTACAACGTGCCTGTCTGCTTTTCACCGGTACCTGGGCATTCTTCAGAATTTTATCGACAAAACTGCTTATGGCAGCAATGTCCAAAGTTCGATCCCAAATTACAAGTAAACTTTCCATAAAGGCTTTGACAGTTAAAACATTGTGTGCTATCTTTTAATAACATGCAAGTCTTCGATAAGCTTCAAAGACTAGTCAACTGCCTTGTTTTTATTAAGTTTTTTCTTTTTCACCGAGTTTTTTTATGAGATCAAGCTTTTATAAAACTTTGAGCATATTTTTCTTTTGTATCTGTTTTAACAGTGTTTTTTCTTTCGCTTCTCAAGCGCAAGAAGAGGTCTTGTCAGAACTGTCTCTACCTGCAAATTTAGAAAGTTTCCCTGCACAAAAGCCTGAACAAGCAAAGTCAAGCAAAGCCAAGCATAAAATTCATGATGAGCTAAGCTCCATTCCTCTTATTCGAAAAAACACTCAAGTTCCCATAATTCTTGTCGGTTATGAAAAAGGAATCAGCATAGTTACTGACATAAATTCTTATGGAAACAAAGGTTATGGCTATGACTTGCTAACAAAATTTAGCCATTTTGCCGACATCGAATTTCAATTTGTTGAAATTGAGGGTTCATTGTTTGATGCTGTTAACAATGGCCTTGTCGATATTGGGGGCCTTTATGCCAAAACTCCAGAACGAGAAGCTATGCTTTCTTTTGGAAATACCCCCGTTGACTTTTCACAGTACTCTCTTGTGACTAAGGGAAGGCAGGATTTTTATTATGCCGATCCAAAAGCCATTGATGGCAAAGTTGTTGCCACCTATCCTGGCTGCCCTGGCATTACTGTTTTTGATGCCTTCTTAAAAGAAAACAATATTTCCGTAAAATATATCTTTGATGATGTGCGCAATTTTATTGATTTAGAAGCCGATTTTTATATTTATGCTTCTGATATTATGAAGAGCACTGACCTACATACTGTACTTAACCTACGATTTGAAGATTTGTTTTTCTTTAGCGCAAAGAACAACAAAGCCTTGATGGATTTTTTTGACAAGCATTTTAAGCAATTTTTCACAGAAAATATGTCTTTTACCGAAAAACTTAAAGAAAAATACAGATTGCTTGACAATGAATTCAAAAATCGCACTCTTACTCGTGACGAAGCAGAAATGATTAAAGGAAAAACTTTTCGAGTGGGCTATATCGAAAATCACGCCCCCTTTCAATCAAAAGATGTCTACGGAAATCCACAGGGGATCAGTGTGGAGGTTTTGGAATTATTAATGGAGCAATTTGACTTTACAGTTGAATATTTTCCTTATACTACAGACACAGCTTTGCCTTTTTCAGAAAATTTTGATCTTCTTATCTCTGTTATTGGTGAAAGAAATCATATAGCAAAATTTTATGACGCTACCGATGCTTATGAAAGCGTTGAGCTTATGATCACCTTTGCAAAGAGCGAAAAGCCCCCCCCACTGCGCAAGCTTTCAGCTGGACAAGCCTTAAAAAATAGAAAAATAGGCGTTCTCAATTACATTACTTTTCCCCAACAAGCCTTTTTTAGACGCTTTCCAAATGCGCAAATTTTTCATTATCCCAATGCCGACAAACTCTTTGAAGCCCTACAAACTGGCGAAATAAGCGCTATGATCACCACTCAAGCAGGTAGCGACAGTGTCGCCCATAGCCAAGGGGGACACCGGGCTGTGCTTCACCTTCCTCTTGAACTCAAATTTCATGTATCAAAAAATTTAGGCCCAAGGTATCTTGAAATATTCAATCTCATGGTCGGGAAATTGTCGGCACAAGATGTATACGCCATCGTTGTTGATGAAACAGCTAAGTTTTTGCCCATTTTTGGTTCGCGACAATTCTTTCGTGAAAATGTATATTATTTTCTCGCTGCCGGCCTAAGTATTGTGTGTATTGTCGCCGGCTTGATTATACTTGTCCGCCAAAGATCAACAATCAATGTCCTAGCCAAAGACGATGTCACCCCTCTTATCTCTTTGTCAAAATTCTATAAAGATGCCGATAAAATCTTACAAAAATCGACGGCAAATACCTACGAACTTATTATGCTCGATATAGATTATTTTAGGCTTATAAACAATTATTATGGAATGGAAAAAGGCACAGAAGTTATTAAAACTATGGCACAGGCCTTGCTTGATTGTTATAATGAAAAAGACACAATCATCGTAAGACGTGTTGCTGAGCAATTTCTTGTCTTTAAAAAGGTTGGACAAGGGAAAAGCGCCAAAGAAGCTATAGGGGCTTATGTTGTGCCCAAAATAAAAACGGTTATCGGCGATGTCTATCCTTTAAAAATGTCTATTGGCAGCAGCAAAAATTTGGCAGGTGAGAAAAAGATAAGCAGCCTTATAGACAATGCCACCGTCGCCATGAGAAAGGCAAAAAAAGTGCATAAAACAAGTTTTTATGAGTTTGATGAAGAAATGCTCAAAAAAACGAATACCCAAATGGATATTATTTATCGCATGGAACATGCCTTAAAAAATCGAGAATTTATCGTCCACTATCAACCAAAAATCGCCCTTCAAAGCCTAAACATTGTTGGGGCAAAGGCTCTTGTTCGCTGGATTCCACCTATTGGCGAAAGCTTTTACCCAGAAACTTTTATCCCTATAATGGAAGAAAATGGATTTATTTCGCAACTAGAAATATATGTTTTTGAAGAAATATGCCGACTTATACAAAAAAATATCAATAAAAAAGCGTACAAAATCATGATGAATGTTTCCCCCATTACGCTTTCTCAAACAAAAATACTCAACCAAGTCATTGAAATAATAAAAAAATATAACATCCAGCCCTCACAGATAGAAATTGAGATAACAGAATCTGCTGTCGGTGATTTTGAAGAAAGCCTGCCTCTCATCATTAAAATATTACATAAAGTAGGCTTCACCGTGACCATGAACTATTTTTCAGCATCAAATTCTTCACTCAATCGCTTGAAAACTCTTGAGGTAGATGTTGTGAAGTTCGACGAAATTTTTATTAACTCTCATTGTAATACACCACACGGCAGACTGGTACTAGAACAAACAATTTCTCTTGCAAAACAGCTTGGTTTAAAAACACTGGCTACGGGAATTGAGCACAAGGAGCAAGCCAAAGACCTTAGAGAAATGTTCTGTGATATTGCGCAAGGCGATTATTTTTCAAAAGTTTTGCAAGAGGCAGATTTTGTTCACTTGCTTACCAAAGACAAAAACCATTCTCTCAACTGATTTAAGGGTTTTATATGAACATGGCAGATAGAAATTTTACAAATTCTCTACTCAACTTTGATATTGAAGGTCTTTCACGCTCTATTAACGATGGGGCAGACGTCAATAAGGTCTTTAACAATGGTTTAACAGCTCTTGCTGTGGCAACAAGTAGCAATCAAAAAGAAATTGTTGCTCTTTTGCTTGCAAATAAAGCCAATATTGAAGCCAAAGACAAGCAAGATATGAACCCTCTCTTGCTAGCCGCACAAAATGGCTCTGCTGAAATCGTCCGTATGTTGCTCGAACATGGAGCTGATCACCATGCAAAAAATAAAGATAAAAAAACAGCCCTAATGCTGGCCATTGCGCACAAGCATCAAGGGGTCATCAATGTTTTGGCGCAAGCAGGCGCAAAAATAAACGACAAAGACGCTGACGAAAGAAGCCCCTTAAGTATCGCCGCAAATTCTGGAGATACAGAGACTTTGCGCTTTCTGATAGCCCAAGGGGCTGACCTTGAAACAAAGGACGCACAATACAGAACCCCTTTGATGCAGGCTTGCGCAAATGGAAAAATTGAAAACATCGATTTGCTGATCAAAGCGGGTGCGCAACTTGAGGCCAAAGACGAACAAGACATGACCTCAAACTTGCAAGCCTCTGCAAAGGGCAAGGCTGAGGTAATACTTCATCTTGTCAAAAACGGGGCAGACATTAAAGCAAGGGACAGCAAAAGAAGAACCGCTCTTATGTATGCCGCTGCGAGTGGGCATCTTGATGCTGTTAAAGTCTTAATTTATCTTGGAGACAAAGTTCACGCAAAAGATCAAGACGGCTGGACCCCTCTTATGTATGCTGCTGCCAACTGCCAAACAGAAGTTATGGCTTATTTGATTGCTCAAGGAGCCAAGGTCAATGAAGTTGAGAACAGTGGACAAAGCGCTCTTTTTAAGTCTTGTGAATTTGGCTGTATAGAAGGCATTAAGCTTCTTGCCGTCAAAGGAGCCGACATTAACCACACAGACTACAAAGGGCATACGCCTTTATTTTGCTCTTGTGCAAGAAATGCTCTTTCTGTAGTCAACATCTTGTTAAAAGCTAGAGCAAAACTCGACATAGAAGACAATGAAGGCAAAACGCTCTTGCACATTGCCGCCGAAAATGGCCATGCAAGTATCGCAAGGGCGCTTTTAGGTGCAGGTGCAGAAGTTCACAAAAAAGACAAAAACAACAATACCGCCCTTAAACTCGCCATACAGGGCAATCATCTGCAAACAATTGCCCTTCTTTCAAGCTATGGTGCTGACATCAATGCGCAAGAGCTTAAAACAAGCAATATGCTTTTTGGCGCAATTCTTAATGAAGACATTAAGGCTCTTCGCTCTTTGCTTAAAAGCGGCATAGATATCAATATTCACGATGACAAGGGAAGAAGCCCCTTAATGCACGCCTTAGATTGCAAAGATTTGAACATTGCACAACTTCTCTTAGATGCAGGCGCTGACATTGAATACAAAAACCCAGATGGCAGCACGGCCCTTATTCAATGCGCCATCAAGGGCAACAAGGCTGGCTTACAACTTTTGCTAAACAATGACGCTGACATAAATGCTCTTGACAACAATGGCTTAAGCGCACTTTCTCACGCTATTTCTTTTTCTCATGAAGAAATAGTAAGGTTTTTGCTCGAAAATGGGGCAGACCCTCATCTTACCGACACCAAGGGAACAAATTCCTTGATGTATGCGGCCATGCAAAGCTCCACAAATATTGTACAAAACCTTTTAGAAGCTGGTCTTGACCCAAGCCTGACCGACAATGCAAATTGTAATGCCCTTATGTACGCCACAACACAAGGGCAAGCCGCCGTTGCAAAGACACTTCTTAAAAAAACTTCTCCAAATGAATCAGGCCTTCAAAATGGTATTTCGCCTTTGCATTTTGCCGCTCTTTCCAATGATCTAGAATCCATGAAAACGCTGTTGGCAAATGGCGCTTTAATAAATGCCCTAGACCATGAAAATCGTACACCACTGATCTATGCCACTCGCCGTGGCAATTTACGGGCAATCCAACTTTTGCTTGAACATAAGGCAGATGTCAATGTGATAGACAATTCTTATGGATCTGCCTTGATGCGCGCTGCTTGTCGAGCGGATTTACCTGTAATGGAAGAACTGCTTGATGCAAATGCCAATCCTAATTTAACGAGCAAAGAGGGTGTTACAGCCCTTATGTGTGCAGCTGAAAACGGGAACTTAGACGGCCTGCGCTTGCTTCTTGATCATGGCGCTCTTATAGATGCTCGAGACGAAGAAGGACAAAATGCCTTGTTTTATGCTATCAAATACGAGAGGATTGCCGCTGTTAATTATTTGCTCAATCATGAAATTGACACAAGTGCCCTTGATAAAGAAGGCTTTAGTGTTCTTGATTATGCCAAACAAAAAACGAATCCGCAATTGTTCAATATTCTTAGCTTTTATCAAGAAAATGGGCGAGTTCCAACAAAAGAAGAACTGCCCAATGCGCACAGCCTCATAGCCGCCGTCAAGGAAGAGCAAAAACAACAAAGAATAGCTATTCCCTTAGTTCCTAGAGAAAAAGCTGGGAGTCCTGTAATTGCTGACGAAAGCAGTGAAGCAAGTTCTGTCTTTTCTTTCATTGGCAAGTTTTTTGATAAATTTTTCTCTCAAGACGAAAAGAGTAAAAAGAGTGCAAGTCTTGCCTCTTTTAAAGGCATGGGGCTTGGCGACACAAAAAGTATGCATAAAAGTTCATATGCAACAGCAGGGCAAAGTATCGATCCAATTGAATATATGGTAGAAGAAGACATTCTTGACCTACAAAGCAGTGATATTTCAGAACACCAAACAGACTTAGCCAAAAGGTCTTTTTCTCAAAACACACAACAGGACTTTGCTGTCAGTAGTCAAAAAAACAACACAAGGCCTATTCAAGTAAAGCAAGAAAGAGAAAAGTTTAAAAAACCTGAACACCCCGTCCTTAAACTGCTCAAAGAAAAACACAGCCGAGTTTTTGAAAAAAAAGTGTATATTGTGCCTGATATCCCGCCCAAAAAACTTAAAAACGCTGTCAAAAACTTTACCAATTCTACAATTGAAGAAGATGAAGTTTTTTGTTTGTTTGATAAATCTTTCTTTGGCTTAGGCGATACAGGCATCTTGTTTTCGTGCGATTGTCTTTTTTATCGAGAAACCTTCAAAAAACCTTTGCGTATCTGCTATAAAAATATTGATCTCGTGCTTTATAGAGAAAAACTCAGCTACAGCGAACCCGTAGAAGCAGTGATTATCGAAGCAAAAGACAGTACGCTTATCATCAAAAAAACACCAGAAATCAATCTGCCCGCCTTTGCTTCTATGCTCAAAGACATCAAGTTTTTGGCCGCAAAGTAAAATCTCTTTTCTATAGAGATGAAAGCGATTTTTTTGCGCCACAACTATAAAACAGAATGTGTTTTGACTGATTTTAGGCGGTATTTTGTTGCAATAGCAAGAAAATCTGAGCAGCGGCAAGGGCGTCTTCTAATGCGTGGTGGTGCGTGAAAGAAATTCCGAAATGCTGGCAGACTGCACTGAGCCTATGCGAGGGCAATTTCAAATGCTTTCTTGAAAGCTGCAAGGTACAAGCAAAAGGTAAAGATGGCGGACTTGCCTCAATATATTTGCAAGAGCCGTGCAAAACCCTTTTATCAAAAGAAGCATTGTGCGCAATAAAATGCGTAGCGTCCTGAATAAAAGCAGCCATTTGCGGCCAAATTTCAGAAAAACTTGGCTGGTTTTTGAGCATATCCCATGTTAAACCATGCACTTCAGTAAAAAATACTTTGCGGCTTTTGGGACGGATAAGGCTATAAAAGCTGTCGCAAATTTGCCCATCTCGCACACGAACCATGCCCAC
The DNA here is from genome assembly GCA_964370125.1 of uncultured Desulfovibrionaceae bacterium. Taxonomy (GTDB): domain Bacteria; phylum Desulfobacterota; class Desulfovibrionia; order Desulfovibrionales; family Desulfovibrionaceae; genus CAYJIB01. The sequence goes on from CAYJIB010000015.1 coordinate 29,755, forward strand.
CGCACAAGCATCGTGTGGCCTGTATCCCGAAGTTTCAAAATCTATGGCGATTGCGTGCAAGGGGTACTCCGTAAGGGTTTTGTTTATTGAGTTTTTGGAATTGGCTTTTTCTTTGAATGGGAGTTGCCATTTCACCTTAATTTTTTATAGTTTATAAGTATCTTCTGTTGTTGTTCGAGGGAGATTAGGG
>CAYJIB010000016.1:0-27825 GCA_964370125.1 uncultured Desulfovibrionaceae bacterium
TAATAATCTATAAAGTAACTAAAGTGAAATGGTAACCTCATCTCAAAGAAAAACCTCAAAACCTAAACCTATTCCCAAGCCCTAAATCCCCCAAAATCTCCTCCCTGCTCGCTTACCTTAGAATACAACTTTTAGACTTGAATTTTAAATGTAAAGCTTTTATACTTGACGAATACAAAAGAATTTGCTTTAATCGCAGACAGCGAATGTTTCATTCTATATCAAAAGGATTTTTAAGGAGTTTTTTATGACCAAAGCAGATCTTGTTGCGCAAGTCGCAGCGAAAGCCAATCTTACCAAAAGTGCCGCCGAGCGCTTACTCAATGCGACACTTGAATCCATACAAGAAGTGTTGGTTAACGAAGGCAAACTTACCCTCACAGGCTTTGCCACTTTTGCTGTTGAAGAGCGCAAAGAACGCACAGGCCGCAATCCTAGAACCGGCGAATCAATTGTCATTCCAGCATCTAAAGTTGTGAAATTCCGCCCAGGAAAAACACTCAAAGACGCAGTAAAATAAGTTTTTTAACAAAGCAAAGCTACAAAAATTCGCTATAAAATCTTGCAACAACCTTTACACAAAACATGGAGGCACAATGCTTTTTGGTGAAACAATGCAAAGCATCATGCCGTGGGATGTGCCCTGGTGGTCACCTGATGTAGCCATATTTGTAGGCATTTTGTACCTTGTGCTGGCTGGCCTTGGCCTTGGCCTTTTTTGGGTCGCCTATCGCACATATCGTGATATTAGCCAAGACACAGAAGGTACACATCATTCAGACAATCAAACAGATTGTATGTGCAAAGAAAAAACGTAGGCTCTTAAGGCCTGTTTTTCAAGCAGTATCACTTTGCCTTTTTGGGTCTTGCACAAAAGCCAAAAAAGGCCCTCGATAATGCTTGCTTTTTCTTTGCAACTCACATACTATACAAAGTTCTGCCTCTGCCAGCAAAGGCTATGGCAAATTGATACACAAAGGGGGTGATATCGTGCCCGGAGTATTTCTTACTGACGATGAGTACAATTTTGACATTGCGCTCAGACGTTTCAAAAAACAAGTCGAAAAGGCCGGCATCCTTTCAGAAATGAAAAAAAGGCAACACTTTGAAAAACCAAGTGTTATGCGTAAAAAGAAAAAGGCTGCCGCTCGTAAGCGTTTGCTCAAAAAAATGCGTAAATCAAATCTTGGCTAGCCAAATTGTATGCGCGGTGTGAAGCGGATTGGCTTTTGCTGGCAAGCAAAAAACAGCAAATCGACAGTCAAAAATTCGCAAAAAAAACACACATCTTCATTCTCACACAAAATATCTGCGGTACACTGAATTCTTTAAAACTTTGCCCCGGCAAAAAAAGAACTCTGTGTTCCCGCAGTGTTTTGTGCATTTTGTTTTGAAAAGGGTACGCAATGCACTCACGTTCGCTACAAGCCTTAGAATTTCAAAAAATACTGGAAATCATTAGCGATTTTTGCGTATCCGACATGGCCAAAAAGCGTGTCTTGGCTTTTTGCCCCCTACCAGCTTTACAAGACATAGATTATCAGCAAAAACTCTACAAGCAAGCCCTTGTCTGGAAAGAAGCTTCAAGCTTCGCCTTGCCCTCTTTCTGCGATATTTCAAAACTTTTGCCAAGCCTTAACGATGAAAAAAGCGTTTTTGATCTCGATACCCTTTGGGTTTTGCGAGAAGGCTTGCTCACAGCTGAGGCCCTTGACAATTCAATAGTTGGCACAAAAAGCGTCGCCGATGGCGAAAAAGCTTGGCCCCTGCTCATGGCGCATATACGCAAAGAAGCCTTGCCCACCATGAGTATTTCTGCACTAAAGCGCTGTTTGCGTGAGGACGGTAGCCTCCATGACAACAGCTCACCAGAACTCTTGTCCATACGAGAAAATCTCAGAAGCCTCCACCAGCTTTGCCTGCGCCGTGTTAAAGAGCTGATCGCTCAATACAATATGGCGCAATATGTCCAAGACAGCTACATGACCCTGGCCTCTGACCGCTATGTCTTGCCCCTAAAAGCCAATTTTAAAGGCCGAATGCAGGGCATTATTCACGAATATTCAAATACAGGCGAAACCTGCTATTTTGAACCCATGTTCCTTGTTGAGCACAACAATCGCCTCCAAGCCCTAAAGCGTGAAGAGCGTGCCGAAGAATATAAGGTCATGGCTATGATTACAGGTCTTTTGCGTCAAGAAAGGACACTTATTTCCGCTGCATGGGAGCGACTTGTTGACGTCGACTGCCTGCTTGCCAAATGCAGCTTTGGTGTGAAAATTGACGGCCATATGGTGACCATCACGAGCCCTGAAGAAAATTTGCCATTAAATCTCATGCAGGCACGCCACCCTCTCTTGGTCTGTGATGAAAAACTCAAAAGCCGCGGCGGCGCAAAGGCCCTTGACCTTATCTTAAAGAAAAGCGATCGGGTGCTTGTTATCAGTGGAGGCAATGCGGGCGGAAAGACCGTCTGCCTTAAAACCCTTGGGCTTTTGGTCTTGATGGGCCATAGCGGACTGCCTGTGCCAGCAAAGCCAAGCTCATCTATCCCCTATGTAGAGAAAATTCACGCTCTTATAGGCGATGCGCAAAGCCTTGAAGAACACGTCTCAACCTTCACAGGGCAAATCGCTCACCTCGCCTCTATCCTTGAAGGGCTTAGCCCACAAAGCCTTGTTTTGCTTGATGAATTTGGCGCAGGAACCGACCCCTCACAAGGGGCAGCCCTCGCTCAAGCCGTGCTTGACACTCTCGCAGAAAAAGGCGCGCTTGTTGCCACTGCCACACATTTCCCAGCCCTCAAAAGCTATGCCCTTACAAAAGAAGGTGTGCGAGCGGCCTCCATGCTTTTTGACCCGCAAACAAAGCAGCCCCTGTACAGCTTGGCCTATGATCAAGTCGGCACAAGCCAAGCCCTTGATGTGGCAAGGGAATACGGAATGCCCGCAAGCGTTCTTGAAAAGGCAGCACAATATCTTTTGCTTGACGGCGAAGATATGTCGGCCCTTATGGACCGTTTGAACGCTTTGGCCCTTGAACGTGAACAAGACTTAGACTTTCTTGCAAAAGAAAAAAAAGAAATTGCTAAAAATCAAACACTTTGGGAAGAAAAAGCCAATAAAGAACGCAAAAAACTTTATGATGAAGTGCATAACCTTATACAAAGTATCTCAAAAGACCTAAAAAATAAGAAGATTGAACACAAAGCCGCCATGAAAGATCTTTCTGCCATGCGTGCGCAACTTGCTGTAGAAAAAAAGCAAGAAGCTGTAGAAGAAGCCAAGAAAGTGCAGCTTGAAAAGTTACACATAGGGCAAAATGTGTGGCACAGACCTTGGGGGAAGAGCGCGCAAGTTCAAGAAATCGACATTCGTCAAGGTCGCATAAAACTTTCGATGAACGGTGTTTCTTTGTGGGTTGATAAAGATATGGTGAGCCTGGCAAAGGACGAAGAGCAAAAAACAAGCACAAAAAATACCAAAAATACTGGTCTTTTACACACAAGCGCACAAAAAAGTGTGGGTTTACGTCTTGACTTGCGGGGAAAACGTGCTGATGTAGCCTTACAAGAGCTTACACAATTCTTAGACAAGGCTTTATTGTCAAGTTTTTCAACGGTTGAGATTGTTCATGGAAGGGGGACTGGAGCATTGCGCAAACAAGTCCACACCTTGCTTGCCACATTCCCAAGCGTCTCTTCTTATGCTTTGGCGCCTGAAGACATGGGCGGAGACGGCATGACCCTCGTGTCTTTTGATTAGCCTTAGGGCAAGGCTTGACAATGAGTACATTGCTTAGAAATCAAGGCAACGAGGCCGTGCAGGCTGTCAAAGCAAAAATCAACATAGTGGACTTGGTGCGTCGCTATGTGGACTTGCAAAGACACGGCCCAAGATGGGTGGCCCCCTGCCCTTTTCACCAAGAAACAAAACCCTCTTTTTCTGTAAACGAAGAGGAAGGTTTTTTTTACTGTTTTGGTTGCCAAGCCAAAGGGGATATTTTTGAATTTTATAGCCGCATAAACGGCCTTGATTTTCGTGAAAGCCTTGAACAGCTCGCCCAAGAAGCGGGTATTGTGCTTGCTCAAAGAAAAAGCTTTGCAAAAGGCGCTGGGCAAGAATATTCAAAGCGCAAACCCCTCCTTGATATTCACAAGGCGGCAGAAAAACATTTTGCAAGCAATTTGGACAGACCTTTTGGCAGAGAGTGCAGAAATTATTTAAAAAAACGAGGCCTTACAGAAGAACTTATTAAGACCTTTGGCCTTGGCTTTGCAAAAAGAGATTGGCAGGATTTAACAGATGCCCTCAAAAAAGCGGGCTTTTCAGAAAAGCTGCTTGTTGAGTCCGCTCTTGTCGGAAAAAGTAAAGAAGGCAGGCTCTATGACCGCTTTCGTGGGCGGCTTATGTTCCCCATAAAGGCTTTGTCGGAATCTGTCATTGCCTTTGGTGGGCGCATTATTGCTGATGAAGATGAGGCAAAATACATCAACAGCAGCGATTCGATTTTGTACAAAAAAGGCGACAATCTTTATGGTCTGCCGCAAGCCCGAAAAGCTATTGCCACGGGAAAACCAGCCCTCTTGACCGAAGGCTATATGGACGTCTTAAGCCTGCATCAATTTGGCTTTCAAGAGTCCGTAGGTGTTTTGGGCACAGCCCTAACACCCGAACAAGTTAAGCGGCTTGCTGGCTTTACTTCACACATGGAGATCTTATTTGATGGCGACAGAGCAGGACGGAAAGCTGCCTTGCGTGCCGCAGAAATGATGCTTGCAAGAGGCCTTTCTTGCAAAATTGTGCTCTTTCCCGAAGGGGAAGATGTTGACAGCCTTTTGCGAACAAAGGGCTTAAAATGCTTTGAAGATTTGCGAAAAAAAGCGCCCGATGGCATGGCTTTTTGCTTGCAGGTGCTTCAAGGCATGGCTTTGTGCGACGCACTTTCATGGGCAAAAAAGTTCTTGCAAGATTTAGAAATTCCTGAGCTTGCAGGGCGTTATGCTCTTGACTTGGCAAGGGGACTTGGCCTTGATGAAGCTGATGTGCGAGCCTTGGCAGTAAAACAACAAGAAAAACAAAAAAACACTTGGACCTTGCAACAAACAACAGCAAGCAAGCAGGAAAGACCACAAAGACAAAATGTGCGACAAGAAAGCCCCGCAAAAAGACAAGCAAGGCCAGCAGGAACGCAAGAAAAAGCGCCAAAGCGCATACAGCTCTTAGAAAGAGAGATCATCACCTTTCTTATGCGTTATCCCTTTGCTTGGCCCCGTCTTGAAAATCTTGGTGCGGCCTCGCTTTTGCAACACAGATTTGCACAAAATGTGTGGCAACAAGCCTTAAACTTTGGAGACTTGCCTGATTTTTCAGACAATTTAGAAGTAGAAGAAAAAACTTTTTGGGAACGATGCTGTCAAGGTGACGCTCCCCCAACGAATAATGAAGACGGTGAATTTGCGGCTCTGCAAGCCTCTATTTTGGCGCATCAACGCAAGGCAAAAACAAGCTCGGTTTCTGCCGCTTTACGAAGTGTTGCCAACAAAGACGACTTTGCCTCAGAACTTGCCCTTTTACACGCCCTGCACGACATAGGAGAGATAGACAATGGCGAATCTTAAAGACATTCAACAAATCAAAAGCCTTATTGTAAAAGGCAAAGCTGTGGGCTATCTCACCTTTGAAGAGGTCAACAAGGCCTTGCCGCTCGAGGTCAATACGCCAGAACAATTTGAAGAAATTATCAATATCTTTGATCAAATGGAAATCGCTGTTGTTGATTCTGAAAAAGAAGGCAAGAAAATCACCCTTAGCGCAAACGAACCAACAGAAAGCGAACTGGCTGAAAGCCGTTTAGAAATCATTGATGAAAAAGACACTTCTGATTTTTCCTTGCGAAGCACCGACCCTGTGCGAATGTATTTGCGTGAAATGGGCGCTGTTCCTTTGCTTGACCGTGATGGCGAGGTGCACATTGCTAAGAAAATTGAAATGGGCGAGCAAGATGTCCTCTACGCCCTTGTTGAAGTGCCTGTCGCTGTTGAAGAACTCATCAATGTTGGCGAAGACCTCAAGCAAAATCGCGTAAAACTTAAAGATGTCGTAAAAACCATCGAAGAAGACGATCCCAGCGAAGACGAAATGAACCAACGCTCTCGTGTGATCACCTTGCTTGATGAAATCAAGGCCACCTTTAAGAAAAAGCGCAAAATCTATCACAAGCTCGACGCCTGCTCTACACTTGAGCGCCGTGTAACCGCTATTCAGCGTGAAATCATGGCCTTTAAAGAAGACATTGTCGTCCGCCTGCGTGACATTAAATTAGAAAAAACGCTCATCGACCGCATCATCGAAACCGTCGAAGACTATGTACGACAAATGCGCAACTGCCAAAGAGATTTGTCCGCCTATATCCTCGCAACAGGTAAAACACAAGAAGACATTCAAAATCTTTTCAAACAACTTGATGCGAGAGAAGTGCCGCCAATGGCTGTCGCCATGGAGCTCAACATGACCGTCGATGAAGTCTTTTCTTTCAAAGAAATGATTCTTGGTAAAATCGAAATTTTAGAACGCTTACAAGACAAATGCTGCCATTCAGTAACCGATCTTGAAGAAGTGCTTTGGCGAATTAAAAGAGGCAATACCGCCGCCATGCGTGCCAAACAAGAACTCATTCGTTCAAATTTGCGCCTTGTTGTGTCCATTGCTAAAAAATACACAAATCGTGGTTTGCAATTTCTTGACCTCATTCAAGAAGGCAATGTCGGCCTTATGAAAGCTGTTGACAAATTTGAATATCAGCGTGGATATAAATTTTCTACCTACGCTACTTGGTGGATAAGACAAGCCATCACACGTGCCATTGCCGATCAAGCGCGCACCATTCGTATCCCTGTGCATATGATTGAAACCATCAACAAACTTATCCGTGTTTCACGCTATCTTGTGCAAGAACTCGGCCGTGACCCAACACCCGAAGAAATCGCCGAACGCATGGATTATCCTGTTGAAAAGGTGAAAAAAGTCTTAAAAATCGCCAAAGAACCCATCTCGCTCGAGACACCCATTGGTGATGAAGAAGATTCAAGCCTTGGCGACTTCATTGAAGACAAAAAAGCCGTTGCGCCCGCTGAAGAAGTGGTCAATACCAAGCTTTCTGAACAAATCGCCTCTGTCCTCTCTGCGCTAACACCAAGAGAAGAACAGGTATTGCGCAAGCGCTTTGGCATTGATGAAAAGTCTGACCACACACTTGAAGAAGTGGGCAAGCTCTTTAATGTTACACGTGAACGCATACGACAAATTGAAGCAAAAGCCTTGCGCAAACTCAGACACCCTGTCCGCTCGCAAGTCTTACGCTCATATTATGACAATTAAGAGGCTTTAAGACTTTTCAGCTGCGACTAATTAACAAAACACCCATATAATAAAAGACCTCAACACTACAGGACACACCATGCTAACCGATCGCGAAATAGTCAGTACCCTTAATATGTTGCGTCACGAACACCTTGACGTGCGCACAGTCACCCTTGGCATTTCTCTCTTTGATTGCGCCTCGCACATCTTTGATGTCTTTGCCTACAGAACACACCAAAAAATCACCAAATACGCCGAACAACTCGTGCGTGTATGCGATGAAGTGGGCGATCGCTTTGGTATCCCTGTTGTAAACAAGCGTATATCGATAAGCCCCATTGGCGTTGTTGGGGCTTCTTTTTCACGTGACCAAATGGTCAAAGCCTGTAAAATGCTTGATGAAGCCGCAGAACAAGTCGGTGTAGACTTTCTTGGTGGCTTTGGCGCACTTGTTGAAAAAGGCATGACTCCGGGCGAAAGAAATCTCATCGATTCTTTGCCAGAAGCCCTTGCCACAACTGGGCGCATATGCTCTTCCATCAATCTCGCCTCTTCACGAGCGGGCATCAACATGGACGCTGTTGCCCTTATGGGACAACGCATTCTAGACATAGCCCACGCCACAGCCGCCAGAGACGCCATAGGTTGCGCAAAGCTCGTCGTCTTTGCCAATATCCCCCAAGATGTGCCCTTTATGGCGGGGGCTTACCTTGGTGTTGGCGAACCAGATGTTGTCATCAATGTGGGCGTTTCTGGGCCTGGTGTTGTAAAAAAAGCCATTGACCGTCTTATGGAGAGCGGACAAGAAGTGACCCTTAGTGAAGTGGCTGAAGTGATCAAGCGCACAGCCTATAAAGTCACTCGAGTTGGCGAAATCATCGGTAAAGAAGTGGCCTCTCGCTTAGATATCCCCTTTGGTGTGGCTGACCTTTCTCTTGCCCCAACACCAGCGGTAGGCGATTCTGTCGGAGAAATTTTCCAAAGCATGGGTCTTTCTACCATCGGTGCGCCTGGCTCAACAGCCGTGCTCGCCATGCTCAATGATGCCGTTAAAAAAGGCGGCGCCTTTGCCTCTTCTCATGTTGGCGGTCTTTCTGGGGCCTTTATTCCTGTTTCAGAAGATTCAAGCATTGAGGCCGCAACAAGGGCTGGGCTTTTAAGCCTAGAAAAACTTGAAGCCATGACCTCTGTTTGCTCTGTCGGCCTTGATATGGTGGCTGTGCCTGGCGATACCTCTGCGGCTACTTTGTCTGGCATCATTGCTGACGAAATGGCCATTGGCATGATCAACAACAAAACAACAGCAGTGCGCATTATTCCTGTGCCTGGCAAAGGCATTGGCGATGTGGCGCATTTTGGCGGCTTGCTTGGTGAGGCCAGCATTATGGACATCCCAAAAGGCGACGCTTCTCGCTTTATCGGTCTAGGTGGCCGCATTCCTGCCCCTATTCATAGCCTAAAGAATTGATGCTCAAAAAATTTTTTGAAGTCTGCGTCTTTATACTCGCTCTTGTGTGGGCCTGCTTTCAACTCTTTGTCAACACTTTCCCAGTGCTTGACAGTATGAGCTTGAGAGCGGTCCACCTGCTTTTTTTAAGCCTCTTGGTTTTTTTGACCTATCCCACCTTCAAAACAAAGAAAGAAGAATTTTCAGCAAAGCAATCGACGACAATTTGGCAGACAATAGGCGCTTCCTATACGGTTTTGTGTGCCTGCGCCGCTGCATTTTCTTTATTGTATCTGCTCTTTATGTACAAGAGCATCGTTTACCGTGGCGGTTTTTTGCTGCCTTTTGAATATGTCGTCGCCACAATGGGCCTTTTTGCCTTTTTTGAAATGGCCAGACGTGTTGTAAAAAACTTGGCTTTTTTGGCCGCTCTTTTTGTCTTGTACGCCCTCTTTGGCGACGCACTCCCCTTGCCTTTTGGCCATGCCGGTCTTACTTGGGATCGCTTAGCCGAACATCTTTTTTGGGGAACTCAGGGTATTTTTGGCCTTGGCCTTGGCGTCTCTGCGACCTATCTTTTTGTCTTTATGCTCTTGGCTTCTTTTTTAAAGCACAGCGGTTTTTCATTCTTTATCAATGACTTATGTCTTGGGCTTGTCGGGCGTCAGGCTGGAGGCCCGGCAAAGGTTTCAGTGCTTGCCTCTGCTTTTATGGGAATGCTCAACGGTTCGGCCATAGCCAATGTGGCCACAACAGGGGCTATCACCATTCCCCTAATGAAGCGTGCGGGCTACCCTTCGGCCTTTGCGGCGGCGGTTGAGGCTGTGGCTTCTACTGGCGGGCAATTCGCTCCACCTGTTATGGGCGCCGTTGGCTTTATCATGGCAGAATTTCTGGGAGTCCCTTATTCAGAAGTGATGCTTGCGGCCGCTATACCTGCTTTTTTGTACTATCTTACTCTCATTTTTTCAGTGCATTTTGAAGCAAAGAAGCTTGGCCTTCAGGGCATGAACCAAGAAGAAATTCCTTCTGTGCGCAGCGTCCTTGTTGAAAGGGGGCATTTGCTTGCGCCCTTATTTGTTTTGTGTCTAGCCTTTTATCTGGGTTATACCCCTTTGTACGCAGCAAATTTTGCTATTCTCGCCACTGTCTTGGCTTCTTTTTTGCGCAAGTCAACGCGCATGTCTATGCGAGCTATCGTACAAGCCCTTTATGAAGGCGCAATGCTCTGTCTTGTCGTGGGTGTTGCCTGTATGATTATTGGTGTGATTATTGGCGTGGTGTCGCTTACGGCCTTAGCTTTGAATGTGGGCTATGAAGTCGTGAGTCTTGCAGAGGGCGGCTTTGTATATATTGGCGCTTTGCTCGTTATGGGCATGAGCCTGGTCTTGGGCATGGGTGTGCCGGGCCTTGCTGCCTATGTGATAGTGGCAACTGTTGCAGCGCCCTTGCTGGTTGAACTTGGGGCCAGTCCTTTGGCCTCGCATATGTTTTGTCTTTTCTATGCCTGCTTATCAAATATCACGCCGCCCGTGGCGATGTCTTCGTATATAGCGGCAGGTCTTGCGCAAGCCGATGAATTAAAAACTTCGCTCTTAGCAATGAAACTTGGTGCGGCAGGTTTTATTGTGCCCTTATTCTTTATTGGCAACCCTGTGCTTTTGTTTGGCACAGACTGCTCTTCTCTTGTCTCTCCCCTAAGTTTTTTGGCACAATTTTGGGCTTTGCTTTCTGCGTCTTTGGGCGTCATTGCCCTAGCTTCAGCTTTACAGGCCTGGTTTTTTGGGCCTTTGTCGTGGCTTTTGCGACTGCTTCTGTTGCTTGCCTCTTTTCTTGCCATAGACGGCAATATCTCAACGGACATTGCCGCCTTTTGTTTGATTTTTTATATATTTTACCAACAAAAAAGACGCGGATAGGGCCTTGCTTTACAGCCTTTTTGTCTTTAAAAAAACACCTCTCTACCCTCGCTCTCGCTTCGTACAAAATCTTGTACACTTTTTTACAACTCAACCGTAAAAAAAATCTACTCTTCTTTAATCTCTTCAAAATATTATATTTTTACCTACTTATAAATCCTGTGATAAGTACAAAAATTTTGACTAATCCCCTTGTCAGAGCATTTTTCGCAAGCTAGACTGCTATGCAGAGATGAGGTGTATTTTACCATAAACGCATAACCGTAAGGAGACAAAAATGAAACGTCTAGCAACACTTCTTTTGGCCGCTGGCCTGCTTTTTGGGGCAAGCCAAAGCGCTTCTGCTGTTGAGTTCAAAGGTTCAGGGATTTTCCAAGTTTATTTTGGTTGGTCAAATGTTGAAAATGGCGAAGCCTTTCCGCACGATCCAAGCTCTTCAAAAAGCGATCGCTTTAGGCCTTCGCAAAGAGTTCGCTTAAAGCTTGAAATGATCGCCAATGAAAACTTGCGCGGTGTCTTTCAGATTGAAAACGACATTCTTTGGGGGCAAAGCGCTTCTGGTGGACAGCTTGGCGGTGACGGCATAACTGTCGAAGTCAAACACGCCTATCTTGATTGGGTAATCCCCGATACAGACATTCAAGTCCGCATGGGTCTTCAGCCCTTGGTATTGCCGGGCATGGTGGCAGATTCTGCCGTCCTTAACGACGATGTTGCGGGTATTGTTGTTTCAAAGACCTTTAACGAATACATCAGCGCAACGCTTTTCTGGCTTCGCACTTATGCCGACAATACCGTTAATAATGAATACGGAAGCAATGGCATTTTGAGTTCAAGCTCTACCCTTGGCGGGCACGATGCGGCCGATTTTGTGGGTCTTAGCCTTCCGATGAAATTTGACGGCCTAAACGTCACGCCTTGGGGCATGTACGGCATTACAGGCAAGAATATCGGCGGCTGGGTAGAAGGCACAAACAATGTCTATTCTATGCCAACAGTAAACATAGGCGGGCAAAACCTGCCCTTAACAGGCAGCCCCAGCGGCTCTTTTAATATGTTACCAGACGCCAATATCTGGTTTGCAGGGATCACCGCAGAGCTCATCGCCTTTGATCCTTTCCGCTTTGCTGTTGATTTCACTTATGGTGACGCAGACACCGACGCCGTATACGCCCCCAACTCTGGCGCACCGACAAATTATTATGCAATGAAGACAAAGGGTTATTATGTGGCGGCCATTGCAGAATACGCCTTTGACATGGCGACACCTGGCCTTATTGGCTGGTACGCCTCGGGCAACGATTCTGATGCTCAATATAAAGGCGGCGGCATGATGCCTATTCTCAATCCGCAATGGGCAGGCACAAGCTTTGGCTTTGGCGATTATTATGGATCGGGCAATAATTCTGTAGAAGTTATGGGTTCATCGCCTGTCGGAACATGGGGCGGAGCTTTGCAGGTAAAGGATTTGACCTTTATCGAAGATATGTCGCACCTCATTCGTGTGGCCTATTATACAGGCACAAACAAGGCCAATACCTACAATCCCAACAATTCTACGGCTTCATACAGCTACAATCCGACCAATACCTTCTTGACTGAAGACGACAATGTTTGGGAGATCAACTTCAATACAAAGTACGACATTTATGAAAACTTGGCCCTTGTCCTTGAGCTTGGTTTCTTGAGCGCAGATTGGGACGATACCAGCTGGAATGTCAACAGACGTGACAATGCTTATCGAGTAAACGCAAGCTTTGGCTACTCATTCTAGCTGCCTTTATTTTTCAATCCTTAACAATAAAAACTGCGATAAAGCCCGCATAATTTCGGGATTATTGCAGTTTTTTGTTTTTTTTTGTGAGTTTTTCCTTGCCTTGTCTTATGCTTTTGTTGTATACTTTCGAATGCATTAAGAATTACACTTTGTCATGCTGTTTGAAAGAAGGAAGAGAGCTATGCCTATTATATCACAATTTTACGGAATACTTATCTATATTTACAAGGAGCTCAATTCAAGGCATAAATTGCCTCATTTTCATGCAAAGTTCAATGAATTTGAGGCTGTGTATGATTTTGAAGGAAACCTTATAGAGGGTGAACTTCCACGAAAAAAAGCTAAGCTTGTCGAGGCATGGTGTGCTATTCACGAAGATGAGATTATGGCGGCGTGGCGAGCGTGGAATGAAAGCGGAGAAGTAATAAAAATTGAAGGATTGCGTTAAGTATATGAACAGGCCAAGAGCTACAAAAGTCGCTATATACGAAGATTATTGTTTGCTTGTAACCTTTAGCAATAATGAGCAGCGTATCTTTGATGTAAAGCCATATCTGGAATTTGCGCCATTTAAAGAGCTGAAGAATAAAGAATTATTTGCAAAGGTAAGGCCAGCAGGCCTGAGCATTGAATGGCTTCACGGGCAAGATATTTGCCCTGATGATCTGTATTATAACAGCGTACCGTGCTCAAGCTAGCAAAAAACACTTTTTCAGCTTCGACTATCAAAAAATGTAAAGGAAAAATTATGCTCACAAAAAACGCAATGGGAAATCTCATCAATAGGTACAAGGCTGTGCTCAAAAAATGCCGCCTACTCAATGTCTTTGGTTCTCTGATCGTGGCAAGTATGCTGACGGCAAGTGTTGCCCATGTGGCCTTGGCGGTAGACCTTGGCGCAGACCATGACCTGACCATCGGGACAGCTGGGGATTTACAAGCCGGTGATGATCTTAGCACCAACAATACCAGCAGTGGTGACTACACGCTCAACATCCAAAACGACATGACAGGCGCTAACAAGCTTGGCGACTTTACCATCGGCACGGGCCCTGACAATGATCAAGCGGGAGATATCACTGTTAGCCTTGAGGCAGGTGATGGCTCAAAAATTGAGACGGGATCTTTAACTATACAGAGTGGTCAAGAGGGCTCTTATGCCACCCGTAATTCCACCTATACCATAAGCTCGGGCACCGTACACATCGTTAATGGAAATGTGTATATAACAAGCGGTAATGATTATTCATTTGATTCAGGAGCAGCCACCCTAAACATTGCAGATGGCGGCACCTTGCTTTTGCAAAATACGAACAATTTCATAAACAATGACAACGGTATTGCTAGCAAAAGCCTCTTAAATGTCCAAGGCAATCTTCATTCATTCAATGCTGCCGGCACGGCTGCCGCTGACCTCAGCCTGGAGGGCATAAACACCACCTTTGCCGAAAATTCTGAACTTATAGCCACGGGGCTTACCCTAGCAGAGGACAATCTAGACGGCAGCCTTGTCAATTTTAATCAAGATCTCATAACTGTAGATGCTGATTATACAGGGACCACTCCCCTTGCCAATACCATACAAAGCTTGACCATTGAGGGCGGCTCTGAAGCAGCTTTTCGTGGCCTTCATGCCGACGGCAACATAAACTTAGGGATTACTCTCCGCGACGTATATGGCAACTTGGATGTATTTAGGGAGTACACCGACACAGCAAACGCTGTCATAGATATAAACGCCAATTCTGTTGCAAAATTAGAAACAAGTCCTGGCTTTACACCACAGGGTGCCTATGATGTTGATTCTGACGGTGTTTATGATACTATCCTTTCATTCAGTAACTTGACCATTGATCCTGCTCAAATTCTCAATGGTAGCACAACACCGCAAGCCGGACAAATTGCCTTAAATAATAACAGCGAACTAAAAGCCAATACCTTGCATCTTTATAAAGCTGGCACGAACAATCATACACTAAGCGCCAACACAGCAGGAACACATGAAAACTTCCTTTCGGCTGCTCTTTTGAATGTCTTGGGAGAAGATGGCTATGCTGACGGTTCTCTTACAGTCCTTAGCCCTTTAACCATTATCGGTACGGGCAATGTGGGAAATACCGCCCTTAATGCCGCCACCATCACAGCAGGTACGGCCACCACAACCGAAGCTGGCATCGAATTTGGCGCTGTGACCTTTAAATCAAGAAGTTTTGCCGCAATAAACGACCCCCGTGCCGGCGGTGGACTCATCAATGCGAATTTGCAGGGCAATGACAATGCCAGCTATTTCTCTGTAAAAGATGGCACTTGGCGCATGGACGATGACAATGCCCTTGATCTGTCGAGCGCAGGCTTGCATATTGCGGATGGTCTTTTCCACGATAATGACAGAACATTGTCTGCCAATGCTTTTATAGACGGCAGCACAGTACCCCCTGCACCCACAGCAGGGCAGATTGCCCTTGCTGCCTCGCCTTCGGGGCAATCTGCCCCCATGTATTATGCAAACAATCTCACCTTGCAAGCTGACGGTGAGCAAACTTTGAACATTGGCTCGTACAAGTCATCCCCTGCACCACTTTATAACGGCACAATAGGCGCTGAATATCTCAGCATTGTCAATACGGCAGACAGCGAAGCCGATAATTTAACGATTACTGGCGGTTCTGTATTAGTAAGCAAAGGCCTCACGGCTGATAAGGTGACCTTGGCTGATGATGGCGACGCCATAACCGCTAGCGGGCTCATCTTAGGCAGCGACTATGCCCTGTCTGGTGGCACTCTTGACGCCGCTGTGCAAGTGCAAGGCGCAAACGCCATGCTTGTACAAAGGGGCTCTTGGGAAGCGCTCAAGGATATTGATATTGAGAATGGCACATTAACTGTCTCGAACGGTGCTACACTCGACACCAGTGCTACCACTTTGAGTGTGGACGCAAGCACAGGCAAAATCGCTCTGGAAGTTCACAGTGAACTTATTGTTAATCAAAGCGATCTTGGCTATGTTACCGAAGGCGGCACCATAGGCGACAATAGCATAACCCTTAACGGTCGCTTGACCATTGCAAATGGCTGGGACGGCACCAATGCACCAATCTCTATGGCCACTCTAAAAAGCAATATTAACGATATTGCTAGCCGCTATATTGAGGGCTCTCTCAACACGAGCATATACAGTGGCGGCACAGCTGGTATGAAAGGTGTTGTCCGCCTTGAAGACTTAAATGTGAGCACCGAAGGCCTGACTTTAGCAGATGCAAACTTCAACTTTTCCTTGCCAGACAATACCTTGGGCGCAGGGCGCTTGGGTGATGCCAATGGCGGCAATGCCTATCATGTAGAAGTACAAGGCTTGCGAGGCAATGCCTTATCCACAGTAGACTCGACATCCAAGCTCGCCTTGCTTGGCGGTAATCCCGATACCGTGCTTGCCGAAGGCGATATTCAGCTGAATGATGATGTGGATATTGCTGGTGGCTCTAGCGCAAGCACCCTAAGCCTTGGTACAGGCACAATGGCCCAGCACAATGTGATACTTGGTTCGGCTATTGGTACTTCACTTGTGAATACAGGTCTGTATATCATGGGCAATACGACAGTCGGCAATATCGTCCAAGGCGATGGCAACAGAGCCATTGATGGCGATGTGGAAGGCGTCCTAGCCATGGCTAAGGGCGCCTCCCTCACCGTACTTGGCAATGTCGATGTGCAAAGTGTGAACATAGAAAATACTTCCACCAATACCCTAGCCAATATCCATGTGGAAGGCGATCTGACCGTGGGTGACGCTGCGGCTACTTCCTCTGGTGAGGGCAAAATCACTACCAGCGGCAATACCACCGTTATGGGGGAAATGAAGCTGCACATGTGGGGAAGTGACTCGCAAACGCCCGTAATTTTTGACGAGCTAAAGGGCACAACCACCGTGGGCAGCTTGGTGCTTAGTCCAGAAAAAGAGGAACTTAATAAGGTAGGTCAAATCTTACAAATACTTGGCACCACCACGGTGACCACAGGCGGCATCAATGGCGATGCAGAAGACCTTAACGCCACTGGTGGGCTCAATGCGAATGGCCTTATTTTAGTGGGCAATATGGGAGAGCAAGCTGTTGTAAATGTGCAGGGCGATGGACAATCTGAAGCTGGAGCTTCGGACTTAGCAGACTTGACTTTTTTTGCAAGCAGTAAGTGGAATCCCACAGAAATTGGCACTTCATGGATAGCCGATGCCTACACTGCTTCAACGATCCATTTTGCAGACGGCTTTGAAGACAATAGCGGCACAAGTCCTAAAGACAATGTCATGCGTGGAACCTTGGCCATGGGGCAAAATTCTGTGCTCTCCACAGGCCATATAGACGACAATATTAGCGTCCCCCTTATGCTTGTGGAACTCGGCCAATTAAACCCTCAATGGTACGGCGATTATGACTTAGACGGCTCTGTAGATAGCAATGCCATTACTTGGGGTACAGATTATTATGATGCGAACAATGCCAACAATATAAGCGCCGCCCTCTATATCAATAATCCCCAAGGCAATGCAGCGGCGAGCATTGACTTGAACGCAGCTAGCGGCACACAGCACGGTACTGTTCTTGTAGACGGCTCTCTCTTGCGTGTTAATGGCAATGCCATACAATTCTATAATACTGACGAAGACAATCGTGCCTTATACCAGATCGTGGACCTTGGTTCTGCCACCGAGCCCAACAATGTGGAAAGAGGTTCGGCTATTTTTGGCTATAATTCCTTGCTCATGGTGGACGCCAATGGGGTGCGTAATGATCTTGCCCCTGGGGCACATGAAAGTCAAAACAATGGCAGCTCTACATTCTTAGCGGGCCCTGGTGAATTGCGTATTGCCGACACTTCACGCTTGCACATACGTGAAGGCTATGCAGGCCAAGAATTACACATCAACATGGCTAAGGGCGATGGCTCTTTTTGGCAAGGACTTGGCTATAATGCCGCCAATCCACAAGCCACACAAATAACCACCGATACGGCACTTTTGAAAGTAAATCATGCCGCGCATTCTGATCCTGGCATTACAGGTTCTAATGGCAGCTATACCCTGACCCTGCAACAAGTGCCCGCAAAGGAAGTTTTCCCCTTATTCTCTGACACCAGCGCCGAACAAATAGATCAATTCATGCGTGAATCTGGCCTCAACTATGACGGTGGCACAGCTTTACAGCAATATCTCTCCCGTGCGCTAAGCTACAATTATGGACTTGGTGCCACAAAGCCCGAAGAAACCGTAAGAGCCATTGAAGACGCCAAACAGTCTTCTGCCATGGGCGGGGTGAACATAGCCACCTTAAATGTGGGCATGGCCTCAAGTGCCGCCACCATTGCCCGCAATGTCATGGGGAGCTATGCAAATGGAGGCCAAGCAATGGGCTCGGTGAATGTGGCTGAAAATGGCGAAATCAGTACAGGTATCCCCGCAGGCGATAGTCCAGACCTGACAGAAGGCATACAAAATGGCCTGGGCCTTTGGCTTATGCCCATGTATAAATGGTCAAAGGTAGAAGGCCAAGGCGACGCTTCTCAACACAGCTATGATACTGGCCTTACAGGCTTAAATCTTGGCATAGACTATAGCTTTAATGAAATGTTCAGGCTAGGCCTAAGTGTTAACTTGGGCGCAGGACAAACAGAAAGCTTTGGCTACACAAACACAAACAATGACTTTGACTTCTTTGGCGTGGGTCTTTATGCGGCCTATCGCAATGGCGGCTTTGGACTCATAGGCGATGTGGGCTATACACAGGTGTCTAACGAAGTCAATCAATCAATAAGTTCAGCCTTGGCCCTTGGCTCTAACAGTGTAGAGGTGGACTCAGACTTGTTTATGGCAGGACTTACTGCCGAATATGTCATTCAAAGCGACATCGTCGACATTATCCCTCATGTGGGTGCACGTTTTATGAGCGTAAGCGTGCCTGGACACACAATCATGAACAATGGCCCCATGTTTGAAGTAGAAGACGATACCCAAAATCTGTGGTACTTCCCCCTAGGCATCGCCTTCCAAAAAGACATAGATATGGACGATCACAGCGGCTGGCACTTTACGCCCAAGCTCGACCTTGGTGTTATTTTTGCCGCTGGCGATTTAGAAGCCAATTCTAAGGTCACTGCAATAGGCCTTGCGGGAACATCTGCCTTTGAAATGCAAAATGTAGACGACATCGCCTTTAATGGCGGCATAGGTCTTGATTTTGGTAATGAAAATATGAGCTTTGGTGTAAATTATAATCTGCTCGCTTCTGAACACGAAACAGGACACATGGTCTTTGGTACATTCAGGCTTGAGTTTTAACAGTCCGTTCAAAAAAGGCCACCTGCTGCGTCAGCGATAAAAAGTCAAGCTGCTTATGTATGTCCAATACACTGCACAACTTGACTTTTTTCGCTTCCTTGCATCTCACCTTTTTTGAACGGACTATTGAGTCGATGCTGAAAAAAGTGCTTTCACGCTTTTTTCAGAAAGGCACGCTCACTCCAAATACCCCTTCGGGGACGCCAGAAGCAAGTTCTGGCTTATTTTTCGTGGCGCAACATTTTTGCTTTCGCAAAAATGTTGGTTGTCGGCCCTGAAAAATGTATCTCCGACTTCATAAAATTGCAAGAAAATCGTATGCCATACTCATTTTTCTTGCAATTTTATTAGCGTATTTTTAGCTAAAATGTTTTCAATTCCAATTGCTTAGTATATTTTTCAGTGCCGACTATTGAGTCGACAACGAAAAAATAGAGCAAGTCTTTTGCTTTAACGAACATAAAAAAAGGCTGGTTTTCACACAAACCAGCCCTTTTTTATGAAAAGATACAATTTTTACTGCAAAAAAGCGGCGATCATCGCATCATATTCAGCCGTAGCCGCAAAAGTCCTTGCCGCCATGTTCTGACGAAGAGAAAGCGAAAGGGCATTGCCATCTGCCTGCATTTCCTTCATGATTTCTTGATAAAAACTTGGCGAAGGCACAACAGCTATCGAATGAAAATTCTTTGCCGCTGCACGCAACATACAAGGCCCGCCAATGTCAATAGACTCAATGGCTTCTCGCACTGAAAGGCCGTCGGCCTTGGCCTTTGCAAAGTCATAGAGATTGACACAAATAAGGTCAAAGGCTTGGATTTTGTGTTCTTTTAGGGTTTCAAGGTGGCTTGGATCGTCTTTATCGGCCAAGATACCGCCATGAATAAAAGGATGCAAGGTCTTTACTCGCCCGCCCAAGATCTCTGGAAAGCCCGTCACATCGCTCACAGCCGTCACAGGCAAGCCAGCTTCAGCAAGAAGCTTAAAAGTACCGCCCGTTGAAACAAGCTCAACACCCGCCTTGTGCAAAAAGCTCGCAAATTCAACAAGACCGTCTTTGTGCGTAACGCTAAGCAGGGCACGCTTTATGGGAAGTTTTTCCATTTTTTTCTCCAAATTTTTTGTTGTTGAAGGACTATACAATCCCTTTTTTTGCTTGTCAAAATAAAACAAGACCACTGCAAATTATTTTTTTAGCAAAATTTGTTGCAAAATAAGATGTCTGCATAATTCAACAAGGCATGGATTGCCGCGTCGCTTTGCTCATCGCAATGACCTGGTATTATTGCGAAAGTCATTGCGAGCACAGCGAAGCAGCCACCCAAGGGGCGCACAAAGTGCGTTTATGTTAGGCGGAGAATGAGCCTTACATAAATGGACAGCGAAGCAATCCATGTATTTTGTCATTTTTTGGAATTATGCAGAGGCCTTAAAATGTGCACTGTCTTATTTTTTGAGAACCGCCAAAACTCCAAGACTCCGCACAATGAATTGTGCAGGAGTCTTAAAACGGCACACAAAATGCATAAACTTTAGGAAAGTCAAAAAATCGTAAGGACTTTGGCCTTCTTGCCTTACAAGAAAAAATATTGTACAGTTTTATGAGGTTTATATGGAATTGCAAGGATATCTTGGCGTTTATGCAAGTGTTGACTCTTTTGGGACAGAAAAATCCAATAAAAGCTGTAAAAAATCAGGGAAAAATCTCTATTTTTGGTTTGTCTGGGAAGACGGAAAAGATTATATAATTCAACGCTTTGACGCCGCACAAAACAAGGCATGGCCTCTTTTTGACCTGGCACATGAAGATTTTAACGATTTTTTTGTGGCACAGCCCCACATAACCATCTTGCCAGAAGGCAACACGCAAGGGGACGATATGTTTTACCAAAAAAAGACAGAAACAGACTTTTCCTTTTCCTCAGAAAACTACACAAAAAGAGAATGTATAAAGGCCTTTGAGCTTGACCACGCCCTGCGCCTTGATTTTGCTATGGCGCTCATCAAGTACAAGCAAGAAGGAACAGGGCGCTCTTTGCAATTTTTTGAAAGAATTCTTGACGAGCCAGACCTTATCGCGCCACACAAGCATATGTTCACCGATTTTGGCACCGAACTCCGCAAGCTTGGCCTGCACGATTTTGCCTTAAAAATGTATCAACGTGTCATAGAATTGGCACCAGAAGATACTCATGCCTATTGCAATCTTGGCAGAATTTACTACGAACTAAAGCTCTTTGCAAAGGCCGCGAAATGTGCTAAAAAAGCTCTTGAGTTTGAACCTTCACTTGATTATGCAAGGCAATTGCTTACAGCGACAGAAAGCAAAATGTAACAAAAAGCTAATCAGCACTGAACAACAAAGAGGAAAGAAATGTCAAAAATAGGTATTGTAAGCATACTTGCCGCCATTATGTTAGCTCTTGCAGCTATGGCGGCACATGAATTGACCAAGGAAGCCCCAACACAGGCCATGCAAAGCCAAGAAATGGCCACAGCAGAGGCAAATATTGATGCGACACCTTCAAAAGAAGCAAGCAATACCAAGCCTTCTTCTGAAGAAAAAGAAAGCAAAGCGGAAGAAATTAAAGAAAATATGCAGCCTGCACAAAATACAGCTCTTGCAGAAAAAAGCCCTTTAAGCGAAAAAAAAGAAGATAAAGAAAGCCCAAAAGAAGGCGCAAGCGGTGTTGTCGTGCCTTTAGACCAAGGGACAGTGCGTGAAGATGCCGAAATTGAACGCAGAAAACTGCCTTCAACCGAAGAAATAAAAGAAGAAAGCGCAAGGCCAACAGAAGCAGCAAATGCTGAAAGTGCACAAGATAAAGCGCAAGACCCTGCTCCTAAACAAGACGATAAACAGGACAGCACAAAAGCTGAAGCTCTTGCCCAGCCACAAGCCTCTGCTATGCCAGCTCCAAGCATTCCCCCCAAAGAGCCACTTCTCGCTGAAAGCGCCGAAGCACCAAAGAATACTGAAAATCCAGAAGCCCTTGAAAGCCCAAAGCCCAACACAAGGCCCGCCGAAGAGCTTGTTGTTATGATCAGCAATGCCCCAAAGAGAGTGGCTGACGGGCAAGGCGTCATCACCCGTATGCGCCTTGAAGTGGGCCCTCGTCGCCTAGCCTTGCGCTTTATCGGCGATACCCCCTTAAAAGCCAAGTATTTCTCGCTCTTTGAACCAGACCGCTTCGTCATCGACCTTCAAGGAAACTGGGCCCTCGAATTGCCCCGCATTCCAAAAAATACCCTGCTCAATAAATTCCGCCTTGGAAAACAAGGCGACAATACCCGCCTTGTACTTGACCTTAACAGACAACCCAATTCCGCGGACCTCGTACAAATCAATGAAAACACCATCGAAGTGAGATTGTATTGAAAAACATTGCCTCCGGCGGCCAAAGGGGATAATCCCCTTTGGAAACCCTATTAAGTATACATTGAAGCTAAGTTGCATTGGCAAAAGCCTCTCTTTGGGCAAAGCTAGGTCGAAGAACCCCGCAGGCTGCCGCCTGCTCTGCTCATTGAGAGTACAAGGCTTCCTTCTCCACCGATAAAACTGCAAAATTTCCTTATAGCCGACGGCAGCCGCCCACATCACGCTTGACATAAGGGCCACTCATAGGCTATACGAAAAAGTAACAAAATGCGGATTTTTGTTACAGGCATTTAGCCATAATAATCTGAAGCCACATAACATCTTGGGGCAAGAATATGGAAAAAAAACAGCCAGAGCCTTTTGCGGAAAAAAAGCACAGCAGTGCCAAAAAATGTGGTCTTTTGTGCCTTGTCCCCTTTGTGGTGGGCATTGTACTGGCCTTGATTGTTGGTTGGGTAATCTTTCCCAAGCTTATGTACAAAACAGAAGCACAGCCAGTTGACTTTAGCCACACAAAACACGTTATCGGGGCATCACTCACCTGTTCAACTTGCCATTATGTACAAGACAATGGCGAATTTTCTGGCATTCCAACAACTGAAGACTGCGCCGTCTGTCACAGTCGCCCCATGAGCGGTTCACCTAAAGAAATGGCCTATATTGACGAGTATGTGAAGCCACAAAAAGAAACAAAATGGAAGGTTTATCAAAAACAACCCGACAATGTTTTCTTTTCACACGCCGCACACTCTTTGGCGACTTGTAACACTTGCCACACCTTCACAGAAGCTGAACTTTGCTCACAATGTCATATCCCTGTATATAAAATGAACGGCACCCCAGAACTTGAAGAAAACAGGCTGACAGAATACCGCCCAACAACGATGAAGATGTGGGAATGTGAACAATGTCACGCAAACCCAAATCACTATGAAATCACCAATGCCAGCAATGCCTGCTTTGTGTGCCATAAATAGGCGGCAGTGCAGACAGGCTCAGTGTTTGAAGTGTAACATTTTTAGCTCAAAATCCGTAAATAAAATTGCCAGAAATAAAGATATTTAAGATACTTTTCTGCCAGTTTTATGAGGTCAAAGAGAGATTTTTCAGCTTCGATTAAATAAAAGGAAGGAAACGCGTATGCTTGACAGACGAAGCTTTTTAAAGCTCGCAGTTGGGGCCGCAGCGGGCGCCGCTGTTGGAACCTTGGCAAGCCCCATTATATGGAAAAGCCTTGACGACCTCTCCATCTGGACGCAAAATTGGCCGTGGATTCCGCGACTTGAAAAAGGCGAAACGCATTTTGTTCGCACAGTCAGCAAAATGTGCCCCTCTTCTGTGGCCACAAAGGTACGCCTTGTAAACGACAGAACTGTCACCGTCTCTGGGAGCGAAGACAATCCCCTTGGCGGAGGCGGTGTTACTGCCCTTGCCGCCGCCGAAGCACAAATGCGCTATGCCCCTGAACGTGTGCAAAAGCCTTTGCGTAAAAAACAAGACGGAAGCTATGAGGCTATTTCTTGGGAAGAAGCAAGGGCATTACTTGTCGCTAAGCTACAAAAAGTCCAAAAAGCCGCAAACAAAGACGAAGCCCTTGCCGTTATTTCTGGTGATGAAAACGGCACAATCAACGACCTTCTTTCGGGCCTTACAGGGCAACTTGGCTCAAACCGCTTCTTTATGATGCCGCATGAAGCACAAAGTGTGGCTCGTGCTTTTCGTCTTGTGGACGGCATGGGGCGTGTTGGCTATGACATAGCAAACAGCGATTGCGTCATCGCCATTGGTGCTGATATTTTAGAGACTTGGGGCCCTGTTGTCCCCACGCGCACCGCTTGGTCTGCCACAAAATCGTCTCCAAAAGAAGTACACATGCAGCTCGCCTTTGCCGGGCCTGTCCTTAGCAATACGGCAGCGGGTGCAGATTTGTGGGTCCCCCTAAAGCCAAACCACGCTCTTTCTTTACTGCTTGCTCTTATCAATGCCGCTTTTGAGGCCAAAGCAACAAAAAACCTCAAAGGCCTTTCAGAACTTCGTGAGCTTGCAAAAAGCTGGACAGCGGAGAAACTTGAGAAAGTGGGCGGCGTGCCGCAAAGCCGTTTTACGGCTTTGGTCGATATGTTGCTCAAGGCCAAAAAACCAGTCATTATCGTTGGCTCTGAAACAGACCAAGGCGGAGCTCTTGCCCCCTTTATGACGGGCTTTATCCTCAATGCCTTGCTCGGTCGAATAAATACCCCGGGCGGCCTCCTTGCCTTGCCTGTTGCTCAACCCGCTGTGCCAAAGGCTTTGACTTATGACGACATGATGCACAAAGATTTGTTGGGGCATTGCCTTAGCCTTGCGCAAAAAAAGCAAAAAGCCAGCAAGCTCTTGCTCATTTATGATGCAAATCCCGCCTACGCCATGCCAAATACTTTTGGCGACACCCTTTTAAGTGCAGACACTTTTACTGTCTCTTTCTCTTCTTTCTTTGACGAAACAGCAAGAAAGAGCGATCTTGTTTTGCCCCTTGCTCTTGGACTTGAACGCTTTGACGATGTGGTCAATCCCTTTGCGGTGGCAAGCCAAGTTCATGCCGCCGTCGTGCCCGTGACAAAACCCCTCTATGAATCAAAATCAGCGGGTGAAGTCCTTATGGGTATAGGAAAAGACCTTGGCCTTGACCTTGGCGCAAAAAACTTTATTGGGCTTTTACAGAAAAAAGCGCACCTTGCAGGCGCAAATTGGAAGGAACTTGTACAGGGCGAAGTCTTTGCTTCAAACGCCATTATCCCGCAACGCCCTATAAAAATGCAAGCAAGCGTCTTAGAAGAAGCCGCAAAAGCTATTGAAAAGCCAGACAATCGCCTCTTGCCAGCCTTTGTAAGCCGCCGATCTTATGGCACAGCTACAACGGCTATCCCGCCCTTTAACTTAAAGACAATTAGCGAAAAAGATCTTGAAAAAAATATCTTGGTCGGACGCATCAACGAGACAACGGCACTTCGGCAAAACCTTAGAGAAGGGCAAAGAATCTATTTGCTTCCTGAAAGAAGCGAAGCGGTAGGTCAAGGGCGCGAAGCGGTAGGTCAAGAGCGCGAAGCGGTAGGTCAAGAGCGCGAAGGCGCAGAACAAAAGACCAAGGCTGTGCAAGTGATTGTCCGCCTTGACGAAGGCGTGACCAACAACACCATAGCCCTCGCCCTTGGCTTTGGGCATACGGCCTTTCCATCTTTTAATGGCAATAAAGGCGACAATGCTTTGCGCCTTGTCACAAGCACTTTTGAACCCGGCACAAAGGCCGCTGTATGGGTGGGTGGTGTCGTAAGCACCACCAAGGGGTAAGACTTTATGGCTGCAATAAAAGAATTTAAAGTCCTCTGGGGCATGTTGATTGACCTTGACAAATGCACGGGCTGCGGAGCCTGTACTGTTGCTTGTCAGGCAGAAAACAATGTAGCAATCAGCCCCGAAGGCGACAACAAAGTGCGCTCTATCAGCTGGATGAAGGTCTATGCCCTCTCAAATGGCAAGGCCTTTCCTGATTATGATGCGGCTTATCTACCAAGGCCCTGCATGCAATGCGGAAAACCCTCTTGTGTATCGGTTTGCCCTGTTGTTGCCACAGACAAAAATGAAGAAGGCGGCATCGTTAGCCAAATTCACCCACGCTGCATAGGCTGTCGTTATTGTATGGCTTCTTGCCCTTACCATGCCCGCTATTTTAACTGGGGCGACCCTGTTTGGCCAAAAGGTATGGAAAAAACACTCACGCCAGATGTTTCTGTGCGCCCTCGTGGTGTTGTGGAAAAATGCTCCTTCTGCCATCACCGACTCATGGCGGCAAAAGACAAGGCCAGGGCAAATGGCGAAGACCCAGCAAGGCTCGCTGACGGTGCTTACCAAACCACCTGCACACAGGCCTGTCCAAATGGCGCCATCGTCTTTGGTGACATTAAAAATGAAGATCACCAAATAGCCAAACTCATTAAAGAACCCAATGTTTTCCGCTTGTTAGAACGACTTGGCACAGACCCTCAAGTCTATTATACAAGCCGCCGTGAATGGGTGCGGCGTCTTGGCGACAATTATCTTGAACAAGAAAAAACAAAGACACAAAAAGGATAGGGGGCTTGTTTTATGGATTCAACAAAGACGAACTTGCCTATTGATGCGGCATTTTTTCCAGAAGGTTGTACACGCTGTCCTTTGTCAACTTTTTTGTTGTCCTTGGTGCCGGCCGTCTTGGTCTTGCTGATTGGCCTTTACGCCTTTGTGCGTGTTTTGGCCTTTGGATTACAAGAAACCGCACTGGACGATTATTTTGGTTTTGGTCTGTGGATCACCTTTGACCTTGCCGTTATTGCTCTTGGGGCGGGCGCTTTCTTTACGGGGGCTTTGCGCTATTTGCTCAATTTAGACCCCTTAAAGCACATCATCAATTTTGCCGTTGTGCTGGGCTTTTTGTGCTATACAGGTGCAATGGCTGTACTTGTGCTTGATATTGGCCAGCCGCTTCGTGCCTGGTTTGGTTATTGGCATCCCAATGTCCACTCTATGCTGACCGAGGTTATTTTTTGTATTACCTGCTATTGCATGGTCTTAGCCATTGAATACATCCCCTTGGTGCTTGAAAACAGAAAGCTTGCAAAAAACAAAATCATTCATGCCCTTACCCACAATTTGCACCTTATCATGCCTTTATTTGCGGGCATTGGCGCTTTTTTGTCGACCTTTCACCAAGGTTCTTTGGGCGGAATGTACGGCGTGCTTTTTGGGCGTCCTTATATTTATAGAGACGGTTTCTTTATTTGGCCTTGGACTTTCTTCCTTTATATCTTGTCTGCAGCAGGATCTGGGCCTTTGTTTACGGTCTTGGTGACGACACTCATTGAAAAAATCACAAGAAAAAAACTTGTCTCTTGGGATGTTAAGCAGCTTATGGCCAAGGTCTGCATGATTGTTTTTACAATCTATTTCTTCTTTAAAATTACCGATACTCTTGCTTGGGCCTTTGAGCTTTTGCCACAAGCGGGCATGACTTTTGACCAGATGTTTTATGGTTGGATTTATGGCAAATGGTTGCTCTATGCCGAGCTTATTCTTTGTGGCTTTGTGCCTCTTGTGCTTTTGTGGATTAAGCCCTTGCGTGAAAAGCCTGCCTTTTTGTACACTGCCGCCATCCTTATCGCCATTGGCGTAACGATTAACCGTTATGTGATGACGGTGCAAGCCCTTGCTATGCCTGTAATGCCTTTTGATACCTGGGAGCTCTACAATCCCAATTGGATTGAATGGGCGGCCACATTTATGGTCATTGCCTATGCTTGGTTGTGCATTGCCTTTACCTATAGGTATTTGCCCTTGTTCCCACAGGAAAAAGACTTGAATTAGTTTTTTTGTTTTTTGTGTAGGGTTTTGTGTAGGGTTTTGAGGGGATTTCTTTGAAGAGGAGTTATTGATTCACAATAGGAATTTTATAATTTATAAGTTGCTTCTATTGTGGTTCGAGGGGGTTTAGGGGCCTAAGGGGGGAAGATATTCGCCTCTGTAATCTACATTAATTGAACTTGCTAGCCTTTTCTTGACCATTACAGAGGCTCATATATTTCCCCCCTTTGCCCCTAGT
>CAYJIB010000017.1:0-26055 GCA_964370125.1 uncultured Desulfovibrionaceae bacterium
TCTTCGCAAACGCAAACTCCCTTCGGTCGCCTTTGGTGGCAAGAGTATGCTCATTCCGCAAAAAAAGAATTTGCCTTCCTACCCAAAGGGCAGCACGAAGTGCTGTAGCCCTTAGGCGAGGGACGAGCCTTAGGGATATAGAGAGCCCGGCTGCATCCAGCCCTTTTTGAACAGCCTATGGTTTGAACAACCTGTGGAGATTTCGCTTTTTTTGAACAGCCTGTGGAGATTTCGCCTTTTGCCAAAAAACTCAAACAAACCTTTCAATACGCACTTTAACACTGTCACTTACTGGTAAATTACTTTATTCATGAAAACAAAAGAAACTTTGCGTCCTTTATTTACGCCACTCGACAGCTTTTGCAAAGAAAGCTTTGCTCTTTTCCCCCAGCTTTTGAACAAGGTCTTGCCTTTGTCAAAAGCCCACAGAGCAGACCTGCCAGACGCCATACGAGAACTTTCTGCTCTGCTCACCACTGAAAGAGAAGGGCTTGGGCGCTCGTATTGGGCAAAGCCCCGCTTTGCTTCGGCCTATTTACGTTATTTTTTGCCTTGGAATATCTTGCGTATAGCTCGTCTTCTGCCAAAGCTTGATCTGCCAGTCTTGCCAGAAACAAACAGTCCGCATGAACGCCCCCTTGTCGTTGATGCGGGAACAGGGCCTTTGACTTTGCCCATTGCTTTGTGGTTAAGCAGGCCAGATTACAGGAAAAAACCCCTTCATATTGTTTGTGCAGACACAGCCCCACGCCCCATGATGCTTGGCAAAGCCTTGCTTGAGGGTCTGGCTGCTTTGTGCAAAGAAGAATTGCTTTGGGATATAGATTGCCGCCGCATAGGTCTTGGGCAAATTTTGCACAAAGGGCCAAGGAATGTGACATTGTATATGGCGGGTAATGTCCTCAATGAAATCAAAACAAAGAGGGATACGAGCTTAAGTGAGCGTATGGAAGACATGCTTGCAAGCCTGCAAAGAAATTTGCACCCAGAGGGCCGAGCTCTCTTTATTGAGCCTGGCACTCGCTATGGGGGGACGCTTACGGCGAATTTGCGCGAAGCCGCCATTGAACTGGCTTCTTTTGAAGAAGAAGGCCTTTGCGCTATCAGCCCTTGCACACACACAAATCCTTGCCCTCTGCTTGGCCGAAAAGAGCGTGGTTGGTGTCATGTTGTGCACGATGCTGGCGCGCCTTTGTGGCTGGCATCTTTGGCAAGAGAGGCCAAATTGCCAAAAGACAGCCTTGCTCTTTCCTTTGTGCTTTTAGCCAATAAAAGCAGGGATTTCTTTGAAGCAAATCAACAAAAAAAGCCGAAGGAATACGGCCGTATTATTTCAGACGCTTTTCGAGTGCCAAGGCTTGGTTTTTCTCGTTATGCCTGCACAAATAGCGGTCTTGCTCTTGTGGGGAATGCCGCATCTGTGCCTTCTGGTGCTTCTGTACTTCTTGAAAGCACAAGGCCTGTGCAGCATGACGCAAAATCGGGTGCGCTGATTATGCGCCATTTTTTGCCAAAGGATTTGCCTATAGCAGAGAGCGAAAGAGAAAGGAAAAATTTTATCAGTGAGCCAGTTGAAACAAAGTTGCCCAAAAAAGACAAGCCTTTAAGTAAAGAGCAGGGCAAGGCAAAGAGGCCGCAAAAAGAGCAGGGCAAAAAATCATCAAAAGCTTCACAAAAAAGCTTTCAAGAAGCCAAAAAAATAGCAACAAACACACAAGTAGAAAAAAAGAAAAAAGGAAAAGACAGACCATGAAAGAGGTAATCACTCGTTTTGCGCCCAGTCCTACGGGGCATTTGCACATTGGTGGCGCGCGCACAGCTTTATTTTGTTGGCTTTTGGCAAGGCATTTTAAGGGAAAGTTCACCTTGCGCATTGAAGACACCGATCTTGAGCGTTCAAAGCAAGAATACACTGACGGTATCTTGGCTTCGATGAAGTGGCTTGGCCTTGATTGGGACGGCGAGCCTGTTTATCAAACACAGCGCACGGCCTTGTATTCTGCGGCCATCGATGTTTTGCTTAAAAATGGCCATGCCTATTGGTGTTCTTGCAGTCCAGAAGAAGTCGAGGCCATGCGAGAGCTTGCCCGTGAAAAGGGCGAAAAGGCCAAATACAATACAGCTTGTCGCGAAAAGAATTTAGGACCGGGAGAGGGTCGAGTTGTTCGTCTAAAAGCGCCTTTGCAGGGCATTGTGTCTTTTAGCGACATAGTCAAAGGGCCTTTGTCTTGTGATGTGGCCGAGCTTGACGACATGGTTTTGCTCCGCTCTGACGGTATGGCTACCTACAATATGGCTGTTGTTGTGGACGATCACGACATGCGCATAAGCCATGTTATGCGTGGGGACGACCATGTATCAAATACTTTTAAGCAGGTCTTGCTCTACCAGGCTTTTGGCTGGGATTTGCCGATTTTTGGTCATGTTCCGATGATTTTAGGCCCAGACAAGAAGAAATTGTCCAAAAGACATGGCGCTCGTTCGGTTGTAGAATATCAAACAGACGGTCTTTTGCCAGAAGCCTTGTTGAATTGTCTTGTGCGTCTTGGCTGGTCTCATGGTGACCAAGATCTTTTTTCTGTTGAAGAATTGATTGAATATTTTGACGGAACAAGCCTTAGTGCTTCGTCTTCTGTCTTTGATATGACGAAATTGCAATGGCTTAATGGACAGATTATGCGCAACAAGCCTCTTGATGAATTGGCTTTACTTGTGCGTTCTTTCTTGCCTCAAAATTTGCAAACTTGTGATGAAGAAAAGCTCAAAGCCTCTTTGCCTCTGTATCTTGAGCGTGCGCAGACCTTGCCTGAACTTGCTGCAGGTGTGTCAGTGCTTTTGTGTGAGGTGAGTGAACTTGTTTATGACGAAAAAGCAGTAGAGAAGGCTTTTAGCGCAGAAGGACGTGCGCATATTGCAAAGCTTTGCGAGGCCTTAGAGGGGCTTGAAGCCTTTGATAGAGCTTTGATTGAGGCCTGTATTAAAGACTATGTTGCGCAAAACGATATAAAATTTAAGGAAATCGGCCCGCCTTTGCGTGTGGCGCTTACGGGTAGCCTTGGTGGCCCGCACTTGCATGAGATGATGGAGGTGATGGGGAAGGAAGAAAGCCTTGTAAGATTACGGGCTGCGCTGTAAAAAAGTTATCGTGTCACGATGTACTGTAAAAGTCGAAGCTGAAAAAAGTGTTTTCACCCTTTTTTCAGCTTCGACTTATTAGAGAGTTATTGGGCTTTCAAAAGGGGATCACCCCTTTTTGCCGCCGGAGGCATTGCCTTTCAGCGCCGCAGGTATTTTTTTTAATTAAAAGACTGTTCAGTACGGCCGATAATTTCATCTTGCAAAGCCTTGCTCAAATTCCTAAAATGATCGCTATAGCCCGCAACACGCACAATAAGGTCTTTGTGTTCTTCGGGCTTTTTTTGCGCCTCAAGAAGCAATTCCCTATCCACAACATTGAATTGAATATGGTGGCCGTCCATAGTAAAATAGGTGCGGACAAGGTTTGCCATGAGCGTAAGGCCCTCTTCACCGCTGACAACCTCGGGCGTGAATTTTTGATTGAGCAGAGTTCCGCCAGTGCTTAGGTGGTCCATTTTTGAGGCCGACTTGATAACCGCCGTTGGACCGTTTACGTCAGCCCCTTGTGCGGGTGAAATGCCCTCTGATAAAGGCTTGTGTGCTTTGCGGCCATCGGCACTGGCAAGCATGACTTCACCAAAGTAGACATGGCAAGTTGTCGGCAACATATTGATGCGCCACTGGCCATTCTTCATATTGTCACGCCCAGTAATGTATTTTTGATAATGATTAAAGACATCGAGCATAATGTCGTCTGCATAGGTGTCGTCATTGCCGTATTTTGGGGTCTTGTTGCGCACAAGATTGTAAATCCTGTCATGCCCTTCAAAGTCGTCATGAATGGCCTTCATAAGTTCTTGCATTGTAAAGCTTTTTTTGTCAAAAACGTGAAGTTTGATCGCGCTTAAGGTGTCTGTGATGCTGCCGATGCCCACACCTTGTAAATAATTGGTATTGTAGCGAGCGCCGCCGGCATTATAGTCAAGGCCACTTTCAATGCAATCATCTGTAATAATGGACAAAAATGGCACAGGCATGTATTTGGCATAGAGCAGGGTGATCATATTTGAGCCCTGCATCTTGATGTCTGCAAAATATTCGATTTGCTTTTTGTAGGCTTCAAAAAGTTCCTCAAAGCTCGCAAAATCGGCCGCTTCGCCAAGCTTTAGGCCGAGTTGCTTGCCAGAAACATGGTCAAAACCGTTGTGCAGGGTCAGTTCAAGGATTTTTGGCATATTGAAATAGCCTTGCAGGATATAGGCCTCACGTCCAAAAGCGCCTGTTTCCACACAGCCGCTTGTCCCGCCAAGTCTTGCGTCTTCAATGCTTTTGCCTGCGTTTAAGAGCTCTTGAATGATGGCTTCAGTATTGAAAAAAGCGGGCTGCCCCCAGCCTTTTCTGGCGATTTCACAGGCTCTTTTGATGAAGTGCAGGGGCGTTTTCTTGCTGATTTGCACATTGGAGCTGGGCTGCAAAAGGCGCATTTCGTCCATACAATCAAGGATCAAATAGCTGACTTCATTGACGCCGTCTTCGCCATTTGCGGTGATGCCGCCCGTATTGATATTGGCAAAATCGGTGTAGGTGCTGCTTTCTTTGAGGGTGATGCCCACCTTTGGCGGCGCAGGCTGATTGTTGAACTTGATCCACAAGCACTCAAGAAGCTCTTTGGCTTTGTCGGCGTTCAGACTGCCTTCTTCGACTTCTTTTTCATAAAAAGGATAAAGATGCTGATCGAGGCGGCCAGGGCTGAAGGCGTCCCAAGGATTGATTTCTGTTGTCACACCAAGATGAACAAACCAATACATTTGAAGGGCTTGATGAAAGGTTTTTGGTTTATTGGCAGGCACAACATCGCAATTTTTAGCGATGAGCAAGAGCTCTTCTTTTCTTTGTGGATTTTCTTCTTTTTTAGCCATTTCCCTCGCAAGATCGGCATAGCGTTTGCCAAGAATCATAATGGCGTCGCACATAATGCTCATAGCGAGCAGTTGTTCACGTTTGGCAAGGGCTTCTGGATCGTTCAATATATCGAGTCTGTCAAGGTGTTTTTGAATGTCTTCTTTATAGTCCAAAAAGCCTTTTTTGTAGATTTTTTCAGAACCAACCGTATGCCCGGGCCCTCTTTGCTCCATAAATTCAGTAAAAATTCCTGCATGATAGGCTTCTTTCCATTCATCAGTCATGGCGGCATTGATGCGATTGCGCATGGAGCGTTTTTCCCAATAGGGAATGATTTTTTCTTTTTGCAAGACCTTATCGGCTTCACTTACTTTAAAGCTAATAAGCTCTCTTGCGTCCATGATTTCCATGTCTTCAATGGAATGACAGCAAAGCTCGGGGAAGGTGGGCGCAGATTTTGGGCCTGCCCCTTTGTCACCGACGATGAGTTCGCCATCTTCGATGCTGATCGCTTTTTTTTCCATGATTTCTTTCATGGCCAAGGCACGCAATTCGGGGATAGAGACCGCCCCTTCGTATTGTTGGTAGGCGTCTGTTAAGAGGCTTGCCCTTTCCATATAGATGTGTTCGACGGTGTCGATGCTTTGTTTGCGTAGTTTCCAGATGCGATCGTTCATGTTTTAGCCTCCGATATGAGTTTGGGTAAAGCCTTTGTTTATGAAATATTCTTGAATGATGTTAAGTGTTTTCTTGCTTGGTTCGCAAAGTTTTTCGAGATGAGATTCTCGCCCAAGCTGGGCATATTTGTGCGAACCGATACGGTGATAGGGCAAGAGGTGCAGGGCGCATGGCCTTGTGTGTTTTTGCAAGAAATCTACTGTATTTTCAATAGCTTGCTTGTCAGTGTTTAGACCTTCAATCAGGGGAAGGCGGAGAGCTACTTTTGCGCCTTCTTCTGTAAGTTTTTTTAAGTTTTCTAAAATAAGCTCATTGCCTATGCCTGTGTATTCTTTATGCTTTTCTGTGTCTATGTTTTTTATGTCGTACAAAAAGGTGTCGACATAGGGGAGCAGTCTTTGAAAGTGTTCGTATGGCGCTTGTCCGCAGGTGTCGATATTGACAGAAATCCCTTGCCTGTGCAGTTTTTTTGCCAAGTCTTCAATAAAATCAATTCTTTGACAAAGAACTTCGCCACCAGAAAGGGTGACGCCCCCGCCAGATTCTTCATAGAAAAGGCGGTCTTTTAGCAATTCTTTGACAAGATTTTTGACGCTGAAATTTTTCCCCGCAATTTCCCTTGCGCTCTTTGGGCAAATATCAAGGCAAAGGCCGCAGAGTGTGCATTTTCCCATATTTGCGTGAAAGGTCTTGTCGTCTATGGCCTTTTGCGGGCAACTGCTCACACAGGCTTGGCATTGCGTACAGCGTTCTGCATAAAAAAGTTGTTCTTTTTCAAAGCTTTGGCTTTCAGGATTGTGACACCAAAGGCAAGCTAAAGGGCAGCCTTTAAAAAATACTGTTGTGCGAATGCCTTGTCCATCGTGAATGGAATATTTTTGAAGATGCAGGATTGTGGCTTCTTTCATTTTTTTGTGGTGATTAGAGGTTCAAGGCAAGGGAAAATATTCTTAATAAGAATTCTTCCTAAATATAGAGGAAAAGCTCTTCTTCGTCAAGACCTTCAGTATCTGTTTGAAACGATATGGTAAATATGGGCAATAAAAATTATTGGCCAAGGCGGCTGAAAGCCTTTGCGTAACGATCTGCCTCGCTAAAGACACAGGCGCAATAGGCTTGACGGTAGAGTTCGTATTCTTTGGAGAGTTCGACACCTTTTTTCCATTGCGGGCGGAAATCTTCATAGGCAAAGAGAGGGCTCTCAGTAGGATTGTTGCTTGACAAAGCTTCGCCTTGTGCTTTGATGGTCTCATGGTCTTGATAGACAGAATAGAGAAGGCTGGTTGAAAAAGCCTGAAATCCTTGCGCTTTTGCGATAAAATGTGTCAAGGTGAGGCGAGATTCAGTACACCAAGTACAGCGAGCTTTGCCTTGATTGTCGGCGATACCTTTTTCATGCACATAGGCCAGCCAGCCTTGAAGTGAATAGGCATCGTCTTGCCAAATGACAGGCACATTAGCTTTTTTTGCAAAAATTTCAAGGGCTTCTCGGCGGCGCAGATATTCTTTCACGGGCTGAATATTTGGATTGGCAAAATAGAGCGTGACATCATAGCCGGCGGCTTTAAAGCCTTCAACAGGGATGATGGAGCAGGGGCCGCAACAGGCATGGAGAAGCAGGCGCATTGCTAGACTTCTTTGTTGGCGAGTTGTTGCAAAGAATGTTCTTCAAGCCAATTGGAAAAATCTTGCCTTGCTCTTTAGGCCTACCAAGCTTTGCGCTCTTTTTTCTTAACTCGTATTTTTGGTTCGGGCATGAGGCCAAAATGCACATTTGAGGGCTGAAAGGTCTTTTTTGGCGGAGGAGCCGTGCAAAGATGCTCGAGCAAAGCGCCAAGAGCCGTGGTTTTTGGGGGCCGTGAAAGTGTTTTTTTCTTAAAACGCGCAGCGAGCAAAAGGCCAAGCCACAGGCCACAAGCGGCGGATTCAACATAGCCTTCTACACCGGTAATTTGCCCAGCCAAAAAAATGTTTGGTGCATTGAGCAAGGAAAGGTCTTCGGCCAGCACTTGTGGGGCATTGACATAGGTGTTTCGGTGCATAGAGCCATAGCGCACAAATTCGGCATTTTCTAATCCAGGCACAAGGCGAAAGACCTGTGTTTGAGCTTTGTAGGTCAGTTTTGTTTGGCAACCGACAAGATTAAACATACTGGCATTGGCGTTTTCTGTGCGTAATTGCAAGAGGGCATGAGGTCGTTCGCCTGTTCTTGGATCTCTAAAGCCGACAGGTTTCATAGGGCCAAAGGTGAGGGTTTGAATGCCCCTGTCAGCCAAGGCTTCAATGGGCATACAGCCTTCAAAATGCACTTCTTTTTCAAAATTGTGCTGGGCTACTCGCTCACCTTCGCACAGAGCCGTGTAAAAACGCTGATATTCTTCTTCATTCATGGGGCAGTTGATATAATCGCCTTCGCCTATTTCTCCGTAGCGAGAGCCCCAAAAAGCGATGTCCATATTGATGGAATCCCCGTCAATAATGGGGGCTATGGCGTCATAAAAATAAAGATGTTCACTGCCAAGTGGGTTGATTGTTTTTGCTAAAGAAGCTGAAAGGTCTTGGCTTGCGAGAGGACCAGCAGCAACTATGATATGGCTAAAATCGTCAAGGATTTCGTCATCAAGAGCCGTGATTTCTTTGCGGATAAGTTTGATATGTTCATGCTGACCAAGTTTTTCAGTCATGGCCTTGGCAAAGAGTGCTCTGTCAACGGCCAAAGCCTTTCCTGCCGGCACTTGATATTTTTCGGCGACTCGTATGATATGTGAAGAAAGGTCACGCATTTCTGTTTTGAGCAGGCCAACGCCTGTTGCTAGTTCGTTTGAGCGAAAAGAATTTGAGCAGACAAGTTCGGCTAAGTCTTCGCTTTCGTGTGCGGGGCTTGTCTTTATCGGTCTTTGTTCAAAAAGCGTGACAAAAATGCCTCTGTCCGCTAATTGCAAGGCACATTCACAGCCTGCAAGGCCGCCGCCGATGATGGCTATGTTGTAAATTTCTGGCATGATAGATTTATTGATAAAGGTTGTGCTTTTTTAAGGTGAGAAGAAAGCGAGTACTTCCTGCACCCTTTCTGGAATATTGTCGCAGTCTAGTAGCTCTGAAACAAGGGCGCAAGCGACAGCCCCTTTTTTCCCACGGCTTAAAACATCTGAAATATTGTGTCTTTTAATGCCGCCAATGGCCACAAAGGGCAAGGAAGAATGTGCCAAAACATGGTCAAGGTAGCTTAGGCCAACAGCTTCGCAAACGTCCTTCTTTGTCTTTGTCGCATAGAGCGGGCCAACACCGATGTAATCCGCGCCGACCTCTTCGGCCTTTTTGGCTTGTTCTGGGCTGTGGGTTGAAAGGCCAATGATCATGTCCTTTCCCACAAGAGAACGCACAGCTGGCACAGGCAAATCGTCTTGGCCAACATGTACACCGTCTGCCTTACACAATAAGGCGATGTCTATGTGATCATTGACAATAAAGCAGGCATTTGCTTCTTTGCAAAGAGCAGAAATAGCCAGACAATCTTCAAGCATCTGTCCCGCAGACTTGTCTTTTTCTCTGTACTGCACTATGCGCACACCGCCAAGCAAAAGCTCATGCACGACCTGCAAAACAGGACGCCCACGAGACAAAGAATCGTCGGTTATGGCGTATAAGGGCGCTTTAGCACTTGGAAGAATTTTTGACATGAGTTAGCTCTTTGTAAGAGTATGAATTATTTGCATATTTTTTGACAGGGGACATTTTTTACACTAGAATTGCTGGGCAATTTTGTGGGATATTGTCCGTCAAAACAAGCACAACAATAGGAATTTTTGTCGTTTACGGCCTTTTTTAAACCTTCCATGCTCAGATAATGCAAGCTGTCAAGATTGAGGACAGAAGGGAGTTCTGAAATTTCATAGTTATTTGCCACAAGTTCATCAGAGGTGGCAAA
Organism: uncultured Desulfovibrionaceae bacterium; assembly: GCA_964370125.1. Lineage (GTDB taxonomy): Bacteria > Desulfobacterota > Desulfovibrionia > Desulfovibrionales > Desulfovibrionaceae > CAYJIB01. Next base: position 9,587 of record CAYJIB010000017.1, read on the forward strand.
GTCGACACCATAAAAACAGGGGAAGCGCACAGGCGGGCAAGCCACTCTAAAATGCACTTCTTTTACGCCAAATTCACGTAATTTTGCCACACGAGTGGTGACCGTTGTCCCACGTACGATGGAGTCGTCAAGCACACAGACGCTTTTCCCTTTGATAATGGCTTGCACTGGATTGAGTTTGACCCGCACACCAAAATTGCGCATAGATTGTGTCGGCTGAATAAAGGTACGCCCTACATAGTGATTGCGAATAAAGGCGTGTTCATAAGGGATTTTTGAACGCTCCGCATAGCCTACAGCCGAATAAATGCCAGAATCAGGAAAGGGCATAACAAGATCGGCATCTGCTCTTGCCTCATCAGCAAGAAAGCTTCCCATGCGCTTTCTGCATGAATAGACGGTTTCATCAAAAATAATAGAATCTGGGCGAGCAAAATAGACCAATTCAAAAATGCATTGACGAACGGGCACAGAGCCTGCCTTGAGCAATTTTCGTGATTTGAGTTCGCCTTGGTCGATGATCAACATTTCGCCAGGTTCGATTGAACGAATGTACTCGGCTTCAAGCAAGTCAAAGGCGCAAGTTTCAGAAGCGACAACATACGATTCGCCAGTTCGCCCGATGGCAAGGGGATGAAAACCGTGTGGGTCTCTAAGGGCAATGATCTTTCCCTGCGACATAATAACCAGAGAAAAAGCCCCTTCAGCTTTGTCACAAGCCGCAAGAACAGCCTCTTCTAAAGGCATATCGAGAAGGCAATGGGCGATTAAATGCACAAAGATTTCACTGTCTGAATCGCTTTGGAAAATAGAGCCCTTTGACTCAAGCTCTGCTCGCAATTCTTTGACATTGACCAAGTTGCCATTGTGTGCAAGGGCGATTTCAATGCCACGCACACGCACAACAATGGGCTGGGTATTGATGCGGACAGAGCTGCCAGCTGTAGAATAGCGCACATGACCAATGGCCATATTGCCTGTCAGTTCGTCAAGATTTTGTTCGGTAAAGACATCGGGGACAAGGCCCATATCGCCGTGACTTCTTATGGCATTAGCTTTATGGCCTTCAAAAGCTCTGTCATAACAAGTGGCAATGCCTGCGCTTTCTTGCCCACGGTGCTGTAGAGCGTACAAGCCAAAATAGGCCATTCGTGCCGATTCGGGGTGGTCAGAAATAGCAAAAATTCCGCACATAGAGCTTTCTCCTCAAGCTAAAATATGTAGGCTTAGGCCAAGACCGTCTTGGCCTAAGAAAGTAAGAGTTTTTAAAGGCTTATTAGGCTTGTTCGTAATATTCTTGAATGCTCTTTACACGAATTTCTTGCGTGCGAAAAGAGCCGATAGCACGAGCAATGGCCTTTGATCCAGCAAGGGTGGTGCTATAAGGCACACCATAATGCAGGGTGGCTTGACGAATAGACTTTGAATCATTGGTCGTGCGTTTGCCAGATGCCGTATTGATGACCAAGGCCACATCGCCATTTTTGATAAGGTCAACAATGTGCGGACGGCCTTCATAGACTTTTAGCACTTGTTTTGCTGGGATATTGGCCTTTTGAAGCTCGGCCGCTGTTCCTGCTGTGGCAAGAAGAGTAAAGCCAAGGTCGATAAACATTTTTGCCACATCGGCGACAAGGTGCTTTTCTCTGTCGTTGACAGAAATAAAGACATCGCCTTCACTTGGCAATTTTTGTCCTGCGCCCCATTGACCTTTTAAGAAGGCCTCATCAAAGGTGGGGGCAATGCCCATAACTTCGCCTGTTGAGCGCATTTCAGGCCCAAGCAAGATATCGACATCGGCAAAGCGGCGGAAAGGGAAGACCGATTCTTTAACAGACACATAGCCGCCTCGTCTCATGCTCCAAGGATCAAGGTCTTTGAGCTTTTGCCCAAGCATAATCTGCGTGGCAAGGCGAGCAAGAGGCACAGCTGTTGCTTTTGACACAAAGGGGGATGTGCGTGAAGCACGAGGATTGACTTCAAGGATATAAAGCACATCGTCCTTAATAGCAAATTGAATGTTCATAAGACCAACAACACGCAATTCTTTGGCAAGGGCGATGCTTTGTCTTGTGATTTCATCAATCATAGACTGTGACAAAGAATAAGGCGGCAAGACGCAAGATGAGTCGCCAGAGTGGATGCCCGCTTCTTCAATATGCTCCATAATACCAGCCACGTAGACATCTTCGCCATCAGCAAGGGCGTCAACATCGACCTCAATGGCATTTTCTAAGAAATAGTCAATGAGGATAGGGTGTTCTGGTTCTGAAGAACCAAAATGCATGGCGAAATACTCATCAAGATCGCCTTCATCATAGACAACCATCATGGCACGGCCGCCAAGCACATAGCTTGGGCGTACAACGATAGGATAGCCAATGCGTTTTGCCACTTCTTTTGCTTCGGCAAGATTTGTGGCTATGCCGTTTTCTGGTTGTCTGAGCTTGAGTTTTTGCAAAAGGGCTTGGAAACGCTCACGATCTTCAGCACGGTCAATAGCGTCTGGGCTTGTTCCTAAAATCGGCACACCCGCACGAAGAAGGGGAACGGCAAGGTTTAGCGGTGTTTGTCCGCCAAATTGCACGATAACACCGTCTGGCTTTTCGTATTCGACAATGTGCATGACATCTTCAAAGGTGAGAGGTTCAAAATAGAGCCTGTCAGAAGTGTCATAGTCTGTGGAGACTGTTTCGGGATTTGAATTGACCATAATGGCCTTGATGCCCATATCTCTAAGGGCGAAAGAAGCGTGACAGCAGCAATAGTCAAATTCGATGCCTTGGCCGATGCGGTTTGGCCCACCGCCTAAAATCATGACTTTCTTGCCTTCGCAGGCGACCATTTCTTGGCCGCTTTCGTAGGTAGAATAAAAATACGGTGTTTGCGCTTTGTATTCGCCAGCGCAAGTGTCTACAAGATAATAGGTCGGCACAATATCCATAGCTTTGCGCAAGGCCCGAATGTCAGACTCTGGCCTTTTCCACATTTCGGCAAGTTGTCTGTCAGAAAAACCAAGGGCCTTGGCTTCTGTTAATATTTCAACAAGCTCAGGATTGTCTGGGGTCATTGAATTGGCAAGAGCAAAGTCACAAAGGCGGGCTTCGGCGTCGATGAGTTCTTTCATCTCACGCAAAAACCAAGGATCTATGGCCGTTATATCAAAGAGCTTATCAAGGCTCATGCCGATAAGCATGGCCTGTCTTAGGGCAAAAAGACGCTTTGAATTGGGGGTGCGCAAAAGAGGGATAAGCTCTTCTTCTGTTGGCAATTTTTCACGAAAATCTTTGCCAAGACCGTGTGCACCGATCTCAAGAGAGCGCAAGCCCTTTTGTAAGGCTTCTTTAAAGGTGCGGCCAATGGCCATGCTTTCGCCCACACTTTTCATGGCGGTTGTCAATTCGTCCTTAGCGCCAGGGAATTTTTCAAAAGTAAAGCGAGGAATTTTGATAACACAATAGTCGATTGTCGGTTCAAAACAAGCCGCTGTTTCTTTGGTGATGTCATTACGAAGCTCATCAAGCGTATAGCCAATGGCGAGTTTTGCGGCGATTTTTGCGATGGGGAAGCCTGTGGCCTTTGAAGCCAAGGCAGAAGAGCGAGACACACGGGGATTCATTTCAATAACGACTAATTCACCATCTGCTGGATTCATGGCAAATTGAATGTTTGAGCCGCCAGTTTCAACGCCAATTTCACGCATGATGGCAAAAGAAGCGTCGCGCATGATTTGGTATTCGCTATTGGTGAGGGTCTTTACAGGGGCGACGGTAATAGAATCGCCTGTATGCACGCCCATGGGGTCGAGATTTTCGATAGAGCAAATAATGATGCAGGTGTCTTTACTGTCTCGCACAACTTCCATCTCAAGTTCTTTCCAACCAAGGACAGATTGCTCAACCATGATCTCATTGGCCGGGCTTGCGGCAAGGCCTTCTGCGGCGATTTGTTCTAAGTCTTCGGTATTATAGGCAACGCCCCCGCCTGTGCCGCCAAGGGTAAAGGCCGGTCTGATGATAAGAGGGAAGGGGAGTTCTTTGGCGAGCTCGCGCACGTCTTCAATAGATCTGGCGATACCGCTGGCAGGCATTTTAAGGCCAATGGCGTTCATGGCATCGCGAAAGAGGTCACGGCTTTCAGCTTTTTCAATAACATCAGCACGGGCGCCGATAAGTTCTGTGCCGCATTCGGCAAGCACACCAGACTTTGCAAGCGCAAGGGCTGTGTTGAGGCCTGTTTGGCCGCCAAGTGTTGGCAAGAGGGCGCAAGGCCTTTCTTTGCGGAGAATGGCCGCAACAGTATCGTGCTCGATAGGCTCGATATAGGTGCGGTCGGCGAGCTCGGGGTCGGTCATGATGGTGGCTGGATTTGAATTGACAAGCACAACTTCATAGCCTTCTTCTTTAAGGGCCTTGATGCCTTGTGTGCCTGAATAGTCAAATTCGCAAGCCTGTCCGATAACAATGGGGCCTGAACCGATAACCATGATTTTCTTGAGATCTGTACGTTTTGGCATGAATGTCTCTTTTTGTGTTAGAGGTAAATTAAGGAAAAATGCCTCATACTTTTAGCAATTTTTAACTAAAGCGTTAAACACAAAATATTTATCATGCTTGCAAGACCTTGGCAAGTCTGTTTTGAGGCAAAAATTTTTTTAAACAGAAGTGTGTTTTGTAAAAAAAGTTTCCAGTGTATCTTTTTTTTACGTTTCAAGAAAGTTTGTTTTTTATATTGTGTTGAAATTATTAAGCTATTAAATATCCTTGCAAATGGTATACTTTGTGCTAGTCTTTTAACAGAAATTTTTACTTTGGAAACAGTATGAAAAGTCCTCTCGCCCTTGCTCTTATAATGTTGTTGTCTTTTTTACAGGCTTGCGCTGTTTTTGCGCCTGATAAGTCTCTTGACGATTATGCCTCGCAAATGACTTTGCCAGCTGATTATCTTGTTGGCACTGATAGAGAAAGCAGCGAACAAGACAGGCAAATTCCAGCAAATAGGCAAGATGAAAAAAACTTTTGGTGGACTTCTTTTCAAAATGCAGAACTGAATAAGCTTATCGACGAAGCCCTAAGCGGCAGTTTTGATGTCCTTAGCGCAAAGGCCAGGCTTGTGCAATTAGAGGCAGAAGCCAAAAAAAGCGGAGCGGCTTTATGGCCTAGCATCAGCGGCACAGCTGGTGCTGAACATGCTAGAACATCAAGCCAAACAAGCACGCTTCTCCCTCGCACCATAAGCGAAAAAGATCCCCTAAGCCTTGGCCTTGGGGCGAGCTATGAACTAGATCTTTGGGGGCGTGCTTATTCTTTGCGAGAGGCCGATATCTTGCAAGTCCTTGCGGGGCAAGACAATGTGCGCACAGCGGCCATGACAGTTGCCGCACTCACGGCAGATACATGGATCAATCTTGTGGCTGCTCGTGCCGAAAAAAAACTTATCGAAGAACAAATCAAGGTCAATCGCTTGGTGTCAGAAGCCCTAGCCCTTCGCTTTCAAAGCGGCATGAATACGGCTCTTAATGTCTTGCAACAGGAAGAAGTCTTGGCCGCCTCTCTTGCCGAATTGCCCTTACTTTCTGCAAGAGAAAATGCCCTAGCGACACAGCTGAGTATTCTGCTTGGAAAAAGTCCTGGCGTAGGCGCAAAAGTTGCAAGCGACATCTTGCCTTCCTTGCCTTCTTTGCCATCTGTTGGTTTGCCCATAGAATTGCTTGAACAGCGCCCAGACATTCGCTCAAGTTGGTACAGCCTCATGTCTGCAGAATGGCAAGTGAGCGCTGGGAAGGCGGAGCGTTTGCCGCAAATCACTTTAAGTGCCGATGCTTCTTATGCGGCCGAATCATCCTTACTCTTTTCAAATTGGATAGCTTCTTTGTCTGCTGGCCTTATAGCGCCGATTTTTGATGCCGGCCTTCGTCAAGCAGAAGTTGAACGTTTGCAGGCTCTTGCGGAAGAAAGTCTGCAAGGCTATGGAAAGACCGTAGCCACAGCTGTTGGTGAGGTGCGAGACGCTCTTGTAAATGAAACGCAACAAGAGGCCTATATTTTACGCTTAAAAGACCAGCTTCTTTATGCAAGCCTTGCCAGAGACAAGGCGCAAGAAGGCTATTTGTATGGGCGTGATGACTTTTTGTCTTTTATTTTAGAGCATCAAAATGTGCAGGCCTTAGAACGGCGTATCCTCTTGCAAAATGCCGAACTGCTTCGCTACCGTGTGGCCTTGCACAGGGCTCTTGGCGGCAATATTGACACGGCTATACAAGGTTTTCAGCCAAAGACAAATTCAAGAACCATCAAGCCTTACAAAGGCCAAGCTAGGGATATTTAAGGAAAAATCATGAAAAAATATAAAGGCTATCTCGCTCTTGCTATTGTTGTGCTTGCTATCGGTCTTGCTTGGCTTATTTCGGCCTTTACGCCAAGCCCACAAAAAAAAGCCGCCGCCCCATCAAGTCCTCTTGTTCTTGTCATGCCTGTTGAAATGGCACAGCAAAATCTGATTATTAAATCTCTTGGCACGGTTAAGGCCATTCAAACAGTTGACCTTAAAGCCCGTGTCTCTGGTACTGTCGTAACCTTAAATGAAGCTTTTCAGCCAGGAAATTTTGTTCAAAAAGGCACAGTCTTAGCCAATCTTGACCCTATAGATTATCGCCTTGACGTACAAAAAAAAGAAAGCGAACTTGAAAAAGCCAAGGCCGATTTGGCTCTTGAAATGGGCCAACAAATAGTCGCTCAAACAGAAATTGAACAATTAAAAGAAAGTTTGCCGCAACTTGGCAAGGCCCTTGAAGGGAAAAGTGCGCACTTAGCCAAGCGTGAGCCGCAGCTGGCTATGGCAAAGGCGCAAGTAAAGTCTGCACAGGCCGACCTTGATACCGCAAAGATCATGCTTGAAAGAACGGCAGTAAAAGCCCCCTTTAATGCTCTTATTACAACAAGAAATATCAGCTTGGGGAGCGAAATTACAACAACAGAAAATTTGTCGACCCTTGTCAATACCGACGCTTATTGGGTTGAAACGGCCGTGCCTATTGACCGCTTGCATTTCTTGCAAAATTATGAAGGCAAAGGCCCTATTCCTGCTGAAATTGTCTTGAGTTCTGGCTTTATAAGGCAAGGTTTTGTCAGCCAAATTGGCGGCGTGCTTGAAAGCTCTTCTCGTATGGGGCAGGTCTTTGTAACTGTCGAAAATCCTTTACTTTTACATGCAGAAAAAAGCCAAAAATCTGAAAATACACAAACTACAGACCTTGCCCCCATGCTTCTTGGGGATCATGTGCAAGTCAATATCGACCTTGGCACAAAGAAAGACCTCGTAGCCTTGCCCCGCCTCGCCCTAAGAGACAATGACACGGTTTGGCTTGTTAAAGACATGAAGCTGAGCATACAGCCTGTCGATATTTTGTGGCGTGACACAGATACCGTTTATGTGCAGGGCGGCTTAAAAGAAGGCGATCTTGTGGTGACTTCTGCTCTTGCGACACCCATACACGGCATGAGTGTGCGTATACCTAAAGAGGCTGGGAAGAAAGAAGAACAAAGAACACAAAAGACGGCAAGTTAAGGGGTCTTTGTCATGCAAGAAACGAAAAATACACAAGAAGAACAAAAATCAAATGATGAAAGCATAGCCAAAGGCCCCATTGCTTGGATGGCTACAAATCCAGTTGCTGCAAATCTCTTGATGTTTGTCATGCTTGTTGGTGGCCTGATCATGGCCATGCAAATCAAGCAAGAAATTTTTCCAGAATTTACACTCGATACCGTTACTGTCGTTGTCACTGTTCCCGGTGCCTCGCCTGAAGAAGTGGAAAAAGGCGTTGTTATGTCGGTTGAAAATGCCGTACAATCTCTTGAGGGCATTAAAGAAATTACGGCAACGGCCAGTGAAGGTTCGGGCAGGGTCGTTCTAGAGCTCGAAGAAAGTGCCGATCCAAATAAGGTCTTGCAAGATGTCAAAAGCGAAGTTGACCGCATAACGACCTTTCCCGTTGATGCCGAACCCGCAGAGGTCACCCTTGATGTGCGTCGCATTGAGACGGCAACCCTTGTACTCACAGGGAGCGATGACCCTCTCGTTCTACGTGAATGGGCAGAAATCACCAGAGACAGTTTGTTGCGTTCACCAGGGATTACACAAGTAGAGCTTACCTCTGTGCTTGACCATGAAATAGCCATTGAAGTGCCAATGAATGTTTTGCGTCGCTATAACTTAAGCCTTGGTGAAATCGCCACGCATATTGGGCAGGTGGCCATAGAGCAGGGCGGAGGCACCTTGCGCACAGACGGTGGCGATGTGATGTTGCGTTTTGATGAACGCCGTGACTTTGCCAGCGAGTTTATGTCTATGCCACTCATCACCACGCCAGAAGGCGGGCAGGTGCGGCTTGAAGACATTGCCACGGTGAGCAATACTTTTGAAGATTCAGTCTTTTTTTCAGAATACAATGGACAGCCAACTGTTATGATAGAAGTTTACCGTATTGGCGAACAATCTCCAAAATCGGTATCAGCGGCTTCGCTTGAGGTTGTTGAAGAACTAAACGCCATCATGCCAGGCGATCTGCAGCTTGATGTCTTGTGGGACGGTGCAGAAGTCTTTACCGCTCGTGCCGATTTGCTTACCAGCAATGCCCTTCTTGGCATCGCCTTGGTCTTTGGCTGTCTTGCGCTTTTCTTGCAGCCCTCTCTTGCTTTTTGGGTCAGCATGGGTATTCCGGTTTCCTTTATTGGCGCTTTTCTCTTTTTGGAATTTTCAGGCGTCAGCATCAATGTCATGTCGATGTTTGCCTTTATTGTGGCCCTTGGTATTGTTGTTGATGACGCCATTGTTGTTGGTGAAAATGTTCGTGCCTTGCGAGAAAAGGGCTTTGACGACACAAAGGCTTCTATCCTTGGTACTCGTGAAGTGGGTATCCCTGTCACCTTCAGTATTCTTACCAATATTGCAGCCTTTTTCCCTTTGATTTTCTTGCCAGGCACAATGGGCAAAATTTGGTATGTCGTGCCAGTTGTTGTTATTGTCGTCTTTATTTGTTCTTGGGTAGAAAGTCTCTTTATTTTGCCAGCTCACCTTATTCGCCATATAAAGCCAGGAGCAAAGAAAAAGCGCGGACCTGCATGGTTTCTAAAAATCAGTCAATCCTTCCTTGATTTTCAAGAGCGCTTTAGCCGTGCCTTTGTGCGCTTTGTTGAATACCGTTATGGCCCTATAATTGTATGGTCTTTAAAAAATCGTTATACTGTCGTGGCACTTTGCGTAGCCTTGCTTCTTGTCTCTCTTAGCTATGTGGCTACTGGGCGCATGGGCTTTAGCCTTATGCCACGAACAGAATCAGACTATGCCTATGCCGAAGTGACCGTTCCTGCGGGTATGGCAGAAAACGTGATGCTGGGCATTAAAGACATGCTTGTGACTTCTGCAAAAGAAGTGGGCGATGAAAATGGCGGCGAAGAACTCTATGAAGGGATTTTTGCCACCGTGTCAGGTTCGACCATTCGAGTGCGTATGTTCCTTACCGATGTTGATTTGCGCCCACTCGACACTGCGAGCGTGACCAAGCTTTGGCGTGACCGTGTTGGAGAGATCCCGGGCGCAGAAACGCAATCCTTTGAGGCCGATCGTGGAGGCCCTGGCTCTGGTAAGGGTCTTAGCATTCGCCTTTCACACAGAGATACGGCTACCTTAGAGATGGCAGCCATCGAACTTGGTGAAATGCTTGAAAATTATTCAAACTTGGGTGATGTTGATACAGGAACAGCCAGCACAAAACGTCAGCTTGATATTGAACTCAAGCCCCTTGCCTATCAAATGGGCTTTACCTCAAGGGATATTTCCAATCAAATTCGGGCGGCTTTTGAAGGGCAAATTGTCTTACGTCAACAAAGAGGGCGTGATGAAGTGACTGTTCGTGTGCGCTTGCCAGAAGAAGAGCGTGTTCGCGAATCCACCCTTGAAGAATTGATCATCAAGGCCCCAGACGGCCGTGAAGTGCCCTTGCGTGATGTCGTGACCATCAGCCAAGGACGAGCGGATGTGACGATTTATCGCTCACAAGCTCAGCGCACAGCCACAGTTGCGGCAAGCGTTACGCCGTCTTCGGCCACAAATCTTATGATGCAAACAGCCGAGCAAGATCTCTTGCCCATTCTTATGGAAAATTATCCAGGCCTTAGTTGGGAATACGCTGGAAAACAAGCCGATATGCAAGAAAGTCTGTCTGTCCTCTATACTGGCCTTGCCTTCTCGCTCTTAGCCATCTATGTCCTGCTCGCCATACCCTTTAAAAGCTATACACAGCCCTTTATTATCATGACATCAATCCCCTTCAGCGTTGTCGGCGCTATCGGTGGGCATTTGATTATGGGCTATTCTTTGAGTGTTATCAGTATTATAGGTATGCTCGCCCTTGCTGGTGTTGTGGTAAACGATTCTCTCGTCCTCGTAGAATTTGCCAACAAACGCCGTGAAGAAGGTCTGCCCGCAAGAAAGGCCGTGCGCATTGCAGGCATTCAACGCTTTCGCCCCATTCTCTTAACAACCCTCACAACCTTTGCTGGCCTTGTGCCGCTCATCTTTGAGACCTCAAGACAAGCAAGAATGCTTATCCCTGTAGCCTTGTCATTAGGCTTTGGTATCCTCTTTGCAACCTTTATTTGCTTAATCCTCGTGCCGGCCCTTTATCTCATCCTAGACGATATACAAAAAAAACTGAAAGGCTGATTGGATTTTTTTCATTTTTCATTTTATCTTTTTTGGGGGAAATGATTTCCCCATACTCCCACAACAGAGAGCGGCTTTTTCGTCCCCTTTGGGAACAAAAAAGCCGCTCTCTTTTGTGGGTTTGGGTTTTATTAGGTGGTCTTGAAAAACAAGACAAATCTTTGCTATTAAGGTTTGTTATATTGACGCCACGAAAACAAGTCATGACTTGGTTCTGACGGCTGCAAAGCAGTGCTTTGAGAGTGGGCTTGCCTTTTTCAGTGCCGACTATTTAGCTTCATCGTCTTCACTCAAATTGATATGTATATGCTCTTCTTTATTGACAAAAACAACAGAAGCAGCAGGCAGGCCTTGTTCAATAATGTCCTGTTCTCTATTGTATTCTTTGATGAAAATATCCCAACAAGTGATAAAGAGCACAGCGATTAAAGGCCCAATAATAAAGCCATTCATACCAAAAAAACCAAAGCCGCCAAGCGTTGACAAAAGAACAAGATAGTCAGGGAGCCTCGTATCACGCCCAACAAGCAAAGGACGCAAAATATTGTCGACAAGGCCGATAACGCCAATGCCAAAAGCTGTCAGAATAGTACCCGATTTTATATCACCAGTCGCAAAAAAATAGATAGCAACAGGCAACCACACAAGACCAGCACCCACCAAGGGTACAAGAGAAAGCACCATCATCACAACGGCCCACAAAATCGGTGCCTGAACGTCCAAAAACCAAAAAATACAGCCGCCCAAAGCCCCTTGCACAGCCGCAACAACGAGACTTCCATTGATTGTGGCCTTTGTTGTCTTTGTGATTTTGTTAAAAAGCAAGGCCTCTCTATTGTCGCCAAGAGGCAAAGCACGGTGCAAATAGCCAAGCAAAATGTGCTTGTCCCGCAAAGAAAAAAAGGAAATATACAGTAAAAGACCAAGCTGAGCGATAAGATTGATGGTTTCTTGACCAATAAGCACAGCCTGTTCGCCTAAGTTTCTGCTTATAAAAACAATGGCTTCTGTAGCTTTTTCTTGTAGGTTTTCGGGGCTAGCCGAAAACTTTTTCAAAATGTCTTGCACCATCGGAAAGGTGTGAATAATGCGTTCAAAATACTGATTAAGATTGATTGTGCCGTTTTTGAGGTTTTGATAAAGGGCAAGGCTTTGCTCAAGAAAGGCATTGGCGATAAACAAAAAAGGGATAACAATAATAATGACGCACAAAGACAGGGTGATAAGTGCAGAAAGATTGGGCCTTTTCGTTTTTTTTAAGAAAAAATCCTGCACCCTGGCAAAGGTGATGCTTATCGCTATTGACCAAAAAATAATGCCCAAAAAAGGAAACATAAGGATGAGGAAACTTAAACTAATAAAGACTAGAAGTGCGATAAAGGATTTATATTCTACGGTATTGTGCATATTTTTCCCTTTGTGTAGCCATAAAATGTTATCAAATAGTAGAAAAAAGGGGCTTCATATCGCTATGAAAACCCCTTTTTGTGAAGCGTTTAAGCCTAAAAACCCTTTGCTCTTGTGCCTTAAATCCATTCAAAACTGTTTTGATACAAATTTATTTAGTGGATTATGCCTAAAATTTCAAAGGTTTAAGTTTTTTGCTTACTTAACGGCTTCTTTCAAAGTTTTGCCAGGAACAAATTTTACAACTTTGCAAGCCGGAATGGAAATTTCTTTTCCTGTTCTTGGATTGCGACCTTTTCTTGGGGCGCGCTCAGAAACTTTGAAGCTGCCAAAGCCTGTAAAGGTCACAGAAGAGCCAGAAGCGATAGCCTCTGTAAGAGTGCTGATAACAGCGTCAACGGCCGCTTCTGTTTTTGCTTTTGTAGGCAATTCTGCTTTGGCGTGAATGAGGTCAATAAATTCTGCTTTTGTCATACAAGTGTCTCCATAATATATTCTACACGATACAAGGTGTTTTTCTTTTTTTTCAAAAAATATTGCCTTTGTCAATACTTAATTTGCTCTTGCTGGCTTGTTTTGCTCACGAGCTTTGTCTTTTTTCTCAGAAAGCATGCGAAAAATCAATGAGAAAAAGATATATTTTTGTAAGCTTTTAGGCGTTGGCATCACTTTAGAACAATACTCTAATTTTCTAAGATCGCCATGAAGCATCTTCTCATGCGCTTTTTCTGTAGATTCAAGAAGGTGTACAACAAAGGTGCTGCCAGAAATGAAAAGACTTGCAAAATCATGGCTATTTCATCGCATGAGGCTATTTTCATGTGCTTTCTCAAACAATAAAAAGATGAATTATGCACTATCGTACAATGAACATTTGTACAAAACCAAGTACATATTTGTGTATGGATATAGGAAAAGCAATCAAAGCACTGCGCAAGGAAAAAGGCCTAAGCCAACTGCAACTTGGCCTTGCTATTGGCAATGACAGTGCCTATATTTCACGCATTGAAAACAACAAGAAAGAGCCCAGCCTCACGATGCTTGTGCGGATTGCCGAAGCTTTAGAACTTTGTCCCCTGTACTTGCTTGAGAACATTTTTTCTAAGCACGAATAAGCTTCTCTTTCGAAGTTAAAATGCAATGATACATCATTCTTAAAGTGTTAATTTTCCTCTGATAAATTAGAGCAAAATTTGTTATGAGCCATGACTTTCTACAAAGCATATACTACGACACAAAACATTTTGAGCTCAAGCCTTTTGCTTGGCAAGGCCAACGCTTTTAAACAAATTTGAGCAAAAATATCTTGATTAAGTCACCTGAAACTTTTCTCTTTGAACTTGGCAAAGACCTCGGCTTTGTGCCTGTTGTTGTGCAGAGAAAAGCCATCAAGAATATTTATGTAAGAATTTGTAAAGATTTACACATTTATGTCTCTGTGCCCAAGAAAACAAAGCAAGAGCGGATATGTGAGGTGCTTGAGGCTAGAAAACATTGGATGATTAGACATTTAGAAAAATTTCAGCAAAACCAATCTTCTGTGTCGATTATTGAACTTGAGCATGGCACTTCGATGCGCTATCTTGGGCGTGATGTGCCCATTGAAAAAAGGTCGTCGAGCAAAGAATATGTAGAATTTACAGATAAAAAATTGTGTGTTTATTTAAAAAATACCGAAGATGAAGTGGGCTATGCAAAGCTTTTTCAAAAATTTTGGCGAAAAGAAGCACAGCGTCTTTTTTGTGCAGAAATGTTTGAAATTTTTGGCAAAACGTTGAAATCTCATGGCATTGATATGCCCATTTTGCGCATCAGAAAGATGAAAAGCCTTTGGGGGAGTTGCACGCCAAGGCGCAATAAAATCACCTTAAATGAACACTTGCTTAAGGCTGAATTAGAGTGTATTCAATATGTTATACTTCATGAGCTCGCGCACCTTTTGTATCCGCATCACAACAAAGATTTCTACACCTTTTTAAGTCTTCATATGCATGATTGGAAAGCGCGAAAAGAAAGACTCAATGTTCGAAGTTGAAAAACATGAAAGGTGTAAAAAATTCAATATCTTAAGGGGTTATAACGCTATGCATTCAAATGTCTACACTCTTGGCTGTATCGGTTGTGGGAATATGGGCTCTGCCATACTCAAGGGCCTTGCTTCAAATGATTCTTGCAAGCTTATAGCCTTTGACAAAGTCGACACAAATTTTGCTGTTTTACAGGAAAAAGGTGTTGAAATTGCAGAGAATCTTCAAGATCTAGTAACACAGTCTGACATTATTGTCCTTGCTGTAAAGCCTTGGCTTGTCATTGATATTTTGGCGGAGATTCGTCGTTTTTTAACAAAAGATAAGGTCATTTTGTCTATTGCTGCCGGTGTTTCAATGAGCGATTTGCAAGAAGGTGTTGCACAAAAATGCCCTGTTATTCGCTGTATGCCAAACACACCTGCCATTGTTGGTGCTGGTATATATTCTTTTTGTTTTGAAGATTTTTCACTTGCCCCAGAGCTTAAACAATATATTCTAACACTTTTTGAAAGTATTGGCACTTGTGTAGACTTAGCAGAATCTGACTTTGCTGCTTTTACGGCTTTGATTGGTTCTGGTCCGGCTTATGTTTTTCATTTTATGAACGCCATGGTGCAGGCGGGTGTAACTCAAGGCTTTAGCAGGCATGAGTCGAAAAAGCTTGAGCAGGCTTTGTTTCATGGATCGGTTCTCATGGCAGAGCATTCACCGCACAATATTACAGAATTACGCGACCAGGTCTGTTCACCCGGTGGAGTGGCTATTGCTGGTGTAAATCATTTAGAAAAAAATGGTCTGAGCGGACAAATCGTAGAAGCCGTTTCGACGGCCACTTTGCGTGCAAAGGCGATTGAAGAGAGTTAGGTGAGGGCGTGTAAAATTTTTTGAAGGCTTCCAAAAAAAGGCCCTTTAGACAAGGGCTTTTTTAATGGAAGAACCGATTATTCGTTTGCTTTTTAGAATTCAACAGAGCGAGGCGGAGCGGTGAAGCTAAAGAAGGTCGCCTTTGCTTTTTCAAAATACAAAACTTCCATCACGCCGTCATCGGCATTGAAAAGTCTGCTCAAAGTTTCTTGGTTGGCTTCAAGCATGGCCACTCTTGCTTCTCTGCGTGGATCAGAGACAACAGAAGCCTCAAGGCGAATCCACTCAGGCCCAATAGCGGAGCTGATTTCAACTTTTGGATTGTTAAGCATTTGCTTAAACACATTTTTTTGATTGCTGGTTACGATGTAGAGTTTGCCTTCAAACACACAAAGAGCTCCAAAAGGTCTGTTGCGTGGTTGGCCGTCTTCATCAACAGTGGCGAGAAAAAACACGTTTTTTTTAAGAAATTCATAGGTTTCTTGCATTATAATTCTCCAGATTTGTTTGGTCTTCCGAGGCGGAGATTAACCTCAAGAACAAAAAAAATCAAGCGTCTTTTTTACCAGCAATACAGACAGAAATGACTTTTAACTTCCCCCTTATCAGAACTTAATCTTGACGTAATAAGAAGGGCGTGATACTTTTTCTTCAGATGTTGCATTTATAAAAATGCCGATGTTAATAACGCTATTTTTGCAAGCTCTTGAAGGAGAGAGAAATATGCTTATCGTGATTATTTATTCACCGCCTTGCGGATTTGAACCTGTAGCCACAAGCTTGGCTAAGAAAATAAAGGATGCGCTTAATGTTGAGCCTATCCTTACTCACGGAGCTCGCACTATTTTTGAAGTGTGGATTGACGATGTCTTGGTTTATTCAAGGTTTAGAAGCGGTAAACTGCCCGATGAAGATGAATTTGTTGGCGAATTGCGTACCATTTATGGGCGCTAGAGAGCTTTATTTAAGGCATTCTTTAAAGAATGTGTTCATTTAACCTTGGAGGATAAGATGCATATCGTTATCATGTATTGTGAGTCTTGAAACTACAAACCTAAAGCAGACAGTTTGTCTGCAAAACTTAAAGAAGCCTTTGTTGATGTTGTACCGCAACTTATCCCGGCCAGTGGCGGTAAGTATGATGTGTATATCAATGACAAGCTTGTTTTTTCAAAAGAAAAAGTGGGTGATTTCCCAAATGAAGACAAGCTCGTTGCTGACTTGCTTGCCAGCTATAAAGAATCTTGTGAGGCCGCTGCCAATATCAAATGCCCACCAGAAATCTTTAAAGATGTCGCTGAAGAAGGCAAGCCACAATAGTCTTGTTTGTAAGCTTAAGCGACATTCGTTGTAAGAGTGTTCAAAAGCCTCCGTATTTGTCATACGGAGGCTTTTTTTGAGAAGAAGTTTTGAGCTTTAATTTTTGAGCTTTAATTTTTGAGC
>CAYJIB010000018.1:0-3991 GCA_964370125.1 uncultured Desulfovibrionaceae bacterium
TGTGCGATTTCACGCACTCCCTTCGGGAGTACGCAAAATCGCACAATAAGCCGTACTTGAATGGAGCTTGAAGTTATAATTTAGTCGGCACTGAAAAAGACCCTAATTCCTAGAAACTCAGCCTTTTTAGTTTTTTTCTTTTTTTCTTGGGGGAGTTGAACTCCCCATCAGGCTGTCGCTATCCGTACGGCTCGTTTCTCGCCTAGGGCTAGTGAAACCCCCACAAGAGAGCGGCTTTTCCGTCCCCTTCGGGAACAAAAAAGCCGCTCTCTTTTGAGAGTTTAGAATTTTCATTGAAGTTGAAAAGCAAATATGTGTTTTTTTTGGTACGACAGTAAAAACTCCGGGGGAGGGCTTTTTCAGCTTCGATCATTTAATTTCTTGCTCCAAACTGTCGAATTCTTTTGTAGAAAAAAATTCCCCAAGACTTAAACCAAGCCCGTCACACAATATCTTGATTGTGACGATTTTTGGATTTTTGCTTCTCCCATAAAGGATATTTTTTACGGACGAGGGCGGAAGACCACACTTGGTAGCCAGCTTGTTTATAGATATTTCTCTTTCGCTACACAGTTGGAGTATCCTGGCTTTTATCGCTGTTATGGTGTCCATGCAAAACTTCCTCCACCCTAATAGTAGCAAAAACTCTTGTTTTTGTAGGCTACACATGCTACTGTCAGGCTATACATAGCCCATGCGAAGAGGGAGGACATACTTTGAAAGAACAAAGGGCTTGTTTTACGGGACACAGAAACATAGCTAAACATTTAGAAAAACAAATCAAAATCAAAACAAAGGAAGCGATTTTTAGCCTAATTCAGCGAGGTGTTTCTTTTTATTTTAACGGAGGCGCAAGAGGCTTTGACCTTATTGCAGCCCAGTGCGTGATTGAATTGCGAAATGAATATTCACAGATTAAGCTTTTCATGGCTTTGCCTTTTAAAGAGCAGGCAAAAAAATGGAGTCCAAAAGATATTGCTCTTTATCATTCTATTCTTGACTTAGCCGATAGAGTTGAGTATTTGTCAAATGAACATTATGGCAGGTGTATGCTTGACCGCAATGATTATATGGTGAAAAACAGTAAGCATTGTGTAGCCTACATGATTAGAAACTATGGGGGTACGGCGTATACGGTTAAAAAATCAAAGGAAAATGGCTCGGCAGTTTATAATATTGCCGAAGCCTTAGAAGTGTAGCCACTATCCGTATGGCTTCTTTCTCGCCGACGGCAAGTGCAAAGCCCCTCAATGAGTGGGCGGCCTTTTCACTTCTTAAGACTTTAGCACAATTATATATCAACTTTTAGCAAAAAATTACAAAACATGGCGACAAGAAAAATACCCTCGGAGGCGGGAAATGTTTAAAAAATTGGTGGCTATCGAGCCTGTTCATTTACTGCCTTTTGCTGAGGAAAGGCTCAAAGATTTTGCAGAAGAAGTTGTTTTGTATGCTGATTTGCCCAAAAACAATGAAGAAATTGTACAGCGCATTGGCGATGCCGATGTTGTGCTTGTCAGCTTTACCACGCGTATAGACGGCGAGGTCATAAGGCAAGCCAAAAAGTTACAATACATTGGTATGTGTTGCAGTCTTTATTCAGAAAAAAGCGCCAATGTCGATATTGTGGCGGCAAGAGAGCAAAATATTTTGGTCAAGGGCGTTCGGGATTATGGCGATGAGGGCGTAGTCGAATTTGTAATAAGTGAGCTTGTTCAATTATTTCACGGCTATGGAGAAAGAATGTGGGACGGAGAAGTCCGTGAACTTTCACAGCTCAAATTTGGAATCATTGGCCTTGGCGCTTTGGGAAAAATGATAGCCGATGGCCTTAAATTCTTTGGTGCAGAGGTGTCTTATTACAGCCGAACAAGAAAGCCTGAAGCCGAAGCAGAGGGCTTTGTTTACCGAGAGCTAAACGCACTTTTACGCGAATGTGAGGTTGTCTGCACCTGCGTGAACAAGAACACCATTTTGCTTTATGATGAACAATTTAAAGCCTTTGGTGAACGTAAAATACTCATAAATACAGGCGGAAGCCCAACATTTGAGATGCAAGCCTTTGAAAAATTTATAGAAGGGGACAATTATTTTATTTGCGATATGACGAGTTCTTTGTCAAATGAGAAGCTATTGTCCCACAAAAATGTCCGCTGTGTCGGCAAGACCTCTGGCCTTACAAAACAAGCCAGAGCAAGGCTTAGCGAAAAGGTGCTTGAAAACTTGCAAACTGCATTGAGTGAACTGTCTTGAGAAAGTTTTTTTAGCTGGGGTTTTTTAACTCCGACCACCTATTTTCTCAAAAGAAACAAATATATGGACATCTCTCAAATACAAGGCTATATTTTAGGCGCCTTTCCCTATCCCATTCTTTTTGTGGACTCCGAGCATATCATCAGATATATGAATGCCTATGCAAAATTTCATTATTATGAGCAAAGGGGCTACAAAGTCGGCACTTGAAAACACGCTAAGCTTTTGATGTTGAAACTTTTTTAGCTCAAAATACGCTAATGAAATTGCCAGAAAAATGAGTATGGAATGCGATTTTCTGGCAATTTTATGGAGTTAAAGAGAAATTTTTCAGGGCCGGCTACCAACATTTTTACGAAAGTAAAAATGTTGCGCCACGAAAAATAAGCCAGAACTTGTTTCTGACGTCCACCCCTACGAAGGGGGGGTATTTGGAGTGAGCGTGCCTTTCTGAAAAGCGCATGGAAATGCGTTTTTCAGCTTCGACTACAAAGATTTGATCGGCAAGTCACTATTTGACTGCCACCTCGAAGAAGGAACAAAAGAAAAGATAGTGAAGGCTGTGGAAAAATTAAAAAAACACCATAATGAAATTTTCTTAGGTGTTTCAGTGAGAAATGAGCGAATTATCCTCACACCCGTTCGCAATGAAAGCGGAGAATTGCTGGGCTATTTTGAAAGATTTGAACTCAATGTGCAAAAATAGTCGAAGGAAAGGGAAAAGCCGTGCAAAAAGAACAAAGATGGAAACAGCGCTTTGAGCATTATCAGTTGGCTTTAAAAGAACTCAAAGAAGCCCTTAAGAAAGAAAAGTATTCGACCCTCGAGCGGGCGGGCCTTATCCAACTGTATGAATTGTCCTTTGAGCTTGCGTGGAAAAGTCTTAAAGATTTCCTTTATTATGAAGGTATTGAAGCCAATTCACCACGCTCAAGCATCAAGCAGGCCTTTGCATTGGGTCTTATTGATGATGGGCAAGCTTGGCTTGAGGGGCTTGAAAGTCGCAATCTTTTCACACATACCTATAGTGCAAGTCTTGCAAAGCAAGCAGAAAAATTTATCCGTATGTATGTGCCTTTACTTGTCGCCTTAGAAAAAGTCTTGGAGCAAAAATTGTGAATAAAACAGGGCTTTCTGATAAAGAATGGGGAACTATAAAGCAAATTTTGCAAGAAATCCCAAGTATTGAAAAAGCTGTGCTCTTTGGATCTCGCGCGATGGGCACAGCTCGCCACAATAGCGATATTGACATCATGTTGTTTGGTGAAATAAGCCCAAGAAGCCTAGCGATTGCAAAAAACAAATTAGAAGAAACGACCCTGCCTTATATGTTTGACTTGGTGCTTTTTGACGGTATACAAAGTTCTTTGGAAGAACATGTAAAGGCCCAAGGACGAGAGATTTTTAGTCGGCACTGAAAAAGACACTAAGCCTTTGACATTGAATTTTTTTTTGCTCAAAGCACGTTTCTAAAATTGCCCAAAAAATGAGTGTGGAATGCGATTTTCTGGCAATTTTATGTAGTTAAAGAGAAATTTTTCAGGGCCACTTTAATGCATATTGACTCTTTCAAAGTATGTGCTAAAATAGACACCAAGAAAAATATTTTTTTTGAGGTTTTTTTATGGACGCTATTTATGCCAATCACGCTGTAAGCGTTACCCAGCTTAAACGCAATTATGCCACTATCATAGACAAGCTTGATGGCGAATCTGTTGCCATTCTTAATCATAATAGG
>CAYJIB010000018.1:4053-6686 GCA_964370125.1 uncultured Desulfovibrionaceae bacterium
TATCTTGTGCCTGCTGCATACTATGAGCAACTCATGTTGCTTTTAGAGCGTATGGAAGACCTTGAAGACGCACAAATTGTACAAGAGCGAAAAGACGGCCCCTTTGTACAAATTGCCGATATTAAGGATCTATAAGGTCTGCTTATGTCGTATTTATTGCGTTTTCATGAATTGGCCTTAGAAGAATGGCGAAGCTTGCCCTTGCAATATCGTGAGCAATTTAAGAAGAAGCTTGCTGAAAGACTAAAAAATCCACACATAGCCTCTGCCAAGCTGTACGGCATGAAAGACTGTTATAAAATAAAACTACAAAAAGCAGGGTTGAGGCTTGTGTACCGTGTAGAAGACAATATTGTTACTGTTACTGTCGTTTCTGTTGGTAAGCGTGAAAAATTGCAAGCATATAAAAAAGCCGCTGGGCGATTGTAGTTTTTCAGCATTAGCCGACTAAAAAAACTGCCTGCCATTAACAAATTACGTTTCAAGACTCTTCAATCGTTCACGCAAGAGTTTGGCTTTTTTTGCGCCAATGCCTTTGATTTTGGCAAGGTCCTCTTCAGAGGCAGCAAGCATTTCTTGTAAGCTCTTAAAATGTTGCCAAAGGAGCTTGGCTGTTGCCGCTCCAACGCCGGGCAATCTTTGCAATTCGCTGTTTAAGGCGAGCTTTGCCCTTGCTTTTCGGTGTTTGCCAAGGGCGTAAGAATGCGCTGTATTTCTGATATGTTGCAAAAAAAGCATTTCGGGCGAACCTTCTCGTAAAGACAAAGGATTGCTGCGCCTTGGCACAAAAATTCTGTCGGCAACATTGCCTGCTCGCCTGTCACTTCTCCCTTGTTCGTCTCTTGCCTTTGCCATGCCTGCAAGCGCAAAAAGCCCCCTCATGCTTTCACTGGCGTTTTTTGAATTTTCAGCTTCTTCTTTGCTGTCTCTTTCTTCTTGTGTTTTTTCTTCTTTTTTGGGTCTTTTTGCGATTTCAGCACTGATTTTTTCAAGGCTTGGCAAGCTATTGGCTAGCTGTATCCCCGCATTTTCAAAAGCCCTGCACACAGCCTGCACTTGCCCACGCCCGCCATCAACAAGCAAAAGATCTGGCCAAGGCGGGCCCCATTCAAGGCGCCTTTCAACCCAATGCGCAAGCGCTCCCACATCGTCACCAGCCGCAAGGCCTTGCCCTTCTTCATCTACGGCTAGCCTAAGGGTGATCGTGCGAAAGTCAGAATGTTCGGCCTTTCCATCAGAAAAAACCACCATGCCGATGCGTGTGGCTGTGCCGCCTGTATGCGAAACGTCAACGCATTCAATACGCTTGATGGGAAAAGAGACGGCAAAGAGGCGTCCAAGCTGCTCTGATAAATTTTCGTCTTTCTTGGGCAGGGCTTCACGAGCGTTAAGACAGGCCATGTCGACAAGCTGTGTTTCGGCAAGACTTTGCGCCAAGGCAATACGCACAGGACCATCACGGTATGTAGCCAAAAGGCTTTCGAGCAAGCTCAAAACATCGTCGGCTTTTTCACCTTCTTCATCACTTTGTGCTTGTGCGCCATTTTCTTCTGAAAAATGTGCTATATTTTCAATTTTTTGCGCTTCAAACTCAAGTTCTTTATCTTCTTCTTTGTCGCCTTTATTTTCTTGGCTTTCGTCATTGTCTTCATCATGCGGCAAATAGGGCACTAAAATTTTTGGCGGAACCATGGGCGCAGTACTGTAATACTGCCCCAGAAAATGGCGGACAAGGTCTGGAGCATCGGCAAGTTCTAGCCCTTGCCAAAAGAAATTGCGACCGTCGACAAGCCTGCCTTCTCGCACAAACAAGATAGCCAGGCCAAGGCCACTTTTAAGCGGCGCGATGCCGACAACGTCCATGTCCATATTTTTTTGTGTGGAATGAAGCACAACGGCCTGTTTTTCGATGGTGCGCTTGATAGCAAAAATGGTGTCACGCACTTTTGCGGCCTCTTCAAAGTCTTCATTTGCAGAGGCTTTGAGCATATTTTCTTGCAAAATATCCAAGACTTCTTTTGATTTACCAGACAAAAAGAGGGTGGCTTGATTGACAAATTCAGCATAGAGTTTTTTGTCAACAGGCAGGCAACAAGGGGCAAGGCATTGTCCAAGATGATGATAAAGGCAAGGCCGGCTGCGATTTTGCATGGCTCTGTTTGTGCAGCGTCTTAGAGGGAAGAGCTGGTGCAGTATTTTTAGGCTTTGCCTTGCGGCACCAGAGGCGGTGAAGGGGCCAAAATAGCGCGCACCGTCTTTTTTTCTTTGGCGCACAATATCGACTCTTGGAAAGGGCTGTTTGTGATCAATGCGAAAAAGCACATATTGCTTGTCGTCTCTTAGGACAATATTGTAGGTGGGTTTGTGGCGCTTAATCAGCGTGGATTCGAGCAAGAGGGCTTCTTTTTCTGTGCTGGTTGAGAGTGTTTGGAGGGCTTTTGCATGTCGCATCATGGCGGCGGTTTTGATGGGGAGCTGTGAGGCTTCACGAAAATACGACATGACACGAGAGCGCAAATTCCTTGCCTTGCCGACATAGAGCACACGTTCACGGGCGTCAGTATAGATATAGACCCCTGGCCCAGTTGGAATATCGGCAGAATGTGGACGCTCAAGCATATTGTGGCTCTTTT
>CAYJIB010000018.1:6786-25961 GCA_964370125.1 uncultured Desulfovibrionaceae bacterium
CTTCCACGCATTGACAAAAAAGCAAGGACAGTATAGAAGGCTGTAAATACATTTTAACTTTTGGAGACAATAATGAAAAAGAACCTTTTCCTCAGCCTTTTTGCCGTGGCCTTTATGCTCTTTCTTTCTTCAAACGCTTTGGCTCGTGACATCACCATCGTCAATTCCTGTGGCTTCCCGCTTTATGGCCTCGACATTTCTGACACAAACAGCTCAGAAGGCAATTCTTTGCTTGACGCTCCTTTAGCCAATGGCGACTATATTGTTGTTGATATTCCAAGCGACAGCGGTTGGGATCTTATCGCTATGGCTGAAGATCAATCCTATGTTGGCTTTGAAAACATCAGCTTTGCTGGCGTAAGCACTGTCTACCTTCATGGTGACGGAACGATCACTGGTAAATAATTTTAGTATATTAAGGCATTATCTGCCATAAGCTATAAAGGAAAGCGTTTGTCTCTCAACAATGCTTTCCTTTTTTTGCGTCTTTTTGCTAAATCAGAAAGACTTCAACAAAAATTGTGCCTAATTTCATTTATGGTCATTGACAAAAGGGCTAAGCTGGGCTTATTTTCGCCTGTAAAACAAAAAAATTAAGAGAGTTTTTATGCCAATTTTAGCCTTGCTTGCCATTTTAGCGGCTTTTCCGCCTTTGGCTATGGATATGTATTTGCCAGCCCTGCCCCTCATGCAGGAACAATGGGGGGTTAATTATAATGAAGTCAGCCGATCTTTGACCCTCTTTATGCTGACTTCCAGCGTTTTCTTGCTTGTTCATGGGCCACTTTCAGACAAATTTGGCAGAAAACCAGTCCTTCTTGGCGGGATTTCCATATTTATTGTCGGTTCGGGCTTGGCCGCTCTTTCGGCTTCGCTTGATATGTTTTTGACCGCGAGATTTCTTCAAGGAGTCGGGGCAGCGGCGGCTTCGTCTTTGTCTTTAGCTCTGGGACGAGATCTTTTTGACGGCACACAGAGGCAGAAAATTTTGGGCTATATCGGTGTCCTCATGGTTTTTTGCCCTATGATCGCTCCGACGGTTGGCGGGCTTATCATCAAATTTGTGACATGGCCTTGGATCTTTGTTGTACAAATTCTTTTTGCCTTGGTCAGTATGTACGGTGTGTACCGCTTAAAAGAGCCTGTCACAGAATTTACTCAAGGCGGCGTGCTTTCGGTAATTAAAAGATATATTGTTGTGATCAGCAATGTGCGCTATACCGTTTTGGCCATAGCTTTTGCAACGATTGCTGTGCCAAATTTTGGCTTTATTGGCGGTTCTGCCGATATTTACATCAATCTCTTTGGCCTTTCAGAGCAACAATTTGGCCTCTTCTTTGCGCTCAACGCTATTGGTTTTATGGTGGGTTCTTTCACCTGCACAAGGATTTGTGATCGGGTTCAGCCCCTGCATATCTTGCTTATTGCCTTGGGCATGATGTTTGTAGCTGGCCTTGTCATCCATGCTCTTGGCGGCACAAGCCCTTGGTCTTTGGCTATTCCTCTCTTTTTTTCAACTGTCGCTGTTGGTTTTTCTCGCCCTGTCAGCAATGTGATGATTCTTGACCAAGTGGACAAAGATGTCGGTGCGGCGGCTGGTGTGATGACTTTCTTCCTCTTTGTTATCGGCTCTTTTTCAATGGAGATTATTTCCCTTGACTGGGCAAATAAGCCTGTTACTTTAGGGACTTTTGCTTTGATTGGCGCATCAATCCCACTGATCACCTTGTTTCTTTGCAAGATATTTGGTGTAAAAATCCGCTCTAGTGTTGTTTTGCGCAAAAAATAATTCTTCAAAAAACATCGCATTCAAGCAAAATAATATTGACAGAACTGGTATGTTAGCGTTACGGTAAAAGCGAAAGATGGAAAATTGGCTTTTTTGACCTCTAAAGAAGGCAATGTCTACCGAGCTTTTCCTTTAAAAAATGCAAACCCGCTACAATGTATAAGACCTGAAACAGGTCGACAGAGATATATTGTGGCACCACATATAGGACAGAGGCGAGCGAAACTTTGTTTTTGCTCCGATTTTGTTTGTTTATTTACATCAAAATCAAAGAGTTTTTGTTTTTTAGTCTAAACTAAAACACAACACTTTAACGAACAGGTAGGTAATTATGCCAATTCTTGCTTTGCTAGCGATTCTCGCAGCTTTCCCGCCATTGGCTATCGATATGTATTTGCCAGCCCTCCCTGAAATGCAGGCGCAATGGGGCGTAACCTATAATGAAGTCAGTCGTTCTTTGACGGTATTCATGCTCACCTTTAGTGCATTCCTCTTGGTTCACGGCCCTCTTTCGGACAGATTTGGCCGCAAACCCGTCTTGTTAGGCGGAATTTCAATCTTTGTCGTTGGTTCTGCTCTTTCTTTTGTATCGACTTCACTCAGCATGTTCCTCTTTGCAAGATTTCTTCAAGGTGTTGGAGCTGCATCAGCTTCCTCTTTGTCGCTTGCCCTTGCCAGAGACTTGTTTGACGGCGCGCAAAGACAAAAAATCCTCGGCTACATCGGCGTTCTCATGATGTTTTGCCCCATGATCGCCCCAACAATTGGTGGCGGTATCATTAAATTTGTTTCTTGGCGTTGGATCTTTGTTGTGCAAATCATCTTTGCCGTGGTGGCAATGTATGGCGTATCTCGCATTAAAGAGCCTCTTACAGAGTTTACCCAAGGCGGCTTTTTCTCTGTGGCAAAAAGATATGTCGTTATGCTCAAGAATGTGCGTTATGTCGTTTTGGCCGTAGCTTTTGCGACCATTTCTTTGCCGCACTTTGGCTTTATTGGCGGTTCTGCAGACATTTATATCAACAGATTTGGCATCTCAGAGCAAGAGTTCGGTCTCTTCTTTGCCATCAACGGTGTTGGCTTTATGATTGGTTCTTTTACTTGTACAAGAGTAAGTGACCTTATCAAGCCCATGCACATCTTAGTCGGTTCGCTTTGCCTTATGTTCCTTGCCGGTCTTGGTGTGCACACCTTAGGCGGTCAAACACCTTGGTCATTGGCTATTCCTATGTTCTTCTCAGCTATTGCTGTAGGTTTCTCACGTCCAGTAGGTAATGCCATGATTCTTGACCAGGTTGAGACAGACATCGGTGCGGCCGCTGGTGTTATGACCTTTATGCTCTTTATCGTAGGTTCAATTTCAATGGAAACCATCTCTTTGGATTGGGGCAACAAGCCTCTCGTCCTCGGGACCTTGGCCCTTGTCGGTGCTTCTATTCCTTTAGTGACTTTGTTTATCTGTAAAATTACAGGCGTACAAATTCGTTCAAGTGTTGTTCTTAAAAAGTAAGTATTAGACTGTATAAACAAAAAAGGCTGCCAAAATGCTTTGGCGGCCTTTTTTTATACTGTACGATGAAGAATGTCTTAAGGCGAAATAACTTTATCAGCAACAGCGAGCCCGGTGACGACATCAAGCATATTGGTTGTTTCTCCAACAGCCTTTTGTTCAACAAGACCATAGGCCAAAAGACAAGCCCCGCAAACAAGAATATCTACACCAAAGGTCTGTAAATTCTTTAAACTATCAAGGGCTTTTCCTTCTGTTGCGGCGAGCTTCACAGCCCCATTGAGCAAGACAATACGCCAAAGATCCTCGCCTATTTCAGGTAAAGTAAGCAAGAAATTCTCCATAAGGGCCTTGCCCAAAACATCGTCGCCTTGTCCAATTTTATCGCTTGTCAGCAAGATTAAGGTCTTGTATGTAGTTTGCGAAGTCTTTTGGCTTGAAGGCTTTAAGGCCTCTTTATTGTCAGATTGAAAGGCTTCAGCAGAAAAATCCCCAAGAATCCTCCATGTTTTTGCGCCGTCAGCCAGTATCTCTTCTGCTTCAGGTGAACTTTGCACTGCATAACCGTGATGTGCAAGGGCTCTTGTTACATTTTCTCTTGCAGGTTCATTGTCCACCAAAACAGCAAGCTTTGCAGGTTTTTCATTCTTAAAAGCGCCGTGAAGGCGCACAATGGGCTCTGGGCAAGTAAGGCCTCTATAATCAAAAACTTTTTCGTTGCCCATGTTCTAGCTCCGATAGCTGGCATTGCAAGTGATATAATCGTGGCCAAAATCAGAAGCGAGCAGGGTATACTCACCCGGGCCTTCGCCAAGACTGATGTCGATACTGATGTCTTGTTTGCTTAGAGGGCCTTCTAAAAGTTCATCAAAACTGCAGGTTTCTGGTGCTTTTGTTGGTTGCCCGTCTTTAAAAAGCTCAAAACCACAAAGAGACACACGCACGTCCATAGGGTCAAAAGATGCCCCCGAATTTCCAATAGCCATCACAATACGCCCCCAGTTGGCGTCTTGGCCAAAAAGAGCGGTCTTTACCAAGGGAGAATGCCCGACCGTGCGAGCAACTTTTTCAGCGTCTTTTTCTGTTGGTGCACCTTTTACACGAATACAGGCCACCTTTGTCGCCCCTTCGCCGTCTTGCACAAGCATATAGGCAATGGCTCTTAGTGCGCGGGTTAAGGCTTTTTGAAAGACAGCATAATCGTCTGTGCCTTCTTTGAGCGAAACCTTTGAAGCGCCATTGGCAAGACCAAAGACAGTGTCGTTTGTTGAAGTATCGCCATCAACCGTCACACGGTTAAAAGAATGCTCAACAGACTCTTTGAAGAGGGCTTGCCATTGTTTAAGGTCGACGTCAACATCACACAAAACAGTCGCTAGCATAGTGGCCATATGCGGACAAATCATGCCAGCGCCCTTGCCTATGGCAAGCAGTGTTATCGCCCCCGTTGAGAGCGGTACAGTGGCAGAATAAATTTTTGGGAAGGCGTCTGTTGTAAGAATGGCCTTTGCAAAATCAAGGGGCTTGCCATCATCAAGCCTTTTGACAAGCTCTGGGACGACAGTTGCCCATTTTTCCATATCCATTTGCGTACCGATAACGCCAGTGGAAGCGGGCAAAATGCTTTGTGGTGCAATATCAAGGGCTTTGCCTACAAGGTCAAGTGTTGTACGGCAATTATTGAGGCCTTCATCGCCCGTGCAAGCGTTTGCGCAACCCGCATTGATGAGCACAGCTCTGGCACTTGGTTCTTTTTGTAAAAGCTCTTTGGCAATGATGACGGGGGCTGCGGGGAAACTGTTTAGAGTAAAGGTCCCTGCGGCTACGGCGGGTACATCAGAGACGATAAGCCCTGTGTCGTCTCTATCTTTATTGCGAAAGCCAGCGGGAGCGGCCGCAAAACGAAAGCCCTTTGGAGCGAGATAATCTGTGATGCTGGGTTCTGTGCTCATGTAAATGTCCTCAATGCTTGTGGTTGAAAAAATGAACAATGCGTCTAAATACTAGCAAAGCTTAAGACTTAGCGCAAGAGGCGAGAAGGGTGGAGGCTAGAGGCTTAATTTTGCATAATAACTCTCAAAAAGTCATTACTTGCCTCATGTAATTGTCAAAGACCTTTTCCCAAGAGCTATTGTGCTTCATGTCCTCAACTTCCACGCAAGAATCCTTTGGCAAGGCACTGCAAAAATTTTCTTGCGTAAGGAAGGGGACAACATCGTCTTCTTTGCCGCTCAAGTGTTTTTGCGGGATATGACGAATTTTTTCTACAATATCAAGTGGATTTGCAGAAGAACGCAAGGGGCTTACTCGATGATGCTGTGTCCAAGCAAGGTGGTCAAGATTGCCAGCAACACTCCCTATAAAGGCCACGTCTCGCCTCTCGCTTGCCATCAAGGCGACAATAGCCCCGCCGCCAGAATAGCCCACAAGAGCGACTTTTTTTGCGCCGACTTGCTCTTTTACCCTGTCAACAGCCTTGTTCATAGCGTGAACAACCTCCCAAGAATAGCGGTGCATTGTCCAGTATTTTTGCTCACAGGCCTTTGCTTGGCTTTGCCCTGGTCTTTTCATGATGTATTGGCAAGGCCTGGCAAGGTAGAGAGAGGCGCTCTTGCTGCTGTCGGCTCTTGCAAGGTTAAAGGCCACAGGCACGGTGGGGGTGGGGTCTTTTGAAGGTCTTGTGCGTGTAATCCAGGCAAGGCCGTCGCCTTCAATATAGACCTTTAGAGTGTCGCTGCTTGTAGAAGCAGGACGCAAGAGCGAAAAGAGCATAAAATTATTTGCAGGCAAGATATGCGTTTCAAAGCCGTAAGCGGCTTGTATTTTTTGTGGATTTAGCATTGTGTCGATAAGCGGGTCATAGGAAATGCCGCCAAATCTTTGCGAGCTGGCACAAGCAAAGAGAAAGGCGCACAAAAAAATAAGGCAAGAACGAAAAAGCAATGAAAAATTTATTTTCATACAGTCCTCTAAAAAAAGTCTAAAAAAAATATTAAAAATTATTCTCTCTAAAAACAGTTGTTTAAAAAATTATCACACACTTTATCAGCAAAATCAAGCAAAGTGCCCTCTTGACAAGGGGCTGATTATGCAACATTATTGCTTAGGCAATTTTTTTGCTGTTTTAAGACTCAAAAGGGGCACAATTTCTAGTGCCCTTAGCTCTTTATTACCTATAACTCCACGGAGCCCCCATGTACTTTACCGCCATCAAAAAAAGGGACGGGCGTCAAGTTGATTTCGACGCCTCAAAAATCACCGCCGCTGTGCTCAAGGCGGGTAAAGCCACCATGGAATATGAAGAAAGAGAAGCCAGAAAGCTGACCATTCAGGTACTTTCACTTGGCAAGGCCATGCGCCTGCCTGACGCTGTTGAAGTAGAGACCATTCAAGACTTGGTGGAGCAGGTTCTCTTAGACTCTCCCTACCGTGCCAGCGCAAAAGCCTATATTCTTTACCGTGAGCAAAGAGCGCAGCTTCGCCGAATTAAGGCAAAGATGAATGTTGACCTCATGGAAGGCTACCTCAATCAACTTGACTGGCGTGTCAAAGAAAATTCAAATATGGGCTATTCTTTGCAAGGCCTTAACAATTATATCTCATCAGAAGTGACCTCTGAATATTGGCTCAACAGGATTTATAGCCCCGCTATTCGTGACGCTCATGTTGAGGGGGATATGCACATTCATGACCTTAACCTTCTTTCTGTGTATTGTGTAGGTTGGGATTTGTCTGACCTGCTTCGTGAAGGTTATAAGGGCATTTCTGGCAATGTGGAAAGCGCGCCAGCAAAGCATTTGCGCACAGCCCTTGGCCAGCTCGTCAATTTCTTCTACACCATGCAGGGCGAAGCCGCTGGCGCTCAAGCCGTTTCAAATTTTGACACCTATCTTGCGCCCTTTGTTCGTTTTGACAATCTTGGTTATAAAGAAGTCAAACAGGCCATGCAGGAATTTATCTTCAATATCAATATCCCCACAAGGGTCGGCTTTCAAACGCCTTTTACAAACATTACCCTTGATTTGCGCGTGCCTTCAATGCTCAAAGACAATCCCGTCATTATCGGCGGCAAAGAGCAAGACAGCACCTATGGCGACTATCAAGCCGAAATGGACATGATCAATCAAGCCTTTGCAGAAGTCATGATGGAAGGCGACAATAAGGGACGTGTCTTCACCTTCCCCATCCCTACCTACAATATCACAAAAGACTTCCCTTGGGAAAATCCCAATTATGAAGCTATTTGGAAGATGACAGGCCGCTATGGCATTCCCTATTTTTCAAATTTCGTCAATTCCGATATGGATCCAGAAGACGCCCGTTCTATGTGTTGCCGCCTGCGTCTTGACAACAGAGAATTGCGCAAGCGTGGCGGCGGTCTTTTTGGGGCAAATCCTCTAACGGGCTCAATCGGTGTTGTGACCATCAACTTGCCTCGTCTTGGTTTTGTGTCTGAAAATGAAGAAGATTTCTTTGCAAGGCTTGAAAGGCTTATGGACACCGCTCGTGACAGCCTTGAAATCAAACGTAAAGAGCTTGAAGACTTTACAGACAAAGGCCTCTACCCTTATACGACTTTCTATCTTAGAGATGTTAAAATGGGCACAAAGGCTTATTGGAGCAATCACTTTTCTACCATCGGCATTGTCGGTATGAATGAGGCCTGTATGAACCTCTTGGGCAAGGGCATTGCCAGCCCAGAAGGTCAGGCATTTTCTCTTAAGGCCTTAGAATATATGCGTGAAAAATTGGCGACCTATCAAGAAGAGACAGGCTCTTTCTTTAACCTTGAAGCCACACCAGCAGAAGGCACAAGCTACCGCCTCGCTCTGCTTGACAAGGCCAAATACCCAGAAATTATTTTCTCAAATGGCAAATTTGAAGAAAAAAATCCTTATTATACCAATTCAACCCACCTTCCTGTTGGTTTTTCATCAGATATTTTTGATGTGCTTGATTTGCAAGACAAATTGCAAGCAAGTTATACAGGCGGCACGGTCTTACACGGCTTTATAGGCGAAGAAATTGCCGATACTGAAACCGTAAAAAGCCTTGTGCAAAGCATCACAAACAATTACAGCTTGCCTTATTTCACCCTCACACCGACCTTTAGCATTTGCTCTGAACACGGCTATTTGCAAGGCGAACAATGTGAATGCCCTCATTGTAATGAAAAAACAGAGGTCTATTCACGAGTGGTGGGCTATTTGCGCCCTGTTGGACGTTGGAATGACGGCAAGCAAGAAGAATATGCCGATCGTGTAGCCTATAAGGCTGGTTAGGCGAAAAAGACGTAAAAGACGTAAAAGCACTGCCTCAAGCTTAGAGCAGTGCTTTTACTTTATGGAAAAGTATGAATATCGGCGGTTTTCAAAAAACAAGCTTTATTGACTATCCAAAAAAAGTCAGCGCTGTTGTCTTTACGCAAGGTTGCAATTTTGTTTGCCCATATTGCCACAATGCCCAGCTTATAGGCGAACAAAGAGGAAGCGAAAACTCACTTGACGAGGTGCTTTCTACCCTGCAAAAACGCAAGCATCTTTTGCAGGGCCTTGTTATTACTGGCGGTGAACCTACCTTACAAAGAGGCTTGAAGGATTTTTGTAAGCTCATAAAAGGCATGGGCTATGCGATAAAACTCGACACCAATGGCTCAAATCCCGACAAAGTTCAAGAGCTTATCAAAGAAGAGCTCATCGACTATGTCGCTATGGATATAAAGGCCGATCCCGCTGCCTATCCTGCCTCAATAGGCAATATCCCCTCACAAAACATTGTACAAAGCATTGCGCTTTTACAGCAAAGCGAAATTCCCCACGAATTTCGTATCCCCTGCGCCTTTCCCTTCATCACAGAAGAAAGTCTCCAAAAAATCCTAAAGTATATTGAAAAATCACCGATATATTTACAAGCAGTCAATACAGATCATGCCTTGAAGCCTGATTTTTTTACAAAAGAAGGCTATGCCCTAAGCCAAGAAGCGATCTTGTCTTTGCAAAAAATAGCGATAAAACAAAGCAAATCCTGCTTTGTTCGTTAATGTGTTGCGAAAATTCGTTTTTGCCATTGACAATAGACTTGAACTTGCGTATTATCAAAATGATATTTCCTACTGTTTTTAGCGCAAGCAGTCAAAAGGCTTGCAAAAATGCTCTAGCCCTTGACTTTTAATACTTCGAACACGAATGACTATAATTTTTGCAAAAATTTTAGCCATACACAATATACAAGGGGGTTAACTATGAAAGTTGCCGGTAAAATTCTTCTGCCCATGTGCGTCATTATCCTTTTAGGGATGCTTTTCATCGCTTATGAAACCTACGACATGAGCTCAGACAGTATGCACGATGCTCAGCAAGAACTGAACATCATGGCCGTAAACAATACCATCTCAGAACTCAACGGCATTCATGAATTTAACGTGCTCAACGCTATTTCGCTCTCACAAACAGGCCTTTTGCAGCCCTACCTTGACGGCACACCCGAAGAAGTGGCCGCAAATACCCAAGGCGCTATTGATCGTATTGTCAATATGAGAAAAACCTACAGTTATGCCATGCTCGGTATAATCGACACAAAGGGCATAACCCTGCGCCACACAGAAACAAACCTTGTCGGCAAAGATTTCTCAAAAGATTTTATGTTCACCAATGCCATGAAGGGTCATGTGACGGCTGGTGCGCCTTTTTTGTTTAATGGGCGTGTGGTTTATGCTGTTTCTTCGCCTGTATTTAGAACAGGTACAAAAGATATCATCGGCGTTGTTTTTAACGTGACCTATCTTGACGACACCTTTAGCAAGCGCATTCCCCTTGGCAATAAAGGCTCTTTTATGGTTGCCGACAGAAATGGCACGGTTTTTCTTAGCAGCACCCCTTCAAATGTGCTAAAGTTGCAGCTTGGCAGCACTGCATGGGGAAAAAATATCATGCGAGTAAAGTCTGGCAGTCTTGACTTTAATCTAAACGGCGAAGAAAAATTTGCCTATTTTGATGAACAAAAAGACACGGGCTGGATAGCTATTGCCGCTCTTGATGTTGAAGAAGCCAATGCCCCAAGCCTCGCCATTGGCCAAAAGATTTTTGGTATTGCCGCCCTTGTTACCCTTGTTATTGTTCTTGTTACAGGCTTTTTTGTCCTCAGTATGCGCAGAAGGCTTATCGCTTCGATGGATTTTGCTCAAGCGATTGCTGACGGAAAACTTGACGCCGAAATAAAAAAAACGGGCAAGGACGAAATCGGTATGCTTGCGCAGTCTTTGCAAAATATTGCCAGCGTTTTGCGCTCTGTTATTGGCGAATATGCCGAGCTTGAGCAAAGAGTTCGTCGAGGCGACCTTCTTGCAGAATCTGACGCAAAGAAGTTTAAAGGCGACTTTGCTAGGCTTATCCGTGGAACCAATGATATTATCGCCTGCTATGTAACAGTTATCGACAATATCCCTTCGCCTGTTGTTGTGCTTGATAGCACTTTGCACGCAAAATACGTCAATAAAGCAGGAACAGCTCTTGCCGGCACAAATTATCGTGACAAGACCTGTAAAGAGCTCTTTAGCCGCGATGACGATTCAACACCGTGCGACGGCTTGCAAAAAGCCCTCGCTACCAAAAAACCTCAAGGTGGCGAAACCAAAGCCCACCCACAAAGCGGAAGCCTCGATATCGTGTACAATGCTATGCCCTTGCTTGATCCAAAAACACAAGAGGTCAATGCTGTTCTTCAGCTTGTCACCGACGTAACCGCCTTTAAAGCCACACAAGAAACCATCATGCATGTCGCAGAACAGGCCACACAGATTTCTACACAAGTGGCGAGTTCTTCAGAAGAGCTCAGCACACAACTCAAATATTCCGAAGAAATGGCAAGTATTCAAGCAAACAGAGCCTCTACTGCCAGCAATATCATGCACAGCATGAACGATGACGTAAGCGCAATGGCGAGCATGGCACAAGAAGCCTCTATAGCCTCTGAACAAGCCAGAAACGAGGCTGTTACAGGTTCTGATGTTGTTGAAAAAGCTGTAAAAAGCATTCGTGCGGTTGAAATTCAGGCCGAAAACCTTAAAGACGGCATGGGTAAGCTCAATGAAAGCGCAAATGCCATCAACGAAGTTATTATTACCATTGGTGATATTGCCGACCAAACCAATCTCTTGGCGCTCAATGCCGCTATTGAGGCCGCAAGGGCGGGTGAATCTGGGAGAGGTTTTGCCGTTGTTGCTGATGAAGTGCGCAAGCTTGCTGAAAAAACGATGTCTTCTACAACACAAGTACAAGAAGCCATCACTGCCATTCAAAACAGTGTGCGTATAAGTGTTGACCAAGTAAACCAATCCGCTGTTGAAGTTCACAAGACAAGTCAGCTTGTAAGCGAAACTGGTGAAGTCTTTAAAAGCATCACAGAAATGGTTGAGCAAACAAGCGCAAAGGCCAAAAACATTGCGGCCTCAAGCAATCAACAAGCAGAGCACAGCCAAGATGTTAACTCACAACTCACCGAAGTAAACCAGCTTGCAGCACAAACAGCCACAAGTATGCAAGAATCGCTCAATTCCATCGCAAGCCTGACCTCACAAAGCCAGGCGCTTAGCGAACTTATAACAAGAATGCAGTCAAAATAAAGCATTGCCAGACACGACAATAAAAAACCCGCTTGCCTTACAGGTCTGCGGGTTTTTTGTGTATTATGCCTTGACAAGAAAGCCTTTTCCCCTGTACAAAAATGCTATATTTTGACTTTATACCTTTTTAAGGAAGACCTATGAAAAACCTCACGACCTCTTGCTTTTTGTGTTTGTTTGCCATTATTTGCCTCTTTGCTTCGCCCCTCACCTTTGCGCAAAAAAACGAAAATGACCTCACTATACAACTCAGCCCTCACTCAACAAGCCAAAAAGCTCAAGCAACAAGCTCTGTTCAGGAAAGTACAAAAAATGAAAGCAGAAAAGAAGAAAATACAGAAAAAATAGCTAGCGAAAAGCCACAAAAAAAAGCTCCTCTTTCCTCTTTGGCACAAAAAAAGAGCCTTTTGATCGGCCTTATCCTGCCTGGGAGCAATAAAGACAATGCTCGCAATCAGGCCTTGCACGAAGATTTGCTCAGGCTTCAAAATTATTATGCCTATCTTAATGACAAAGAGCAAAAAGCCATGCCAAAGGTCAATCTTTCTGTGCAGCAAAATGTCAGCTCGCAAAAATTTCGTTCAAACCTTCAACAACTCATAAAGAAAAAGGCCGATATTGTTGTCGCTCATGGCGAGCAATACGTAAAAAGCCTGCTCGCTCTTGCGCCAAAATATCCAAACACCACCTTTGTCACAACAGCACAAGTCGATAAAGCCACACTCGCAAAGCACCCAAATGTCATTTCTTCTTATGTTGACATGAATGAGGCGGCCTATGTGCTTGGTGTGCTTGCTGGACTGTATACAAAAAAAGACTTTGTCGCCCTTCTTGACCCAATAAATACAACACAAAACAAGGCCTTTGCAAAGAGCTTTGCCTCTGGCCTTGCTGCAAGCAATAAAGACGCAAAACTTCTGTATAGTGAAGAAAAAAAGGGCGGAGCTGCGAAAGTTGCTCCACATTTTCTTAAAGCGGGGGCAGATGTCTTGATCGGGCTGTCAAGCGACAGTCAAAAGGCTATTCCTGTTGCGGCAAAGAGCAAGGCCTTGTGGATTGGTGCGATGGGGAAAAACCCACACAGTCAAGGCGATAAAACCGTTCTTGCCGCACAACTCGCTGACTTTGGCCAAGCCCTTGACCGCATTATTATAAGCAAAGACAGACAAGGCCTTAGCGAAAGAATTGTGCCGATTGATCTTGAAAGTGGCTGGTTGTATTTTCAGTTTAACCGTCCTATCAAGTCAAGCCACATGAAGCAGATCGACAAGGCAAAGAAAGCGATTATCGATGGAACGATTGGGATATAAGGATTGTTTTTTGGGTTTTGGGGATTTATTTTTTAGAATTTTAGGATTTTTCTTTGAATGGAAGGGTTTTTGCAAATTTTTCCGCGCAAAGCCTATAGTTTTTTCCCACGAAAAGCCTCTAGGCAGTTCAAAAGGCAGTGGATGCAAGCTCTCTATATCCCTAAGGCTCGTTCCTCACCTAAGGGCTACAGCACTTCGTGCTGCCCTTTGGCTAGGAAGGCAAATTCTTTTTTTGCGAAATGAGTATATTCTTGCCACCAAAGGCGACCCCAAAGAATTTGGGGGCAGTTTGCGCTTGCGAAGAATGAACAATAACGCAAATGGACAGCCCGGCTATGGTATTCGACACGGAGCAAAAAAGCTTTCAATTTCAAAGATTTAGTGTCTTTTTTACTGCCGACTAGCTAAGTCGAAGCTGAAAAAAGCCTTTCCATGCCTTTTTCAGAAAGGCACGCCCACTCCAAATACTGCTTCGCAGACGCCAGAAGTAAGTTCTGGTTTATTTTCCAGTGCCGACTATCTTAGCATGGCAGAAGTGACAATATAATCCCCAACAAGCACAAGTACACAAGCCATAACAACAGCCGAAGTCGTCGCATTCGCCACAGCCTCAGGCCCCATACTGTCACGCCTTTTATGCACATAAAAGCCCTGATAACAAGAAACAAGAGTAACAAGCACTGAAAAAACAAGGGCTTTTATAAAGCCTTCTAAGACGTCCGTAAACACAATAGAGCTTTCAATCCGCCCAAAATACACGCCCTCATTGATGCCAAGCAATACTACACCTGTCAAATAACCGCCCAAAATCCCCACAAGATCAAAAATAGCCGTAAGACAAGGAAAAGCAATAAAGGCCGCAATAAAACGAGGCGAAACAAGATAGCCCATAGCCGGAATATCCATAACCTCTAAGGCGTCAATCTGGTCGGTAATGCGCATGACGCCGATCTCTGCTGTCATAGAAGAACCTGCCCGCCCAATAACCATAATAGCCGTAAGCACAGGCCCAAGCTCTCGAATAATGGTAAGGGCAACAGCGGTGCCCAAAAAACCCGTCGAACCAAACTTTATCAGCAAATAATAACCCTGAAGACCAAGCACCATACCCGTAAAAAGCCCTATAAGCACAATGACAAAGAGCGATTGATAACCAATGACATAGAGCTGACGGACAATTTTTTGAAAGAGCTTGGGCGTTGAAAAAATATGCCTCATGGCCTCAACAAAAAAGAGGAAGAGGCCGCCCAAGACATCGATGTGGCTCAAGGCTTTTTTACCTAGTAAATTGATTGCTTGCAAAAACATAAGCTTACTCCACAGCCTTTTTGGAAATCAAAAGTGTATCTCTGATACCAAAACGGCTAAGGCCTTCGATGGCGGTCTTTGCTTGCTCTTCGGTCGCTCTAAATGTAATGTAGACTCGGTACCATTCAGCCTGCCCAGAGGTGTTTAAGACAGATTGAACGATGCTTTGAAAGCCTGCGGCTTTAAGGCGAGCGGCAAGGCTATCGGCATTGTCTTTTTGCTTATAAGCGATGACCTGATAGGTGAAGTTATAGATGGTGCTTTCTTGCGGCAAGAGCAATTCAGTGGGCTGAATAGTGGCGGGCCCTTCTTGAGGACTCATGATGATTTCGCCAGAATGTTGTTCTGTGTTCTGCGTGAGGTCTGGCTTAAGGTCTGGGCTGGCTTCAAGACCAAGCTCAAGGACTTCTTCTGTGCCTTCTTCTTCAAGTGGAGGTTCATTTTCCGCTTGCATTTCATCTTTTTTCAGAGCGGTCATAAACTCAAGATCTTCAGGACGCAAAATTTCATTTTGTGGTTGAGGGATCTCTTCTTGCGCTTCAGGAATAAGGGCGGCGATTTCTGGCATTTCTTCTTCGGGATTGTAACCGTGCCCAATCATAAGGCCAAAGGCAAAGATAAAGCCAACGGCAAAGAGCATGAAAATCGATACGGTAATAAGAGTCGGCAGGGTGTATTCGAGTGTAAAGGTACGCTTAAAAAGGGGCTTGACCGGCGGCGGCGAAGACGGGGCTTCTTCTTGTTTTTCTGGTGGCGCAGGCTTTTGCGCAGAAGGGGCTTTGTCTTCTGTGCGGCTATTGCTTCTTTTGTTTGACCTTGAACCAAAAATATTTGCAGCCATAAAGGTTGAACTCCGCACTAGAAAATGTTCTATACATTTTCTAGATTTTTTAAAATGGCTTTACAGCATACAAATATTTTTGCCTTTTGGCAAGAGCGCTTTTGTGAACTTTCAAAGCGGGCTGTTGACTATTGACACAAGAAGCTATATGTTTTTTTAATGGAAAGCCAAAGACCGCACGAAGAGCAAGTTATTGCCGATAACAATCCAAAGTCTATTAGGAATTTGGTCTTTGCTGTTGCTACGGCGCAATTTTTAACGCCCTTTATGTTCAGCGGTATTTCCCCAATCCTTCCGCAGCTTGGCGAAGCTTATGATGCCTCTGCCCTTGCTCTTAGCCTTGTTATGGTGACGTATTCTTTGGCCTTGTCTATTATGCACTTACTTGCTGGGCGAATTGGCGATATTTTTGGGCGTAAGCGTGTTTTTTTAACTGGCTTGAGTCTTTTTACAAGTATTTTGGTCATAGCGCCTTTTAGCCCCACTATTGAGATTTTTGTTGTCTTGCGCTTTTTTCAAGCACTTGGGGCGGCGATGATGAACACTTCGGCCCTGGCTATTCTTGTTGCTTCTGTGCCGACCTCTATACGTGGCAGGGTGCTTGGTCTTTCTGCTACGGGGACCTACTTGGGTATGTCGCTTGGGCCAACGGCTTCAAGCTTTTTGACCAGCCTTTTGTCTTGGAAAGGGGTCTTTTTTGCTCTTATTCCTTTTTGCCTGCTTGCTTGGTGGGCGACCTTTAGCAGTGTAAAAACCGAATGGCGTGACGCCCCAGAAGACGGCTTTGACTGGCTTGGCACACTCTTTTATGTCTTTGGTATTACCGCTTTTAGCCTGGGTTCTATTTGGATACTTGAGGGAGTATGGGCCATTGTCCTTTGCCTTCTTGGTCTTTTATTGCTTATAAGCTTTGTCATTGCCGAAAGAAAGGTCAATCACCCTGTTCTTGATGTTGATTTTTTAGTCCACAATCGTAATTTTATGATTGGTGTGCTTGCTGCCTTTGTCAACTACATCTCGGTTGTCGGAACATTTTTTTATTTCAGCCTGTATTTACAAGAAATTAAAGGTTTTTCTGTTTTTCATGCCGGCCTTATGATGAGCGTTCAGCCCTGTGCGCAATTTCTTATGTCTGCAAAGTCTGGGCAGCTTGGCGATCGCCTTGGAGCGGGTATCGTCTCAACTTTTGGCCTTGCCCTTAGCGGTATATGTTTGTGGCTTTGCGGCACTTTTGACCCTGACAGCAATATCTATGTTATTGGCATTACGCTTGCCTTTCTTGGTCTTGGCTCTAGCCTTTTTGTTGTACCAAACACTAGTGAAATTATGGGTTCAGTCGATACAGCCCACCTTGGGCAAGCTTCTGGCCTTGTCGGCACAATGCGTACCCTTGGCGTGCTTGTTTGTATGATGATTATATCTTTGACTATGAATATGTATCTGGGCAACGAAGCCCTCTCAAATGAAAATGCCTCAAGCTTTCTTACGGCTATGAAGCTAGATTTTCGTATCTTTTCTGTTTTTAATCTTTTGGCCTTTGTTATTTCTGCTCAACGCCTTTTGCCCTTGCTACAAAAATGGCGTAAATCAAGCGAGAATAGACCAAGTTAAGGTAAATTTCATGAACAAACAATACATCTTGCTCGATCACGGCAGCGGTGGTAGGGCTTCGCAAGAGCTTATCAGCGAACTTTTTCTACGCTATTTTGACAATCCCATCTTAGGCTCTGGCGATGATGCCGCTAAGCTCTCTCTTTGTGCTAAGGGAAATAACAGCGCAAGCTGGGCCATAAGCACTGACGCCTACACCCTTTCCCCCCTTTGCCTTGGCCAAACAACTATTGGCGATTTGGCTGTGAACGGTACAATAAACGATGTCGCCATGCTTGGCGCAATCCCACGCTACCTTACCTGCGCCTTTATCATAGAAGAAGGCCTCCCTTTTGCCCAGCTTGAACATATCGTGAAGTCAATGGCAAAGGCCGCAAAAAAAGCCAATGTCCTTATCGTCTCTGGAGACACAAAAGTCGTTCCTCGTGGAGCTTGCGACGGCCTTTTTATCTGCACAACTGGCCTTGGAGAAATCATCGCAAATCCTGCTCCTTCAGGAAGTCTTGCACAAGTAGGTGACGCTATTATCCTTAGTGGGCAAATTGGCGAACACGGTCTTGCGGTGCTTGGTGCAAGGCAAGACTTGCCTTTTTTAAGCGCAATGCACAGCGACTGTGCCCCTTTGCATGAAATGATAGAAGCACTTGTCGAAAAAGTAGGCGATATTCATGTTTTGCGTGATCCAACTCGTGGCGGCCTTGCCAGCACTCTTAATGAAATAGCCATGCAATCGCAAATTGTTTGCCATATTCATGAAGAGACCATTCCCATACGAGGCGAAGTGCAGGCGGCCTGTGATATTTTAGGTCTTGATCCCTTTACCCTTGCTAACGAAGGCAAGCTT
Source organism: uncultured Desulfovibrionaceae bacterium (assembly GCA_964370125.1). Lineage (GTDB taxonomy): Bacteria > Desulfobacterota > Desulfovibrionia > Desulfovibrionales > Desulfovibrionaceae > CAYJIB01. Next base: position 24,620 of record CAYJIB010000018.1, read on the forward strand.
GTCTGCTTTGTCCCAAAGGCAAAACAAGAAGAAGCGCTCGCCATAATAAAAAGCTCTTCCTATGGGAAAGATGCAGCAATTATCGGAGAAGTTTTTGCTCCACGCAATAAAGCAGATGACCCAAAGCAAAAAATTTCCACAAAAGCAGGGCAAGTTCTTTTGCACACAAGGCTTGGCGGTACTCGCCTGCTCCCCATGCTCGAAGGCGACCCACTCCCTAGGATTTGTTGATAATGTGATTTTTTTGTATTAACTAGTCGACGCTGAAAAAGGCATTTTCATGCCTTTTTCAGAAAGGCACGCTCACTCCAAATACCCCTTCGGGGACGCCAGAAGCAAGTTCTGGCTTATTTTTCGTGGCGCAACATTTTTGCTTTCACAAAAATGTTGGTAGCCGGCCCTGAAAAATTTCTCTTTGGCTTCATAAAATTGCAAGAAATTCGTATTCCATACTCATTTTTCTGGCAATTTTACTAGCGTATTTTGCGTTAAAAAACTCTCAATATCAATAACTTACTCTATTTTTCAGTGCCGACTAACTAAAAAATGCCGTGTCTGGCAATCAAACACGGCATTTTGTATAAGCTTTAAAAAACTCTCTTAAACTTAACTCTTCCGAACTCTTCCCCTTAAAATCATCAAGCCAAGGGCAACAATCAACAGCAAAGCCAAGTCATACACATCATTCTCGCCAACAGAGCAACCAGAGCTGCTGCTACTCCCAGCGCCAACGCCAGGGCCGATGTTCAAGAAATTTGGGTCTGCAATGCTCGTTTCGTCTCTACTCGCTGCATCAAATGTGGATTCATTTGCTACAGCATAGAGCATTCTGTATGTTGCGCCTCGTTCAAAATTTTCAGTTCCGTCCATCTTAGCAAGCCTATTTTCACCATAGCTCACAACAAGGCCTCCTGCGTCCTCATTGTCAATTTTTTGTATGAAGTAGCATCCAGCAAAATTGTTGCTATACACTTGTTCCGTGCTTGCAGGGCTAAAGTCTGCGATATGGCCACCAGTAGTCGTGTACTTAGCAAGCAGTATATTGTTTGGATGAATCGCTAGCGGATCAGCGCCTTCCGTACCTGTATATGTAAAATCTCTCTGCGCAAGGAAGGTTTCATCTCGTTGAAAGCCAGAAACAGAAAACTGAACTGCGCCAAGACCGGTGAAATCTGTATTTATTTCTGGGAACCCTGTTTGGTCTTTAGCGTAGCTGGAATGCGTTTTCCACGTAATCGAATCAGTTTGACTACCTATGCCTGGCTGACAGTTCCAGTCAAGGCCCCCGCTGGGTAAATTCCCATTTTCTGGGAGAATTTGCACAATATTGTCAATTGTGCCA
>CAYJIB010000019.1:0-15135 GCA_964370125.1 uncultured Desulfovibrionaceae bacterium
CACCCTTGTTACCGTGGCGACCCGCCATTTTGTCACCTACAGAAAGCTTACGCTTCACAGCGATATAGACTTTGACCATGCGGATAACGCCCGGTGGCAAATCGTCACCTTCAGACACTTTTTCACGTTTTGCCGAATAGATAGAATTGATGAAAGAAACGTGTTTTTCGTATTCAGCAATAATTTCAGCAACTTGCTCGTTGACTTCCTTGCTCTTGAAGAGGCCTTCAAGTTTTTTCACAGGGATTTCGTAAAGGGTCTCTTTGTTCATGGCCGCACCGACTTCAAGCAAGATATCTGCACGTTTTTTGCCATTTACGGCAGAGGCGACTTGTTTGCCTTCTACGAGTGGTTCAAGCTGTTTGCGAGTTCTTTCGCCAAGTGCACGAATGTGGTCTTGTTCTTTTTGGTCAAAACGCGCGATTTCCTCATGTTCGATGCTGATTGTGCGATCGTCTTTTTCTCCGGAACGTCTGTTAAAGACTTTTACATCAATGATGGTGCCTTCAATGCCTGGGGGCACTTTCAAAGAGGTATTTTTCACATCTCTTGCCTTGTCACCAAAGATCGCACGGAGCAGTTTTTCTTCTGGTGTGAGCTGTGTTTCGCCCTTTGGTGTGATTTTACCGACAAGAATATCGTCAGGTTTTACAGCCGCACCGATGCAGATGATGCCGCTTTCGTCAAGATTGCGCAACATATCTTCGCTGACATTTGGAATATCACGGGTGATTTCTTCTGCGCCTAGCTTTGTATCACGAGCAACAACTTCAAATTCTTCAATGTGGACAGAGGTATAGGTGTCTTCTTTTACCACACGTTCAGAAATGAGGATTGAGTCTTCAAAGTTAAATCCGCACCAAGGCATAAAGGCGACAACAAGGTTTTTACCAAGGGCAAGACCGCCGTCGTGGATAGCTGGGCCATCAGCCAGCACCTGACCTTTAAGCACTCTTTCACCGAGTTTGCAAGAAGGCACTTGGCCAAAGCAAGAGTTTTGGTTGGATTTGTGGAATTTGAGTAAATCATAAGCACGCACACCGCCAAGATTTGGATAGAGTGCGGCCTCGTCATAGTCGACAATGATGCGATTGGCGTCAACATAGCGGATATAGCCGTCACCCTCAGCAACAATACAGGCGCCAGAGTCATGCGCAACGTCTTCTTCCATGCCTGTTCCTACGAGCGGACGCTCAGAAAGAAGCAGGGGAACGGCTTGACGTTGCATGTTTGAACCCATAAGCGCGCGGTTTGCGTCGTCATGCTCAAGGAAGGGGATGAGAGCAGCAGAGATAGACACCATTTGGCTTGGTGAAATATCCATGAGTGTGATATTGTCACGAGGCATCATCAGCACGTCATCACCCACGCGAGCAGGAACAAAATCGTCAACAAGTTCAAAGTTTTCATTGACTGTTGCATTTGCCTGCACAGCGATTTGGTCTTTTTCATACGAAGCGTCAAGATAGACGATTTCTTCGCTGACTTTGCCGTCTTTGACTGTGCGATACGGTGTTTCGATAAAGCCAAAATCATTGACTTGGGCAAAGGTTGTCAAAGAAACGATAAGACCGATATTTGGTCCCTCTGGTGTTTCAATAGGGCAGATACGGCCATAGTGTGAGGCATGAACGTCACGCACTTCAAAGCCCGCTCTTTCACGAGTAAGACCGCCAGGCCCAAGGGCAGAGAGGCGGCGTTTGTGTGTCACTTCTGAAAGGGAGTTTGTTTGGTCCATAAATTGTGAGAGCTGGGAAGTGCCAAAGAATTCTTTGAGCACAGCGGCCACAGGTTTTGGATTGATGAGGTCATGCGGCATGAGGCTGCCGACTTCTTGAATGCTCATGCGTTCTTTGATGGCACGTTCCATACGCACAAGACCGATGCGGTATTGATTTTCGACAAGTTCACCAACAAGGCGCACACGACGATTGCCAAGATGGTCAATATCGTCAGCTGGGCCGTGCGAGTCTTTAAGCTGTACAAGCACGCGAATGGCTTGGACAATATCTTCATCTTTAAGGGTATAGACATCAGCGCCAGCTGTATTGCCAAGTCTTTGATTGAGCTTGTAACGTCCAACAGGTGAAAGATTGTAATAATCTTGATTTCTGAAGAGATTGTCAAAGAAGGACGCAGCGATTTCTGGTGTTGGCGGCGAGCTTGGGCGCAAGCGACGATAGATTTCTTCTTGGGCTTTTTCGAGATTTGGTGTTTTGTCTTGCACCAAGGTGTCACGAATAGAAGAAGAGACATCTTGCCCCTTTGTGTGCAAGACGCTGATAGTGCGAATGCCCATTTCACGGAAGTTTTCGACAAGGGCTTCGGTGATTTCGTCTGTGGCTTCGGCAAAGACTTCGCCGGTTTCTTCGTTCATTACATCATCGGCAAGGTAAAGACCAATGAGGCTTTGTGGGTCGACTTCAAAGTTTTCGACTTCTTTTGTGCCCATGGTGCGCCAAGCACGTTTGGTGATGGCTTTTGTGGCTTCGACGATAACAGTGCCGTCTGGGGCTTTGATGTCGGCAAAGGCGACATCTTTGCGGTAAAATTCGGGATTGTAGTCCCAAAGCACACGGCCTTCGTCGGCAAGGTGAAATTTCTCAACTTTGTAAAAGGTGTGCAAAATATCGACTTTGCTCATGCCCATGGCTTTTAAGAGGATAGTGGCCTGCATTTTACGACGTCTGTCGATGCGCACATAGAGAATGTCTTTGTGGTCAAAGTCAAAGTCAAGCCAAGAGCCACGCATGGGGATAATGCGAGATGAATAGAGCACTTTACGGCTGGTGTGGGTTTTTCCTGAATCGTGTTCAAAGATGATACCCGGTGAACGTTGGAGCTGGTTTACGATAACACGCTCTGTGCCATTGATGATAAAGGTGCCTTTTTCTGTCATAAGGGGCAGGGTGCCAAAGTAGATGTCTTGCTCTTTGATATCGCGGATAGTGCGGTTATCAGAGGCTTCATCAACATCATACACAACAAGGCGCACTTTTATGCGAATGGGCGCTTCAAAGGTGAGTCCTTTTGAAATACATTCTACTTGGTCGTATTTTGGCTCGCCAAGTTCATAAGAAACAAATTCCAAGCTGGCTGTTTGATTGAAATCTTCAATGGGAAAAACAGAGCGAAAAACACCCTCAAGCCCTTCGTGAGGCTGTAGGGTATTTGTGCCTGTTTGCAAAAACTTTGCATAGGAATCGATTTGAAGATTTAAGAGATGCGGCACGGGGACGGCCACTTTGATCTTGCCAAACTGCTTGATAAGCTGGCTCATTAGTTCACCTCATAAGGGTTTTAGGGACATGCAAGCATTGTTTTGCTGCATTCAAAGGCGCAATACAATAGCAAAAACGACAAAAAGCCGCCCTGCCGAAGTCTTCGGTGGGAGCTTTTGCCGTATGAGAGATTTTGTTATTTCATGCGTGTTTTACTAGCATTCATCTCTTCTTTGTAAGTTTGTGTAAAAGAGAAATGTACAGCGACTTTTAAAAAAAAGCAAGCATTTTTTTCACTTTTTCAAAATTTTTTTATTTAGCACAAAGAAAATAGGAAAGCAAGGTTTTTGTGTGCGGTCACTCCAAAACAGCAGAGCTTTGCGCTTGCTTTCGGCACATCTTTGCAGTATGCTTTCATAATGAAAACAAATGATAATCATGAAAATAGGTCAAGGTCTGTAAAGAAAGCTTTTTCAGCAAAAAATCCCAAAGAAAAAAGCGCCCAAGAGCCTAAGCAAGCACAGGCAAGAGAAGACGGAAAAGTGCGCTTAAACAAAGCCCTTGCCGATGCGGGTCTTTGTTCACGTCGCAAGGCAGATGAGCTTATCCAAAGAGGTCTTGTTTGCGTGAACGGGCAAGCTGTCAGCGGCCTTGGTGAGCGCATTGATCCAAATACCGACAAAGTCACGGTAGATGGAAAGGCCATAGCCTTGCGGTCAAGTAGTCCATCTTCTGGTACTTCATCTTCAGGTGTTTCATCTTCAAATGACCTTGTCTATTTGCTCTTGCACAAGCCGACCCATGTCCTTTGTACGGTAAAAGATCCAGAAGGGCGGGCTACGGTTATGGATTTGATCCCCAAAGAATTTTCGGGCAAGCGTTTATATCCTGTTGGCCGCCTTGATTTTATGTCAGAAGGCCTTGTTATTTTGACAAATGACGGCGATTTTGCCCACCGCCTAAGCCACCCGAGCTTTGAGATTGAGCGTGTGTACCGTGTACACATTCGTGGTGAGGTGCCAGAATCTGCCCTTGAGACGATGCGGCGGGGCATGGTGCTTTCAGAGGGCGAGGCCCTTGCGCCTGTGCTTGTAAAGCGCTTGGCCTTGCCAAGGGGGAAGAGCGGCAGCTATGTAGAACTCGTTTTGCGCCAAGGGATAAACCGCCAAATCCGCAGAATGTGCCGCGATCTTGGCCTTGTGATTTTGAGCCTTTGCCGTGTGCGCCATGGAGAATATGCCTTAGGGGATTTAGCCCCAAGGCAGGTAAAAGTGCTTAAAAATGTGCGCTTCAAGAAACAATACTTTAGCACATAATTTTTTGAAATGGCTTGACAAAAGAGCAATATTTTTGTACAAAAGCCTGCAAGAAAATAAAGAAAAAGCCTTAGTTTTCTTGCAAATTTTATTGTGAAGGCAAAAGTGCCTAGCAAAACTTTTCAACTTCGATTACCTGGGAGGCGAGTTATGACCTTGGGCGTGAAAAACAACAGCTTGGCGGGAAACAGCGACAAGCAAAAGAGAGGTCTGGGCAAAACAAGTTTTGGCGAAAAAGCTTTTAACTTTTTGGCGATTTTAATTTTCAGCGTGGTTTTTGCTGGGCCTGTGGAATCTAGCGAGCTTGGCGTCCTCACGGATTCTAATCAGTCAAGTGAATCCCAAACCACCCCCCCCTCCCTTGTTGATGGTGGCCCATATAGTAATGTTTATGCTAATGGCCAAAAAACCACAATCACGGGTGACTACGGTGCCGCCGTCATTGTTGAAGCTGATGATGCAGCTGCAGGACAAGATGGCGGAGACGCCAACGCCACTGATAGTGCGCATAACTTCACCCTTGGTAAAGACGTTACGGTAACCAATAACCTTTACGGCGGTAATGCCCAAGCCACTGGTGGAGCTGGTGGTAATAGTTACAGTGGCACTGTTGGAACTGGTGGTGCGGCCACTGCCACAGCCAGCAATAACAGTGTGACTAGCAATAGCACCGTTAATGGTGAAACCTATGGTGGCTTAGCCAATGCTGTTGCTGGTGAAGGGAGTACTGCCATTTATATTAAAGATGGTGATGGAGGTGATGCCACAGCCACAGCCAACGATAACACGGTGACCATTGGAGCCGGCGCCTCTGCAACTCAAGTTTTTGGCGGCTTAGCCAATGCTAATGGTGGTGATGCTGATGGTTTTGGTGCTAACGATAATGCTCCTAGTGGTGTTGGTGGTGGTAATGGTGGTGATGGCATCGCCACAGCCAGCAATAACACGGTAACAATTGAAGCCGGGGCCTCTGTGACTCAAGTTTTTGGTGGCTTAGCCAATGCTTTTGCTGGTGCCCGTGGGCGAACTACTGAAGGTGGCATAGTTGGTGTTGCTGGTTTGGCCACAGCCACAGCCAGCAATAACACGGTAATTATAAACGAAAGCTTAACATTTGGCAATGGTGTGTACATTGGGGAGCTGACTGCTGAAGGCGGAGAAGTTCTAACCCAAAATAACACCGTTATTGTGGGTGGTATGGCTGTTGCCGAAGGTCCTGGCTCAACCGATCTTAACGCCCAAAATAACATCGTTATTTTAAGCACAAACCCTTTCAGCGACAAAGTAACATCCGGCTATATTATGGGTGGGGCCACGGGGAAATTTGGTTTAGAATCCTTAAATATTGTCATACGCCCCGATGTTTCAAGCGGAGATGACTTATTCCTGGGTAACCGCCTGGTGGTAAACGTTTCAGATTCTAACAGGTCTATTTCCCTGGCCAATGTTAAGCGGGTGAGCAACTTTCAATATTTCGATTTTATTTTGGGTTCAGCGGTTCAAACTAACCCGGTTTTGACCTTTGATGGGAACACATTAGGCGCTGAAATCTATTTTGACAATGCCGAAACCGATGACACTAAAGCTAAAACTTCTTCAAGTATTTCCAGTATTTCCATGCCGGCAGACAACAATTATGAAGTAGGCAACACCGTCACTTTAATTGACTATAGTGAAGCCACAGCTGTTGGCACCATTGCCAATGATGGCGAAACTTTAACCGGCGGTTCAGCAGGCGCCTTCGTCAACCCTAAATGGGAAATAAGCCAAGATGTCGCAACTCAAAAAATCACCGCCAAACTTGTTGAATATAAAGCCAACGGCAATGCTGCCGACATTCAGGACAGTGTTGCCACGCCTATGTTTGTGGCCCAAAACGCCACAGGTGAAGCGGCCGCCAAAGTCATTGAGCTTGTGCGCAGCCAAGTGAACGCACCCGCAGCAGGCAGCGGCATAGCCAGCGGCGATGGCGTCGCAGGGCGAATAAGCCCCTTCGCCAGCCTTTACGGCAGTAATCTCAATTACGACGATAATTCTGAAATTGATTTGTTTAGCCTCTCAATGGTTGGCGGCTTAGCCTACACCAAAGAAATGGCAAGTGGAGATTTAACCTTGAGTGCTTTTCTCTCTGGCACCAACGCCAGCTACAGCATTAAGGGCGAGGGAGCAAATAGTTATGGCTCTGGCGATTCCTATTCCTTGGGCCTTGGGCTCTTGGGGCGTTACGATTTTGCCACGGCCTTTGGTGACAGCCCTTATGTTGAAGGCTCGCTGCATATTGGCCAAGTTGAAAGCGATTACACCAGCTATGATTTCCTCGACCCCCTGACAAGTGCAAGTCAAAAAGCCAGCTACGATGTCAGCAATACCTACTTCGGCCTTCACTTTGGGCTGGGTTATCTTTGGAATTTGAACGCAACGAACAAGCTGGATTTCTTCGGTAAATATTTATACACTTACCAAGATAGCAGTGATTTTGTATTGTTGCAACAATCTTTCGCCATCTCTGACACCAATTCCCACCGCATCCAAACAGGCCTGCGCTACACCCACACGAACCAGTCTGAAGACGGCAGTAGCTTGGACATTTATGGCGGTTTGCGCTACGAACACGAATTTGACGCCACCTTAAACGGCACGGTTCAGGGCTTGCCCATCGACTCCACCAACTTTTCGGGCAGCACCTATGTTGGCGAGATCGGCTTGAGCTTCAGTCCTGCGGACTACAACAACCTTCGCCTTGACTTAGGTGTTCAAGTGCACCAAGGCACCCGCGAAGGCTATGGTGGCAACATCACGCTGAGTTGGACTTTTTAAGGCAAGCCACTGCTTGTTTTGATTATATAGTCGACGCTGAAAAAAGTGTTTTCACGCTTTTTTCAGCGTCGACGAAGTAATGTGAGCCAATAATTCACATTCAAAGAATTTTCTCAAAGCCTAATCTCAAAAAAAACTCCTCTCTCATCGCCCAGCGAGGCCGGCAAGTTCAGTAAAGGCCCTATTCAAATCACAAGAATCATGAATATCCTGCCGTAAAAAAGCGTTGATCGGCTCTTGCATGGCGATAGCACGGTCAATAGAAGGGTTTGCCCCTTTTGTATAAGCACCAATATTGACCATGTCTTCAACCTTGCGATAAGTCGCCAAAAGCTGAAGAATTTGCTGCCCATTGGTTTTTTCTTTTGCAGGAATAATATCATTGCGCACACGGCTAATAGAACGCAAAACATCAATAGCAGGGAAATGCGCTTGGTCAGCAAGATCACGAGTGAGGACAATATGCCCATCAAGAATAGAACGTACAGCGTCAGCAATGGGCTCATTAAAATCGTCACCGTCAACAAGCACAGTATAAATGCCCGTGATAGAGCCGTGCTCAGTCTTGCCTGTGCGCTCAAGCAATTTGGGGAGTTGGGTAAATACGCTGGGCGTATAGCCCTTTGTTGTTGGAGGCTCACCAATAGCAAGTCCAACCTCTCGGGCCGCCATGGCAAAACGGGTGATCGAATCCATCATAAAAAGGACGTCCTTCCCTTGGTCTCGAAACCATTCAGCAACAGCCGTCGCTGCATAAGCCGCACGCATACGAATAAGCGGGGATTGGTCAGAGGTGGCCACAATAATGACCGAACGTGCCATGCCCTCTGGCCCTAAATCTTTTTCCATAAATTCAAGTACTTCTCGCCCACGCTCGCCAACAAGAGCCATGACATTGATGTCTGCCGAAGTGTAGCGTGCCATCATGCCCATAAGGGTCGATTTGCCCACACCAGAACCCGCCATAATCCCCACTCTTTGACCCTTGCCAAGGGTAAGAAGGGCATTGATTGAACGCACGCCAACATTGAGTGGCTCGTTGATGCGCGGCCTTTGCAGAGGGCTTGGCGGTTCGGCATACAGAGGGAGATGCCATTTGGGGCTGATGGGGGGCTTATTGTCAAGGGGCTGACCAAAGGCGTCAAAAACTCGGCCGACTGTTTCTTCACTCACAGGAAAAATAGGCGGCAGGCTTGAATTGACAATAGAAGAACCGGGGTGAATGCCCCGCATGTCGCTATAAGGCATAAAAAGCAGGCGGCCGTCACGAAAACCCACCACCTCAACAGGAATAGGCTTCGCCCCCTCTTCATCGGCCATCATATGGCACATGGCGCCAAGAGGGGCATTAATGCCCGCACCTTCTGCCACAAGACCGACGATTTTTGTGACCTTACCAGAAAGCTTTGTGGCTTTAAGAAGGGGCAAGCGAGAAAGACAATCTTTTGGACTAAGGCCCATGATGCTCTCCCTCTTCTGAAGAAGGCGGGTCTTCTGCCTGCTCTACGAAGTCTTCTTGACCTGTATATTCTTGCCCAACAAAGTCTTGTCCTATAGGTTCTTGCCCTGTAGGTTCTTGACTTGCAAAATCTTGATGTGCTTCAATATGCTCAGGAAGTTCAGCGTGAATAGAAGGCGGTGGCGGAATAAATTCAGAAAAATCTGCAAATTCGTCTTGATCCAATCCGTCTTGAGCTATTTCGTCTTGGGCTGCTTCGTCTTGAACTATTTCACCTTGCTCGACGTGAACTTCTTCTTGGTAGGCTTGTTCCTGTGCCAAAGCTTCTTCTGTAAGTCTCGCTTCTTCGGCCTGTCTTGCTAATTCGGCTTCTTCATCAAGTCTTGCCTGTTCGGCTTCTTCAGCCTGTCTGGCTTCTTCAGCAAACCTTGCTTCTTCTGCCTGTCTGGCTTCAAGTCGGGCATTGACGTTTTCAGCGAGCTTATCAATGCCATTGTCGCTGTCCGCTTTGGCTATGGCTTCTTTGGCCTTTTCTTCGGCCTCGCCTTGCGGGAGTTCAAGGTGTTGTAAGGTTTCATAGAGTTGTTGTAAGCGGTAGTCCATATTGTTATCTGCCCTGCCAACATCGCTCTCAACGGCGAGAGAACCTGGCACCATGTCTTGTTTTGCTTCAACGTCCCAAGTCCGCAAGTCAGGAAAGCGAGCTTTTGCGCTATTTGCGACTTCTTGTACGAGCTGAATGTCGTCTGGGTGAACGTGAATGGTGAGCCTTTTGTGTTCGGTGAGTTGTTGCACGGCATTGTCAAAAAGGGCAGTAAGGCTTTTTTGTCTGTCTTTTTCAAGGGCAAAGCCAATGCCGACTTGTACGCTGTCGAGCAAGAGCCTGACCATGTCTTGACGCCATGTGGCAAAGATGTGATCGGCTTGTTCTTCTATGGCTCGCAAGACGCTGACATAGGCATGATCAAGATCAAAGCGGTGCTGTTCAAAATGGCTTTCTAGCTCTTCTTGCCTAGCTTGCATTTCGAGCATGGCTTGTTCAACACCTTGTTGATAGCCATTTTGTGCGGCTGTGTCGTATTGCCTTTGGACTTCTTCACGCAGGGCGGCGAGTTCGGCTTGTTCTTTGCTGACTTCTAGCCTTTGTGCTTCAAGTTCATGGTGTGCGTTGTCGAGTTCTTCTTCTTGTTTGGCTATGCCTTCAAGTGCGGCTTCTTTAAGAACCTTTGCTTCTTCTGTGGCGTCTTGAAGAATTTTTTTTGTGCGCTCGACAATGCGCTCTTTGATTTGTTCTAAATATTCGGCCTCAACACGCTTTCGCCATTCGGCCATGCTGTGTACTTGTAGGCTGTCGAGGGGGCTTTCTCGGCTGTTACTTGGCCCCATAAAGACACGAGCGCCTTCAAAGTGCTCTTGTTTTGGTGTGACTTTTTGGATAAGGTGGATTTTGTCATCGCTGACCAAATCTTCTTCTGTGTCTTTTGTGCCACGAAAGACGCGACTTCTTGTGCTGCTTTCAAATGTTTCTTGTTCAAATGCTTTTGGTTCTGTTACGAGAATGTGCTCTCTTGATTCTTTTGGTCCCATAAATACACGACCGCCCACTTGGGGCTGTGCTTTTTTTGCACTTTCATTATCATTATGAACGCCGTCTTCTGCTTCGGCCTTCATGTCGTTTATTGTATCGTTAAAATCACCAAATTCATTGAGCATGTCAGAGTCTTCGGCCAAGAGACGTTCTCTTGATTCCTTTGGCCCCATAAAAACACGGGGTTTGTCTGCTGGCGAAGAATATTTTGACATAGGCGAGGTATTTCTTTTTTACAGAGTTTTATTCAAAGGAAGGCTTCTGCCAATCACTCAACAGAGCAGGCGGCAGCCTGCGGCAGTCTTCGACCTACAGTCGTTCGAAGCGAGGCTTTTGCCAATTCCAATTCCCTTCAATTCCTACTTATTAGGGTTTCAAAAGGGGATTATCCCCTTTTGCCGCCGGAGGCACTGCCTTTCTGCTTTCTGCTTTCTGCCTTTCTGTCTATACGAAAGAATCGCCGCCGCCGCGTGCAATGGTTACCTTGCCTGCGGCTTCGAGTGAGCGCACCATGCGCACAATATTTTGTTGAGCGGTCTCAATATCAGAAAGTTTGGTTGGGCCCATAAATTCAAGTTCATCACGCACCATCTGTGCCGCACGAGTTGACATATTGCTAAAGATACGCTCTTTAAAGTCATCATTTGCGCTGCGCAAGGCAAGAACAAGCTCGTTATTGTCAACATCTTTAAGGACTTCACGGATAGATCTGTCATCAAGGCCCCTGATGTCGTCAAATACGAACATAAGATTACGAATATCTTCAGCCATTTGTACAGAATCTTCTTCGATTTCTGTGAGCACTTCTTTCTCTGTGGCACGGTCAACAGAGTTTAGGATTTCAGCAACAGAATTCACACCGCCAACCTTCTTGCCTTCTTTTGCGCCCATAGCGATGATCTGGCTTTGCAAGACACGGTCAACTTCGATAACCATTTCTTCAGAGACGGTTTCAAGGCGAGCAAGACGCATGAGGACTTCAGTGCGCACACTGGCAGGCAACATGGTCAAGAGGTTTGCGGCAGCATCAGAGCTGAGATGGCCGAGCACGAGGGCGAGAGTTTGTGGGTGTTCATTGCGAAGCATTTGTGAGAGAAGGCGTGGGCTAATGCGCTCAAGCTCTTTAAAGGGAACAGGGCCCATGTCAAGGTCAAGGGCTTCCATGATGTATTTTGCTGTTTCGGAATCAAGGTTTCTGCTGAGCAGTCTTTTAACGCTGTCTTGGCCGCCAGAGATAAGGTCACGTCCGCTGATGATAGCGGCATGAAAATCACGAAGCACTTCTTCAATCACTTCTTTTGAGACGGTGTCAAGATTGACAATGGCCTTTGAAATTTGTGTGATTTCATTGCGATCAAAGTGCGAAAAAACTTCTGAGGTGAACTTGTCGCCAAGGGCGAGCAATAAAATGGCGGTTTTTTGTGTTCCGTTCAATTCAGCGAATTCCATGAGAGCTCCTTATTCCACATTCTTTGGCCCTTTGCCAAAAAATTGACATAAAACCAATCATACTTTCTTGTTGATACTCGGCAACTTTGCCATCTTTGTATAAAATCTGTCAAGCCTTATATAGCATGAACAGTGAGGCTTTTATCATAGATGAGCAATTTGTGTGCCAAAACTACCTTGTTAACTTTCTGGGGAACTTCCCGCCAGCGACATAAAAGGTATTTTCTACAATGAACATAGCGCTAGGATCGATTTCAAAGACGAGGGCTTCTAGGCGGCGCAGCATGACATTGTTTGTGACGGTAAGGATTATGTCCTTTGTCGCGCCGCTGTATGCGCCGTGTCCATGCAGGATAGTCGCCCCAGGATAGCCTTTGGTGATAATAGCGTCGCCTATGGCTTCACCGTGTTTTGAGACAATATAGACCATCTTTCGATTGCCAAAAAGGCGCAAAACATATTCAAGGGTATTTGATGAAATAAAGGTTTGAATGAAGGAAGCAATGACAAGGTCAAGGCTCATGGTAAAGGAAGCCGCAAAAAAGAGTACAGAATTAAAGCAAAAGAAAAAGAGGCCGATACTGATATTCCATTTACGATTTAAGACGACTCCAATAAGGTCAAGGCCGCCGCCAGAACCAAGTGTGCGAAGCATAATGCCGCCGCCTGTTCCAGCAAGCACGCCTGCCACAATAGCGGCATAAAAATTCTCTTGAATGGGAATGGTGAAGTCGACCATAGAACTGATGATGGTTAGAGCTATGGTGCTGTAAAGACTGTAAAAAAAGAATTGTCGCCCAATAAAGAACCAAGCAACCGCAAAGAGCGGCACATTGTAGGTAAAAAGCCAAACGCTAGGTGTAAAAAGATCGGTGACATACCATGTTAAAAGACTTACACCATAGACGCCACTTGTCACAAAGCCGTGCTTGGCGGTAATAGCCTGCACGCCAACGGCCAAGAAAGTGGCACCAAGGGTAAGCAGAAAGAGATTCCAGATCACTGATTGTTGGAGCTGGGTGCGACTTGGGAAAGACCATTTCATGTCAAAAATTTCCTCTTAACATATTAAAATAAAAGTTTTTTTATGCTTTTTTGTGCAAAGACGCCTTGTCTTGCTTATTTGTTGGCTATACTCTCTTTCTTAGAGTTCTGCAAGAGGGGAATTGGCTATTTTGAGATTTTTTTATAATTAAAAAGAAAACCGCAATCCCTTGTATAGGAATTGCGGTGCTATTTATTTTCATTGTGGCGAAGAGGGGGGGATTTGAACCCCCGATACCGCTATTAACAGTATACCCGCTTAGCAGGCGAGCGCCTTCAGCCGACTCGGCCACCTCTCCGCATGAACGCTAAGGACTTTTTATCAAAGCACGAATTTTCTTCGTACCCGCTCTTGCCCTTAACAGACGTGAACAATAGCGTATTTAGAAAAAGCTGTCAAATAAAAAATGCAGTAAATTTTTGAAAAAATGCGCTAAAAAAATCTTTTAGCGACTTTCCTTATAAATCCCACCAGTAGCGGCAGAGCTGACAAGTCTTGCATAGCGGCGCAAGAAAGGCGATTTGATGGGCTTTTCAACAGGCACAAGCACTTCTTTGCGTCTTGCAAGTTCGGCCTCATCAACACACAAATCAAGGCGGCGTGCTGGAATATCGATCAAAATCTCATCGCCCTCTTCTACGAGGGCTAATGCTCCGCCGTCTGCGGCTTCTGGTGAAACATGGCCAATGGCTGCGCCACGGCTTCCGCCACTAAAACGCCCATCAGTAATAAGGGCCACATCTTCACCAAGGCCCATGCCCATGATGGCCGATGTCGGCGTAAGCATCTCACGCATTCCAGGGCCGCCACGAGGCCCTTCATAGCGGATAATAATGCCGTCACCCTTTTCAATTTTGCCAGACAAAATGCTCTCAACAGCTTCTTCTTCGCTGTTAAAGACCTTTGCCTTGACCGTACGCTTGAGCATCGTTTTTGCCACAGCAGATTGCTTTACTACCGCACCAAGAGGGGCGAGGCTTCCTTGCAAAATGGCGATGCCGCCTTCTTCAGCATAAGGCTTTTCATTACAAATAACTGTATTGTCAAGGATTTTTGTTTGGTTTTCAGAAAGTGTTTCTTGTAAATTTTTTCCGCTCACCGTCATCACATCGCCATGCACACAGCCACGTTCAAGCAAGGCCGCCATAAGGGCAGGGATGCCGCCTGCACGGTGCAAGTCTTCGATGTGTTGGCTTCCTGCTGGGGAAAGTTTGCACAAATTTGGCGTATTGCGGCTGATTTCATCAAAAGAAGCGAGATTGGCTTTAAGGCCAGCTTCAGCAAAAAGAGCAGGGAGGTGTAAGGCCGTATTTGTTGAGCCGCCAAGAGCCATGTCTGCTGCTATGGCATTGTGGGCGGCCTCTTCATTCAGAATATCGAGGGGACGAAGATTATTTTTCAGCAAGGTCATAACCTGCATTCCGCTTTCTTTAGCAAGGCGAATGCGGGCGGCTTCAACCGCTGGAACAGTGCCATTGCCGGGCAGGGCAAGGCCTAAAGCTTCTGTAAGGCAATTCATTGTGTTGGCGGTAAACATGCCCGAACAAGAGCCACAACCGGGGCAGGCTTCCATGCTCAAATTTTCAAGCTCTTCTTCGCTCATTTTTTGTGCACGGACACGGCCAACACCTTCAAAAACTGAGATAAGGTCAGAATGTCCTTTGCCCGCAAGCATCGGCCCACCGCTGACAATAATTGAAGGAATATTTAAGCGCACCATCGCCATAAGCATACCTGGTACAACCTTGTCACAATTTGGCACAAAGACAAGGGCGTCAAAGGGGTGGGCTGTGGCCATGATTTCAATAGAATCGGCTATGATTTCTCGTGAAGGCAAAGAAAAGCGCATGCCTTCGTGGTTCATGGCGAGGCCGTCGCACACGCCGATAGCGGGGAAGCTCATGGGTGTTCCGCCAGCCATGCGGACACCGGCTTTTACGGCTTCGGTGATGGTGTTTAGGTGGACGTGTCCGGGGATAATTTCATTGTGCGCATTGACGACACCGACGAGGGGGCGATTTAATTCTTCTTTACATAGACCGAGAGCGTAAAGCAAGGATCTGTGTGGGGCTTTTTCTAGGCCTTTGGTCATGGAATGGCTGCGCATACTGTCTCCTTCGATATGGGCTGATTTTGATATTTTTTAATTTATTTGATTTGCTGCTGTGAAAAGCTTGTTTATGTGAAAGGCGCAAGACTTATGCGTCTTGCGCCTTTTGAGAGCCGGACACCCGATACTA
>CAYJIB010000019.1:15235-25731 GCA_964370125.1 uncultured Desulfovibrionaceae bacterium
AAAGGCGCAAGACTTATGCGTCTTGCGCCTTTTGAGAGCCGGACACCCGATACTATCCGTTGCCGTTGCTTTTTTTCAAATCTGGCGGAGTTGGCGGTCATATCGCCGCCCAGCTCTCTTGCAAAGAAACTTATAGCGTATTTTCTCCCGCCTTGTCAAGTCTCTTCGCTTGATTGTTTTTCTACTTGCCTCTTTATAAAAAATGCGATATTTTTTTAAAAAAGCTTTATATCATTTTAATTTTTAAGGTAGGTCTATATGTCAAGCGGAGAACTTGTCTTTAGAGGCGTTGATCTTTCTATTGTCTACAATCGTAATACTGTGCGTGTTTTGCGCCGAATGGAAGAATTTTTTACAAGGTATCCGAGTGAAGTGCTAAATGAAAAAGATTATCGAGATATTTTTGCCTTGGCTTTAAATCGCTTGCCCGCACGTTATGTCCAATCAGGGACCATCGTACTTGGCGACGTTGTTAGCGATGAAGATATAGACTCTTCTTTGCTTTGGGCTTATGACAAAGTTTTGGACAATCCAAAAAGCTAAAGGATGTTTTATGATCGCCGTTGACTTGCACAATCACACAAAGGCCTCGCACGCCCTGCATTCTGTTAAAGAAATGTATCAGGCCGGCATTGAGGCTGGCCTACAAATCATGGGCTTTTCAGAACATTCACCACGCCCCTTGGGTTATGATTATCCAGTTGAATACCGTGACCACCTGATCAAGTATTTTCCTTATTATTTACAAGAGGTTAAGGCTTTGCGTCCTTCACCCTTTTTGCCCATCACCTCAAAAGCCCTCCCGCCAACACAGGTCTTGCTTGGCATCGAGCTTGACTGGTTTGATGAGGAAATGGCTTTTATGGAATCTGTTGTATCTGCTGAAAAATATGATTATATTTTAGGCGGTTTGCATTTTCTTGGTAAATGGGGCTTTGACGCGCAAAAATCTGATTGGGCGGGAATGAGCGACAGTAAATACCATGAAATATGTGTGGCCTATTATCAAGCCATGCAGAGAATGGCAAAGAGCGGCCTTGTTAATATTGTGGCGCACCCAGATCTTATCAAGATTTTTACAAAAGACCGCTTTGATACTTGGATTGCGCAAGAGGCCAATCAAAACATTGTGCGAGAAGCATTAGAGAGCATGGCAAAACACAAGGTGAGCATGGAGATTTCTTCTGCTGGTCTTAGAAAGCCTTGCGAAGAAATTTACCCAGGCCCAATTATTTTGGCGATGGCAAAAGAGTGCGATTTGAGCATTTCTTTTGCCTCTGACAGCCATTGTGTTGAACATGTGGCCTATAAGTTCAAAGAACTACACGATTATGCTCGTGAGGCAGGCTTTACTGAGGCTTGCTATTATGTCGATAGGCAAGCTCACCGCTATACTTTTTAACCTTGGCTTATAAGTTGTTCATGAAGCTCCGCCCAAGCCTCATCTTTTTTTGAAAACACCTATACAGGCTCTTGCAAGCTCTATTCTATTAGGCTATAATACAGAAAATGTCATGAAATTCTCTTATGGCAAAAAAAAATTAGGAGTGTATAGGATGAAATTTGCTAAACATGTGCTTTTGTTACTCTTTGCAGTAGTGGCTCTTGCAAATCCTGCTTTTGCAGCAGAACCGATCAAGATCGGTGTTTATTTGCCATTGACAGGGCAAAATGCCTTTGGTGGCCAACTCGAACTTGAAGGCGTTCAATTAGCTCACAAGCAAATGCCAACTGTCTTGGGTCGCCCAGTAGAACTTGTCGTTGTTGACAACAAATCTGACAAAGTCGAAGCCGCAAACGCCGTTAAGCGTCTTACCGAGCGTGATAAAGTAAATGCCATTATCGGCACATACGGTTCTTCGCTTGCTATGGCGGGTGGTGAAGTCGCTGAAAAAGCAAAAACCCCTGTCGTCGTTACTTCTTGTACAAGCCCCCTTGTCACACAAGGCATAGAATATTATTTCCGTGCTTGTTTTATTGACCCATATCAAGGCCTTGGCGCTGCTCAATACGCCTATGAAAACTTGGGTTACAAAAAAGCTGCTATCTTGATGGACGTTGCCAATGACTACGCTGTTGGTCTTTCTGCTTTCTTTAGAAATTCCTTCAAAAAACTTGGTGGTGAAATTGTTAGCGAAATGAAGTACAGCTCTGGCGATACTGACTTTACAGCACAACTCACCGAACTTATTGCGCAAAAACCAGATATCGTCTTTATGCCTGCTTATTTTGCTGAAGGCGCTATCATCATGAAGCAAGCTCGTGAACTTGGCGCAAAATTCCGCCTTATGGGCGCTGACGCCATGGACAATCCAGACACCCTTAAAATCGCTGGTGACGCCGCAGAAGGCTTTTTGCTTACAGCCTTCCCTTATGCCGCCAATATGCCGAACATGAACGAAGAAGCAAAGAAGTTCACCGCTGCATGGAACGCTGCTTATCCTAATAAAGAATCCAACATGAACGCCGCTCTTGGTTATACAAGCTACATGATGATCATGGACGCAATCAAGCGTGCGGGCAAGGCTGACCAAGCATCTATCACAGCCAATCTTGGCAATATCAAAGACTTGCCGACACCTGTTGGCTTACTCACCATCAACGAAACGCACGATGCAGAAATGCCCATCGGTATTATCGCTTACAAAGATGGAAAGCGTGTCTATTTAGAAGAAATTCAACCTAAGTAATCTATTGAATATAGTGAAACCCCATGAATTTGGGGTTTCATTATACACACATTTTCATTTTCAACAAAATCCCTTATAATTCTTTCAGAGGTAGACAGCATGAGCTTTGAAATGTTCTTGCAGCATTTTTTTAATGCTCTCACCCTTGGTTCGCTTTATGCCCTTATCGCCATTGGTTATACTATGGTTTATGGCATTTTGCGACTTATCAATTTTGCGCACGGCGATATCTTGATGGTGGGCGCCTACTTTATCTTTTTTGGCACATTTGCCTATGGTCTTCCTTGGGGTCTTGCTGCCATTGTTGCCATAGCTGGTGCCAGTATTTTAGGCGTCTTGGTAGAGCGTATCGCTTATCGCCCTTTGCGTGATGCCCCACGAATTTCTGCCCTTATCAGCGCCATTGCTGTCTCTTTCTTTATTGAAAGCCTTGCCGTTGTTATTTTTACTGGCCTTCCTCGCCCCGTATTGCAACCAGATTGGCTTATCAAAAAGTGGAGTATTGGCAATGTGCATATCTTGCCCCTAACGGCCTTTGTGCCAGGGGTGACGCTTATCTTGGTCAGTGCCTTGCTTTATATTGTTTACCGCACAAAGCCCGGTCTAGCCATGCGCGCAATATCAAAAGATATTGAAACCACTCGTCTTTTAGGTGTTAAAGTCGACAATATTATTGCACTTACTTTTTGCATAGGTTCAGCTTTGGCAGCGGCTTCTGGTATCATGTGGGCTTTGCGCTATCCAAAAATTGATCCTTACATGGGCATTATCCCAGGATTTAAAGCCTTTATTGCCGCTGTTTTTGGCGGTATAGGCTCTATTCAGGGGGCGGTTGTTGGCGGCTTGCTGCTTGGATTTATTGAAATCATGACTGTTGCTTTTATGCCGCATTTGTCTGGCTATCGTGACGCCTTTGCCTTTGTCTTGCTTGTCTTTGTCTTGCTTATAAAGCCAACTGGCCTTTTTGGTGAACGCATGGAGGAAAAAATCTGATGCGCTTTAACAAAAATACCCTTGCCACAATATTTCTCATGTTTCTTGGGGCCTTATTTTTATGGAGGGTAGAGCTTTTCCTTGGCTCTTATGAAGAATACATCTTAAAACTGATTTTTATCAATGCCATCTTAGCGCTTTCACTCAATCTTATTTATGGCTTTACTGGCCTTTTTTCCCTTGGTCATGCCGGCTTTATTGCCATTGGCGCTTATGTTTCGGCCTTGTGCATCATTAGCCCCGCTCAAAAAGAAATGATGTGGCTGCTTGAGCCCATGATGTGGCCTTTTTCTGTATTGTTTACGCCCTTTTGGCTGTCTATCATCTTAGGCGGGCTTGTGTCGGCCTTTTTTGCTCTGCTTATAGGGATCCCAGTTTTACGTCTTGGCGACGATTATTTGGGTATTGCGACTCTTGGTTTTGCTGAAATAATTCGAGTGTTTATAGTTAATGCAACGCCTATAACTAATGGTTCGCTTGGTATTAAGGGCATACCCGCCCATGCCGATTTGCTCACCTGTTATTTTTGGCTGCTTATTGCCCTAGTCTTTATGGTGCGCCTTATCAACAGCAATTATGGAAATGTCTTAAAATGTATTCGAGATAACGAAATTGCCGCAAAGGTTATGGGGATCGATGTCTTTTTTTATAAGGTCTTGTCTTTTTGCATAGGGGCTTTTTTTGCGGGTGTTGGCGGGGCTTTGCTTGGCAGTCATCTTTCGACCATTGACCCAAAGATGTTCAATTTCTTATTGACTTTTAATGTGTTGATGTTTGTTGTAGCGGGCGGACTTGGTTCTTTAACGGGTTCGCTTCTTGGAGCGGCCGTTATCACCATACTGTTAGAATGGCTACGCATTCTCGAAGAGCCAATGAACCTTGGCTTTATAGACATTCCTGGCATACCAGGGATGCGCATGGTGGTCTTTTCCCTTGTGCTTCTTGGCATAATCCTTTTTAGACGTGAAGGAATTATGGGGATGAATGAGCTGACTTGGCAAAGAATTTTTGCTTTTTGGAGGAAGAAATGAGTTCTGCCTTTATAAAGCCTGATCCACAAGAGGCCATGCTTTGCGTACAAAATATCACCATGCGTTTTGGCGGTGTTGTGGCTGTAAACGCTTTGAATATGGCTATCCCAAAGGGTAGCATTGTTGGCCTTATTGGTCCTAATGGTGCTGGTAAAACAACGGCTTTTAACGTGATCAGCGGTTTTTATACTCCACAAGAAGGGCAAGTGCTCTTTAATGGCAAAGACATTACAGGTGCGCCTCCGCACAAGGTTTGCAAGACGGGCCTAGCGCGTACCTTCCAAAATATCCGACTTTCGCAGCATTTATCTGCTCTTGAAAATGTGATGATTGGCTGTCATGTTCGCAGAAAATATCCTTGGTGGATGGCGCCTTTAAGCCTGCCTTTCTTTCTGAAAGAAGAAGAGGCGATAAGGGCCAAGGCGCAAAAATTTATCGACAGACTTGATTTGACAGCTTATAGCCATGAAAAAGCAAACAGCTTGCCTTATGGTGCGCAAAGGCGTTTAGAAATTGCAAGAGCCCTTGCTACTGAGCCAAGCTTTCTCTTGCTTGATGAACCCGCTGCGGGCATGAATCCTCAAGAAAGCATCGAGCTTATGCGTTTTATTGCCTATATTCAAGAAGAATTTGACATAACTATCTTGTTGATTGAACACGACATGAAAGTGGTTATGGGCGTGTGCCAATATATTTGGGTTATGGAATACGGCAGGCTGATTGCCGAAGGCAAACCAGAAGAAATACGCAACAATGCCGAAGTCATCAAGGCCTATCTTGGTGACGGTCTTATTGGTTAACTCATTTATGCTTCATACAGCTTGCAAGGGTGTTTTAGATGTTAAAAATCAAAGATTTAAAAGTTCGATACGGCGGTATTGAAGCCGTCCAAGGCATTGATTTGCATATTCCAAGGGGAAGCATTGTTACCCTGATTGGGGCTAATGGGGCAGGGAAGAGCAGCACCATTCGCTCTATTGCGGGCTTAAACAAGCAAGTGCAGGGCGAGATTGTGTATACTCGCCATGAAGAGTCAAGCCCTCTGCCCTTGCTTGGACTTTTGCCAGAAGACATGGTGCGGCACGGGATTTCTCTTTCTCCAGAGGGGCGACGTATTTTGCCGCATTTGACCGTTGAGGAAAATTTGCAACTTGGCGCATACAGTCGCAATGACAAAGAGGGCATAGCCGACGATATTGAGTGGATTTATACTTTGTTTCCGCGTTTGCGTGAAAGATTGTGGCAAAAAGGGGGCACACTTTCTGGGGGTGAACAGCAAATGCTCGCTGTGGGTCGTGCTTTGATGAGTCGTCCAGATCTTTTGATGCTTGATGAGCCTTCTCTTGGTCTTGCGCCCCTGCTTGTTAAGGAAATATTTGCTATTATAAAGAAAATCAATGCCGAAGGCACGACGGTTTTGCTAGTTGAGCAAAACGCCTTTGCGGCCTTGTCTATAGCGCATCGTGCCTATATTCTTGAGGTGGGGCGTATTGTGCTTGAGGGGAGCGGGCAAGAGCTGCTTCTTAATGAGAAAGTGAAAGAAGCCTATTTGGGCGCATAAGCTCTTGTTTTTTCTATTCTTTGCTAAAACACAAAATGCCTTGTCACTCATTCAAGTGGCAAGGCATTTATTTGTATCTTTTTTGAAAAACTACAAGTAAGCAATCTTTTTATAGGCGCTTACTCTTTTTCCTTTTTGCTTCACAGAATTCATGCTGTTTTGTACTTTTTTTCGCAAATTAAAAGCCTCTGTGCGAACAGAATCAATACATTCTTGCAGGGCTTCATAGGCTTTACGCAGGCTATTTGTCTCGCTTGTATTGTGACGCATTTGCGCAAGATTTATCAGTTCTGAACGAACAGAAGAATTGGCGGCCGCTACATTAATATAGCCGTGCTTTAGAGCACGAAGTTCTTCATGACAGAGTTCATTTGCACGAGAAAGCAGCTCAAGAGCTGTTCCGCTTTCAAAAAGTCTTGCGCCTTGTGGACTTTCTTTAAAGGCCAAGACAGCGGGGTCTTGTTCTTGGCTTGAAAGTGCGGGACGCAAAACGCTATTTTGATTGTAAGGTAACATACTTAGCTTCCTTCTGTACTTCCTTGTCGAATGCTTTGCTGCAAGCTGCTGATAAGTTCTTTCCAGCTCTCGCATTGTGGAATAAATTCAAATTCTATCAAGTCTGAAAGCAAAAGCCAGTCTTTGCTTTCTAAAATTTCTGTAAGTTCTCCGAGGAGGGCGGCAATGCTTTCAATGTGCTTGTCCATGTTTATATCTTCTTGGCCTACACGGTATTCATTGCGCAGCACATTGATCATGCTGAGGAAATTGCGTGTGACATCAATCAAATCAATAAACAATTCAAGGGCTTCGTTGTCTTTTGACTCATTAAACAAAAGCGATACATGGCGACTGCCAAGGCTCATGATCTTGATAACGGTAAACAATTCTTCGCTAATGGCAAGGGCCATTTCGTTAACAGGAACGGAGATAATGTCCACCTGTTTGATTGTGTTTGCGCCAATATCATCGGCCTGGTAGGGGTAGAGTTCAGAAAACAGACGGTCATTAAGGCGGACTTCGGTGACGACACGGTTCTGTAGATTT
The DNA here is from genome assembly GCA_964370125.1 of uncultured Desulfovibrionaceae bacterium. Classification (GTDB taxonomy): domain Bacteria; phylum Desulfobacterota; class Desulfovibrionia; order Desulfovibrionales; family Desulfovibrionaceae; genus CAYJIB01. The sequence continues at coordinate 22,555 of CAYJIB010000019.1, forward strand.
TCGTTGGTGAGTGCGGTATTTAAGATTTCTCCAAGATTGGCGAAATCGTTAATGTGCATTTCACTTTGGTGGCCATCAATGATAATCATAATCTTCTCCAGATGTTAGCAGTACCTATTTGTGAAAATAGGGTATTTTTTGCTGGGCTTTTTGCCCAAATTTGGCTCTGTTAAAACTTATGCATTTTTTATGCCATTTTGTCTTTTATATACAATCGATTCTTCACAAGCTTCTAAAAGCTTGAGGAAGAGGGCGATTTTTCTTGTAAATTTGTCATCTTGCTTAGCCCAAAGTTCTTTCCAGATGTGAGCGAGCATACAGAGGGCTTTGTGATTTTGTAAAATTTTGTAGACCCTTTCTTGGCTTTGAAGTCTTTCTTTTTGTGTTAAAAGCTCTTGAATTTGCATGTTTTTTTGAAATTTCTCAAGGATGCTTTGGCAATGTTTTCTTGCTTCTTTAAGGTGAACGCTGACATCTTCTTGCCAAGATTTTGAAAAATGTGTTTCAGCTTGATAGGCTTTGATTGTCGGGTAAAATTTGTCTTCTTCTTTGTCAAGTTCTTCAATTTTGTCAAAAAATTGGCGATAAAGCTGGCTTTGCGTGAAGAGCCAAAGGCTTCTGTCGTCGACTTTTTCATTTGAAAGTGAGCGCACACTTCTAAAGCCGCATTCATCGATTGTGCTTTGCCATACTCTTGCGCAATCATTGAGTTTTTTATTTGATTGCCAATCTTTTTCTTTAAGCCAGCTGTCAAGAAGTGGCCAGACATTTTTTGCTTTAATGTAGTGTGCGCAGGCAAAATTTTCTTGGCATTTGTGCGAATAGGCGCAGGGCTGGCAGGGGATTTTTGCTTCAAGAATGCAGGATTTTTCAGAAAGGGGGCCGGTGTCCCAGACTTGGGCTGTGGCAAGGAAGAAGGCGAGGACAGGCACATCAAGGGCTGTGGCTAAGTGCATTGTGCCTGTGTCATTTGTTAAGAGGATTTTTGTGAGGCAAAGCAGGGTGGCAAGTTCTAAGAGGCTGGTTTTCCCAACAAAATTACAGGCAAAAACACCGCTTTCAAGGAAATCATCGGCGAGTTTTTCTTCTTTTTTTGTGCCAAAAAGGATGGGAATGAGGGCGTGTTCGTCCCAGAGTTTTTGTGCCAGATGAGCAAAAGATTTTGCCGGCCATTGGCGCATGGCGGCACTTGCTCCAAGTTGAATGCCTACAAAGCCTTGGCAGAGGGCGCGTTTTTCTTGAGGTAAAGAGAGCAGCACTTTTTGCCGCATGTCTTCTATGTGGCGCAATCTTGGGGCTTTTATCTTGTGTGATGTTGCGGGCGCAAAGGCAGAAACCCCTTTTGCAAAGACGTCGGCGATATTATAGGGCGAGCCTTCTCTGCATTCACCAGCGGCTTCAAAGAGGCTTAGCCAGAGATTGCTTGCTTTTTTTTTGCCTTTATTATCGAGGGCATAACCGTCTATTTGTGTATCTTTTGTGGCAAGGCAAAGGCTAAGGAGGCCAGCGCTTTGGCTTGCTGTCATATTGATGATTCTTTGATAGGGAAGTTCCCCTTGCAGGTCTTTTGCAAATTTTTCAATAAAACTTAGGGCTTTGTGCCAATTATTGTGTTCGAGTGCCAGGATTTTTGCGGCGGGCAGGTTGTGAACTGTGTGGATATCGTGCAGAAGTTTTGCGGCCTCTTTGAAGTGTTCGAGGCAGAGGATATCGACTGTGGCGCCTTGTGCGTGAAGGTTTCGGATAAGGCCTTGCATTTGCAAGAGATCGCCAAGTCTTGTGAGATTGATGATGAGGGTTCGCATAGATGGAGGTATGCAGGAAGTGTTCCAAGGAATTGTTTTGAGGATTTTTAGGGATTTTTCTTTGAGAGGAAGTTATCTTGGCACATGACTTATCTTACGGCGTTGCCACACGCTCCATTCTTGTCATTGCGAGGCACGAGCGCAGCGAAGTAACGAAGCAGCCACCCAAGGGGCGCACAAAGTGCGTTTATGTTAGGCGAAGAATGAGCCTTACATAAATGGACAGCAACGCATCCAGTCTGCACTGCTCCGTAGGAGCTTGTTGCAGACAAAAGAAGAAAGACAAAAAGGCATGGATTGCCGCGTCGCCCCTCGTTCCTCGGGTCTCCTCGCAATGACCTGCGGTGTATCGAAAGTCATTGCGAGCCCCTAGCCGTTAGCGAACGATAGTGAGCTTTTACGGATAGGTAGCGTGGCAGCCACCCAAGGGGCGCACAAAGTGCGTTTATGTTAGACGAAGAATGAGCCTTACATAAATGGACAGCAACGCATCCATGCCTTTTCAACTCAGAAAGTCGTAGCATCAATTAAAGCCCCCCAACAAAAATGTTTTACCACAATTCTTTCCCTTCTGCTTTTCCCCAGTCAATTTCTTCATGCAGATTTTCGCTATGAATTTCTGCAAGAAGCTCATCAATGCTATATTTTTTATGCTGCGAGGGGATTTTAACGGTGAAACCATTGTCTTCTGCTTAAAATTCAAGGGTTGTGTCTTTTGTGAGAGCCAGTTTTTGTACAATTTCTTGAGGCAAGCGGATTGCCAAAGAGCTTCCCCATTGTGCAACTCTTGCCAAAGAAAGGTCATTTTCATGTTGCATAGTTTTTCTCCATGTAGGTTTTTATGAGATACATTTGCAAAGAAAAAGCAAGCCCAAAAAAGTGCCGTGTCTGATAAGCAAACACGGCACTTGTTTTAAGTATTAAATCAATTAAATCAATTAAACAAACTCATCGCAATCTCAACCCTTGCGGCTTCTCACTCCCAAGGCAATAAGGCCAAGGCTTGCAAGCAACAAGATCGCCATATCATAGGCAGATGAATTACCCACAGAACAGCCAGACGATTTTACTGTGACTGTGTGTGGATAAAGACCGTTCGGGTCAGCGATTGTGCCGAGAGTATCGGTGGCTTGTGGGTGTGTTTTTGCACTATAGGTGTCAAAGTCGCCTTCGTCTTGGACGACAAAGTAGACTGTATAGTCGCCGCTTGTATAGCGTTTCAGTTCTTCAGTTGCTGCGTTGGCGTCAATAAAGGCGCCATCTGGGCCGATAAGCCAGAATTGACCGTCTAGGGCTTTCACCTCAGCTGGCTCCAAAGCAGTACCCTGCTTGATTTTATCTAGGGCATTTTTTTCGTTTTCGTCGTCGTTTA
>CAYJIB010000020.1:0-25719 GCA_964370125.1 uncultured Desulfovibrionaceae bacterium
CAGCGTTTGCACGGTAAGCGTCGTCTTTTCTGCCATTCTCAATATCCCAGTCAGCGCTGATGTAGCCGAGTTCAAGGATGAAGGCGAGGTTTTCATAGATGTCGTACTTAGTATTCAAGTTGATTTCCCAAGCGCTGTCATCGTCAGTCATGTATTCAGCAAGACCAACAGTTCTGGTGTAACCTTGGTAGAAGCTGTTAGCGTCTGCTTCGTTAGTACCTTCGTAGTAGGCAACACGGAACATATGAGTCATATCTTCCATGAAGGAAAGATTTTTGAACTGCAAGCCAATACCCCAAGTTCCGACAGGTGTGTCACCGATAACTTCAACAGAGTTGTTACCAGAGCCAACATAGTCAGCAAAACCGAAGCTTGTGCCTCTCCAGCCACCGTTGATAACAGGCATTACGCCACCGCCGTCTTCACCAGCGTCGTTACCGGAAGCGTACCAAGCGTAAAGACCTGGGGTTACCATGTCGAACTTGTATTCAGCGATAGCGCCAACATAGAAGCCGTCAGTTTCAGCACTGATGCTAGTTGTTGGTGATGTTGCCAAGCGAGCGTCAGTGTCAGCAGAGCCGTAGTTGAAGTCAATGGCAAAGCGGAAAGGATCAAAGGCTACGAGTTCAGCTGTGATACCAGCAAACCAGATAGTTGCATCTGGGTAGTTACGCAAAGAACCACCAACACCGCCACCGCCAGTATAAACATCGCTATTTGGTGTTGAACGATACCAGCTTCCAATGTTTTCACCAGTTACGCCAATCATAAACCAAGGGGTCACATTGAAGCCGTCAAAGGTCAAAGGAAGGGTCAAGCCAAAGAAGTCAGCGGCGTCGTGACCGTCTGAAGAACCAAAGTTAACGCCAGCAGTTGAGTCGGAAATTGATGTGTTGTCAGCCCAAGTACGCATCCAGAAGAGGGTAGCGGCTACATATTCGTTGAAGGTCTTAGAAACAACGATACCAGTGGCGTCATCGTCAAATACAGCTGTGCCCATTGCCATGCTTGGCAAGAGGAAGGGCTGAAGACCCATGCGGACTTGTACGTCTGTTTGTGGGATTACCCAGTCAAGATAAGCGTGCTTAACTTCAACAGCTACACGGTCACCACCGAGCTGACCACCAGTTGTGCTGTTACCCCAGAGGATGTCGTTTTCGATTTGGAAAACGGCACGGAGGTTTTCGCTGGCGATCATGTCCAATTTGATGCGAACACGCTGAGCTGGACGGAAACGGTCGGAGCTTTGCTCAGCTTCAGCACCGAAGGGGCCTTGGTTCTCAAGAGCGTCAGACCAAGTAAAATAGGCGTGGAAGAATCCAGAACCTTTGAATTCAACAGCTTGAGCTGTGTTGGCTGCGCCGAATACAAGGCCAGCAGCCAAAAGAAGAGTTGCTAAACGTTTCATAACACTGTGTCTCCTTACTTTAAGATTATTTGTGGCAGAATAACACCTACAAAATGAAGCTTTATTGCTCTGAAATCTCCATACTCATTGCAATCAAAGCTCGCTATAACCTACCATTGAAAAGACAATAACAGAGAAAGAAAATAAAGGCAAGTCTTTTGTCAAAATTTTTTTACTTTTTCCAAGGTGGGCAAAAGCCTGCAAAAGCCAAAGTATTTCAAACTGTTAGACTGGCTATCTGCTCGAAACTTGCAAGAGGCGGTAAAAAAATGCATAAAACTTTTTTGCCTGGTATGTTTTTTTAACTGTTCGTCTTAGCCTTGCTTCGTTGGCTTTTGGGGCATTGAATGGTAATGGCATATATACACAGAAAATACTTGCCTTTTTGTCTTTTTGGTGTTACTTTAACAATATATAAATTAATATAATACTCTAAAAAAGCGGTGAACCTATGATGATATTTGCTAATGCCCCCCTGCGTCCCTTTTCGGGCCTCTTTGCTGGTCTTTTTATCACTCTTTCTTTAACGTCTTTGCCCCTCAGCTATGCTGCTGAAAATAGTGTAAATTCAAGTGAGGTCAAGCAGCACGAAAAAGAGAAAGAGGGCATAGCCTCGCTTCGCCCTTGGGAGCAAAAACCTGGCGCCTATGATCAAAGGCCAATAACAAATCCAGCTGGCTTTGTCATAGAACCATTAAGCATTGAAGACGCTGTTCAGTTTACCCTTAATAATAATCACGCATTTAAAATGGCTCAAGATCAATATCTTGCCGCCAAGTATGACAAAAGGGTTGCAGAGGGCGGCTTTGGTCCAACAGTGACCTTTGAATCTATCGCTGAAAAGAGCTATACCAGAGGCAATACGCAAAATGCCGACGGCACATACACCTCTTTTGACGGTACTTTGCAAGAAACAGGTATCGATTCTTCGCTCATCCTTGCTTTTTCTGTCTGGGACGGACTTGGCACACAAAGCCTTGTTGATAGCGCAGAAGCCAGAGTTAATTCACAAAAATACGGCCTTTTTGCCACCAATACAAGCCTTGCTTTTTCAACTATCAATGCCATGATTCAAATCAGGCTTAGTGAAAAACTTATCGAGCTTACAAAAGAAGCGATTGTCCGCTATGAAGAGCTTATCGCTCTTTCTGGGAACCGTGTGGCTATGGGGCTTGACGATATTGCCGACATTAGCAAGGCTAAAAGCCGCTTAGCACAAAGTCGCATCACCCTTATTGACCAAGAAGCCGCCCTTGAAACAGCAAAAAATACCTTGGTTCGCCTAACACAGCTCCCCAAAGATGTGCAGATTGCGCCTATTTCTTCTGCAGAAATTCGCTACCGTTCAACAGAAGAAGTTATGCGTAAGGCTTTAGAAAAAAATCCTAGTCTTGCACAGGCATATACCAATGTTGACATTTTCACTGGCAATGCCAATTACGCAAAAAGCACCTTTTCGCCCCAAGTCGATTTTCAGCTTATTGGCAATTACAATTCTGAGCATGAAGGTACAGGTAGCCACACCAAGCAAGCGCAAGCTTATGGCACAGTCAATTGGAATGTCTTTAATAGTGGTGCAGACTGGGCCAATATGAAGTCAAATCTTGCCAGTGCTGACGAATACAGAGAGGCCTTTGCAAACGCCATTGACACCATGCGCCTTGATGTTGAAACACAATTTACAAACCTTAAAGCCGCAAAAGAACAAGAAAAATACTGGAAAGAATCTACAGAATACAATAAAAAAACGCTCAGACTTTATATTGACCAGTTCACCGCAGGCGAGAGGACTTTGCTAGATGTGCTTGATGCTGAAAGGGAATTGTACGATTCTGAAACGGAAATAGTAAACAATCAAAGCGCGGCCATACTTGTCTCGTATCGTTTGCTTTCTTATAGCGGAGAACTTTTGGCAAATCTCGGCATGTCGCAATATGATATTTTGTTGACAACCGAAAGCTTGCGAGAGGATGAACACAAATACAATGAGCAATAATGTCTGTCGCCCGACCCTTTTTATCCCTGAAGCGCTTGATGACACAAGCAAGGAAATGTCTTTGTCAAGCGAAGAAGTGGGTAGTGAAAAAATAGGGCAAGCGGAAAGCGAACAGACAATCAACGATTCAAAAACTGAACAAAGCAGTAAAAACATCAGCCCAAAAGGGAAGAAAATTTTGACTATCCCCAAAAAAACAAAAAAGGAATCGCAAGCTTCCGCCCAAAAAGCGAAAAGCGCAAAAAGCGCAAAAAGCGTAAAGCCTTCTGCAAAAAATGTTGCACAAGAGCAGACAAAAGTGGTTACTCATGCCGCTGAACAAATCGCTCAAAAGGCAAAGCCTGCGCCTGTCACGGAAAAAGAGCTTCGTGTTGCCCCTCTTACCCCTTCTGAAGTTGACTTCATGCCTGGGATTTTACGCTCAATGGCGACGTTAATGCGCTTGCGTGGCAAGATTGTCTCACCGCAATTTCTTTTGGCAGAGCTTGCTGGTTCTTCACAAATAACCATAGGGGCTTGCCTTAGGGCTATGCAAAGAGCTGGGATGCAAGGAAAAGTTTTTCATAAGGAAAATCTGTCTGCTATTTCACCGCTTACCTTGCCTTGTGTACTTCTCTTAAAAAACGATATGTCTTGTGTTTTGACAGAACTTCTGGAAGACGAAGCAACCATCATCTTGCCAGAAAGTTCTGAATGCTCGCAAAGGGTTTCCCTAGAACAATTAGAAGATGAATTTGCTGGCTATGCTGTTTTTGCTGCACACGAAAAACGCACAGATGCCCGATCTGAAAAGTGGCATATTACCAAAGAAAAACAATGGTTTTGGGGCGTTTTGCGTTATTATGCACCCATCTATCGCCATGTGGCCTTTGCCAGTATTGTGGTCAATATTATTGCGACAGCAAGCCCGCTTTTTGCTATGAATGTCTACGACAGGGTTGTACCAAATAATGCTGTAGAAACACTTTGGGTCTTGGCTTCGGGAATAATTCTTGCCTATATACTTGACTTTATTTTGAAAAATTTACGACATCACTTTGTTGACATCGCAGGGCGCAATGCAGACGTTGTGCTTTCAAGCATGCTTATGGAAAAAGTTTTGACAATGAAGCTTGATGTGCGGCCAGATTCAACAGGTGCGATCGTAAATAATATCCGTGAATTTGAATCTTTGCGAGACTTTTTTAGTTCGTCGACCTTGCTCACATGTATCGACATCCCCTTCCTGATCATCTTTTATATCATTATATATATCATCGGTGGTCCTCTTGTAATCTTGCCCATTCTTGCCATTCCTGTTCTTTTGTCAGGCGCTTGGTATTTTCAGACAAAGGCAAAAAAAGCTGCTGAAGAAAGCTATAAACACAACATGCAACGCAATGCTTTGCTTGTTGAGATGGTGAGCGGTGTTGAAACAATAAAAACCTGCATAGCCGAAAGCCGTATGCAAAGATTGTGGGAAGCTGTCTCTGGTATCTCTGCACAAACAGCCAGCACAAACAGGCAGTATACAAATAGGGCGCTTACCTTTTCGACCCTCATTACGCAGCTTGTCACCGTAAGCCTTATTATTGTAGGGGTTTACCTTATCTCTGCTGGCGAAATGACTATGGGTGGTCTTATCGGGACAAATATGTTGGTTGGGGGTGCAATGGCGCCACTATTGCAGATGGCAGGTCTTCTTTCACGCTTCCAAAATTCTCGAGTTTCACTCAGTGCGCTCGATACCCTTATGCAGCTTGAATCTGAAAACCAAGACGAAAAATCGTGTATGGACTTTGGAACGCTGGACGCAAATTTTGTCATGTCAAATGTGACTTTTTCGTATCCTTCCTCTGAAAAACATGCCCTGCATCATCTTAATCTTTCAATCAAAGCTGGTGAGAAAGTGGGGATTATTGGGCGAATGGGCTCTGGAAAAAGCACTATCGGAAAGATGCTTACAGGCCTTTATACTCCGCAAGAAGGGGCTATCACTTTTGGTGGTGTAGATATACGTCAGCTTTCTGGCGCAGAGTTGCGGAGCAGGATAGGCGTGCTTTCTCAAGATGTTACCCTCTTTTATGGCACTATACGTGACAATATTGCTATGGGGGATCCAACCATCAATGACCACTTGATATTGCGGGCTTCAAGCCTTGCGGGTGTGGCAGACTTTGTGAAGCAAAATCCATCTGGCTTTGGTGCGCAAGTGGGTGAGCAAGGCAAAGCTCTTTCTGGTGGTCAAAGACAAGCCGTAGGTCTTGCTCGTGCCTTGGTTCGTGATCCAGAAGTGCTTATTCTTGACGAGCCGACAAGCAATATGGACACAGACGCTGAACTGCAACTTCAAAAACGCCTGCACAGCATCGTTAAGGACAAAACACTTGTGCTGATTACGCACAGGCTCAGCATGTTGCGCCTTGTTGATCGTGTTGTTGTTATTGACAATGGGAAGGTCAGCATTGATGGTCCAAGAGATTCTGTTTTGCAGGCTCTTCAACAAAACAGAGTGCAAAAAACACAAAAAGAACAAACGACTAAACAATAAAAAGAGCTTTAAATTTTTTGTTAACAATACAAAAAAGCGACTACAATATGAATGAAAATAATAAAATAGATGAACAAAATACTCAGAAAAAAAGACCCAAGCCTTCGCTTTATTGCCCAAGTGAGGACGTATCGGAGCAGGGATTAGCTCGCTCTGTGGAACAAGCTGAGTCCACACATGAAGGCTATGAAGAAAAAGGGTCACAAGAAAAAAACAATGGAAAAAAACAAAACAATGAACTCTTAGACAAAGTTTTGGCAAAAGAAGAAAACTTTGTTGAGGCTGTAGCTGAAGCTTTTGAAGGGCAAGAAGGTCAACATTCATCAGCGGAGCAAGTTCAGCCTGTTTCAAATGGTCAAGTGACTACGCCGCCAGCAGGACAAAACCAAGCGACACCTGGTGGACAAAATCAGCCTGCGCCACCACAAAAAGCCACAAGTCTTTTTTCGCCTGTAGAATTTTTGAAGCACGATATAGGTTCTGACGAATTGCCCTTTGCCAATGAAGTTGATGCAGCCCTTGCCAGACGCCCAAAACGTTCCGAGCGCCTCTTGTCTCTTGCTGTAAGTGGAGGCATCTTGTTCTTTATTATATGGGCAGCCTTTGCTTCCCTTGATGAAGTGACGCGTGCAGAAGGCCAAGTGATTTCATCGCAAAGAACGCAAGTTATTCAAAATCTTGAGGGCGGAATTTTGCGCAATATCGCTGTTGTTGAAGGTCAAGTTGTCGAACAAGGCGATTTGCTCGCTCAGCTTGACAACGAACTTGCCGCTTCAAGCTTTAGAGATACAATCAATAAAATCCTCGATCATACCTTAACAATTATTCGCTTAGAAGCTGAACTTGCAGACAAAAAACCAGACTTTCCCTCTCCGCTTGAACCGTGGATAGCGCAAGTCGTTGGTCCTGAAAATGTTGCAGCAGCTCTTTCTCATGTTCAGCAAAGCATTCGTGACCAAGAAGTTACATTTTTTGCACGGACACAACAAAAAAAGGCCGAACTGAGCCTGCTTGAATCGCAATATCAGCAAAAAAAGCATGAGGTGAGTGAACTTGTAGCTAGACGACAACAGCTTATCGCTTCATTAAAACTTGCAACAGAGCAGCGAAATATCACCCGTTCACTTCTTCAAAAACGCAGCGCTTCTCGAGTGGATTATCTTAACAAAGAACAACAAGTTGTTGAACTTCAAGGACAAATCGCCTCTCTCAATTCTTCTATCCCTTCTGCAGAAGCCGCCGCACAAGAAACACAACAGCGCCGTGCCTTTCGAGAAGCAGAAATCGACACAGAAATTGTCAATAATATCAATGAACGGCGTATGGAAATGGCCTCTTTAAATGAGACGCTTTCTGCCGGTGGAGACAGGGTTACTCGTACTGAATTGCGCTCGCCAGTGAGAGGAACCGTAAAGCGCATTGCCATCACAACTCTTGGCGGAGTTGTAAAGCCTGGCGAATCTATGATGGAAATAGTGCCTCTTGACGACACCTTGTTGATTGAAGCAAAGGTTTTGCCCTCAAATGTTGCTTTTTTGCGTATTGGGCAAAGAGCCATTGTCAAAATTTCTGCCTATGATTTTTCTATCTATGGCGGGCTTGAAGGTGTTTTAGAGCAAATCAGCGCTGACACCATTGAAGACAAACAAGGCAATGTCTTTTATTTGGCAAAAATTCGTACAAATGAAACAGAGCTTGCCTATCACAATCAAAACTTGCCTATTATACCTGGCATGATCGCAACTGCCGATATTCTTACAGGTAAGAAAACGGTTCTCGATTATTTGCTTAAGCCTATTTTGAAGGCCAAAGAATTGGCCTTGCGTGAGAAATAGCGCAAGCTTCAGGGATAAAATAGCGTTATTTCAGGAATAAAATAGCGGTAGTTTTGGCTGGCGAAATAAGCTTAGCTAGGGGAAAAGTGCCCTAAACTGCAAGAAGCTAGGCAGTAAGTATTTCGAAATGTCGGCAAGTGTCTGTATTCAAAAAAATGTGCTCTTAAAATAATAAAATTTTGTAGGTTAGAATGAAATTACCATCACGGAAAAATACACGCACAGCGAGCAATGAAGGTCGCACGGCAGATAGACCTGAGAACCTCTTTGAAAACAGGGGTCGTAAAAGACTTTTGTCGCTGGTTTTTTTAAGCGCTCTTTATGTCTTCTTGGTGGGTATTGTAGTTAGCACGACCTATCTTATGTTTGCAGAAGAAAAGCAAAACCGTTTGGCCAATGTTGAGCGAACAATGGCGTCATTTCTTCAGCAATCAGGAGGCGAAATTGAAGCTTGGAATAGAGAACTTATCAATCAGATTGAAGCCTTTGCAGATCTTAACAATATACGCCTCTTTGCCAATGATGCTTTAAGGCAACTTGAAGATGAGCTCAATCCTGCCTATGGAACAAGTGAAATGGCTGCGCTTGGCTTTAGTGGAATAAGCCAGATTCCTCTTGCAGAACAACAGCTTAAAGATTTTGTTAAGCAAAATGCCTTTATTTCGGCAGCCATTTTTTCAATCGATAGAGATGCTCTTTTGCAAAGCCAAACGCCTGTTCATGTGGATCCTGTTTTGATTGAAGCTATGAGAATTAGCCTGATCACGCACAAAATCACAATGACGCCTTTGCAAAATCAAGATTACTATGACGCTACATTCTCTGTTGTATCACCAATTTTTATCCCTAGCTACACCGATGGTGAGAAAAAGCGTGTAGGGGCCTTGTTGGTTGCTCTTGTTCATGCACATGAAATTATTGATGATATAGTCAATGTTATGCCCTTTGATAGAAACTATGGCTATACTTTGTTGCTTGACAGTTCAAACCAAGGTATTCAAACCTATCCTTTGCAGAGTGAGAAAAGCTTGTGGACCTTTCCTTATCTAGAAAATCTTCTTTATGACAAAGATGCTGAGTTTGACAGCCTGCCCTTTGCGGAATATTTTTTGAAAAGAGCAGACGGTTCAGAATTTGCAGCCTTTGCTTCGGGCGTATCTCTTCCAGAAAGTCCACTCTACCTTTTGTGCCAATATCCTGTCGAAATTTTTGATGCCAATTTGGCGCCCTATCGTCAGCGCTTGACAATTATCGGTACCTCGATTTCAATTTTTTTCGCCCTTATTCTTGCGGGCACATGGTGGTGGCTTTTTGCTCGAGATGAGCAAGCTGTATCAAAGACCTTCAAGCGTTTGCACGACACCACACGCCAGCAAAAGCAATTCCTCGACAGTATCAATGCCTCTTTGTCTGAGGGCATTGTTCTTTGTGCTCCGAAAACAGGTAAAATTCTTTATGCAAACCAGTCTTTTGCACAAATGGCAAGTGAAAGTGTGGCTGTTTTGACTAACAAGACGTATCACTCCCTGCTTTCAGAGTCGCTACACAATTGCTTTACAAAAATTTTGCCACTGGCTGGTACTGAAGCAAGCACGCAGGTTTTTACTGAAAGTCTCGTTTTAAATGGAAAAGCCCTACATTATCAAATTTCTACTAATGCCTTTGAAAGCAGTGATGAAACAAAAAGTGAGCTCTATGTCACGCTCACCTTTCACAATATCACGCACATGATCGTTGTGCAAAATCAGCTTCAAGCTCTTACAGCTAAGATTGTGCAATCCATGATCACGGCTATCGATGTTAAAGACCCTTATTTAGCTGGACATACCGATTTTGTAAGCAGGCTTTCTGTCTATTTGGCGCATTCGCTCAATGCAGATACAGAAGCAGAAACCCTGCAGATAGCTGCAAGGCTTTCGCAAATTGGGATGCTTTATATCCCCGAAAGTATCCTTACAAAAAAGTCAAAACTTGAGCCAGATGAGCGTGCTTTGCTTAACAAGCACGTTAATTATGCGCTGGATATTATTGGAGATATTGACTTTGGGCGACCTGTTCAAGTAGCCATTGCCCATATGTATGAAAGGCTTGACGGCTCCGGCTATCCTATGGGGCTTTCAGGGGACGCTATTTCGCTTAATGGGCGTATTCTTGCTGTTGCGACAAGTTTTTGTGCTATGTTGCGCCCAAGATCCTACCACAATCCTTTGGGCCTTGATGCAACTTTAGATAAATTGATGAAATTAGACAATTTGTACGATAAAAAAGTCCTTGAAGCTCTCTATGCCTTTATGCAAAGCCCACAAGGGAAAGAATTTTATGAACTGCTTAGAAATGCCTAGGAAAACTAAAAAAATTCAAAAAAGTCATAAAAATATTGGGAAGCTTTGTCTTTTTTTCTTGCCTTTGTTGCTTCTTTGCTTTGTAAGCCAGCTTGCTTTTTTTGAAAAGTCTTTTGCACAAAGTGCATATATTGTGCAGCAAGATTTTGCAAAAAAAATGCCAGAACTAAAGAAAAAAGAAGATGAAGCTTTACAATCACATGAAGCTGAAAAGAACACCTTAGAGCCAAAATACGGTGGGCAAATTGTCTTTGGGAGCATTGGCGAACCGAGCAATCTCATACCCTATTTGAGCAGCGATTCAGCTTCAAGTGAAATCAGTGCCTTCTTGTTTATTTCTCCGCTTCGCTACAATAAAGACCTTGAAATTGAGCCTTTTGCGGCAAAATCCTATGAAATTCTCGAAGAAGGCCGGCTTTTTCGATTCACTTTACGTGACGATATTGTCTGGGAAGACGGCAAGCCCCTTACTGCCGATGACGTGAGCTTTACCTATAATCTCATGATCGACCCAAAAACACCAACAGCCTATGCTGAAAATTTCTTGGCAATCAGCGACTTTACACAGACTGGTAAGTACAGTTTTGAAGTCCGCTATGAGACAGCTTATGCCCGGGCGATAAGTACCTGGCTTCAACCTATTTTGCCAAAACATATCCTTGAGGGGCAAGATATTGTCACCACTCCCTTTGCCAGAAAGCCCATTGGCGCAGGCCCCTTTCGCTTGAAATCTTGGGAAAGTGCCTCACACCTTGTGCTTGAAGCTTCTGAAACATATTTTGAAGGACGCCCCTATATAGATAGCTTGGTTTATCGCATTATTCCAGATACTTCAACGATGTTCCTAGAGCTTAAAGCCAAAAAGCTCGACACAATGGGTCTTTCGCCTCAGCAATATCTGCGCCAGACACAGGGCAAGGCATGGGAAGAAAATTGGCGTAAATACAAATACTTGGCCTTTGCCTACACCTATTTGGGATACAATCATAAGCACCCATTTTTTAAGGAAAAAAAAGTGCGGCAAGCTCTCTCTTATGCCATCAATAGAGAGGACATCATCGCAGGCGCTCTATTAGGGCAAGGCGAAGCAACAATTGGTCCTTATAAACCGGGCACTTGGGCTTATAATACAGCCTTAAAGCCCTATCCTTATGAGCCCAAAAAAGCGGAAGCGCTTTTAAAAGAAGCGGGATTTTCACGCAATGAAGAGGGGATTTTAAGCCGAGACGGAAAGCCCTTTGCCTTTACCATTTTAACAAATCAGGGCAATTCCTTACGAATAAAGACAGCGACGATTATTCAAAGCCAGCTACAAGAAATCGGAATTAAAGTAGAAATACGCACAGTTGAATGGGCGGCCTTTATCAAAGAATTTGTCAATACAGGGCAGTTTGATGCCATCATTCTTGGCTGGACAATCACACAAGACCCAGACGCTTTTGATGTGTGGCATTCATCAAAGGCCTTTGCTGGGGGCCTCAACTTTATAGGCTATAAGAACACTGATGTGGACAGTCTACTTGAAAAAGCGCGCGCCACGCTCGATCAAGAAGTAAGAAAAGCGTATTATGACAAATTTCAGGCCATCTTGCATGAAGAGCAGCCTTACGCTTTTTTGTATGTGCCCTATGCCTTGCCTATTGTGAAAAAAGACATTCAAGGGATAGATCCTGCACCCGCTGGCATTATGCACAATATCGAGCGTTGGTGGCTGAAGTAAGCTGTCTTGACGGAAATACTTTATATAAAAAAGCCTCTGTACGAAATGTACGGAGGCTTTGTGTTTTTATATTTTTAGTTTTTGAAAGTTTATAATTTCAAAGGCTTAGTTTGTTTTTTGCTCTCTGCTACATCCCTATCAAGCAATAGCCATCGCATTCATAATGTGATCGTACGCTTTCTGCTATTTCTTCTAGGGCTTGCCTGTTCGTAATCAAAAAGACATTGCCCTTCTTTTTCAGGTAGCCCTTTCGAGTTAGAGCATATATCGTATTGTACAGGCCTCGTCTACTCACGCTAAGCTCTGCACAAAGCTTGTACATGCTTTTATGCACAAAAACTTCGTCTTCTGCATTCTCAAGAATGTAATAGGCAAGTACCTCTTCTACAGAATACATCTTCTGTATTATTAGCCGTTTATAGGCATAATAGACACGTTCGCTTGTTGTTCTATAAAAAAACTCAGAAAAAGCCAAGTCGCTAAGCATAAGTTTTAAGCGTTCTCTTGGGATTGCAAGCACCTCACAATCAGTGCCAGCAATAGCGTCGCATAAAAAACAAATCCCTCGCAACTTGCTAATATGTCCAGCAAAATAGCCGCTTGTCACAGCATTAAGCAGAAGGTTATTGCCTCTGTTTGACACAGCCTCTTGAAAGACAGCACCATTAATTACATAATAAATATATCCAGAATCCATTGTGGCGCGCTCAAGGTATTCGCCTTTCTTGAGCTTAAGAATTTTGTAATTATGTAAGTCAGACTTAACAAAAGGGTAGATAGGCAAATCTTCTAATTTCATGTCAAAAACCGCCTTTCTAAATGTGGCAAAAAAAATGTGTTCTTTCGTCTTGTTCTCCAGATTGTCACGTCAAGATAAAAAAAGTATGGCGTCAATTTGTTTTGCAAGAAGCTTAAAAACACTGCCCCAGACATATATAGGCATTGTTTCAAAAAAGTCAAAGAAGGAGAAAATTGTTGGCTCTGATAGGACCTTTTTCCTCTTTACTTTTTTGTTTGCCGTAAAAATTTGCGTGGCGAAAGACTATTCTTTGATGCGGCTACAAAACAGCTCAAAAAAAATATAAAGACGCAACACAAATTTTATTTTTATGAGCTTAAACATAAGCATAAAAAACGCAAATGGAATAGTGCAATATTTACGATTTTATTTTTTATTTTTTTTTGAAAATAGCTTAAAAAAGGCAAAAAAGGCTTAAAAATTGACGATTTTATGAACAAATTCGCACATAAAGGCAGTAAAAATGAAAAAAAACGTAAAAAGTTTTTTTTGGTCTTTTGTAAAAAAAGATGTTGTCAAGAGCCTTAGAAAGAGTCTTTATCAGGATAGCCGCTTTCAGATCCAGAATGAGCCTCACCCTTAATGGCTTTTGCCATATTTGTCGCAATGGTTTGCACAACAAGGGCTAAAGGATCGGTGGGCATTCTGTGCTTGACCGCAAAGAGGATATAGTCTTCATAATCAACCTTGCGAATAAGGGCGCTTTGCGCCATAGACCAAAGCAGGGTACCGCTTGCGGCATGGTGAATATCGATTTGCATTGAAATTGACGAAGTATCGACTGAGCCACCATCAAGTAAATAGCTTATTACTCCGCCAATGACATAATCCGCTCCCCTTGCCTTTGCGAGGGCAAGGGCCATGTCTTCACGATAAGGCACTGGCATAGTCGCCCATTCTATAACAGGAAAAACAGCCTCAGAAAGCCAAGTGCCCCACACCTGCTTTGAAATGCCTTCGCCGATAAGGACAGCGTCGTCCATGCGCTGTGTCACACGAAAGGGGATAAAAAGAGCCGTTGGCGGCACATTTGGCGCATGGCTAGGTTGTACATAGATTTGCAAGGGACTTGTTTCGACAAGGCGGTCTTTATAGTAAACAGGCTGCTCATTTGGCCTTATTGTTAAAGATTGAGTGACGCAAGCACTTAACATTACGCAGAAAAATAGAAGCAAAGAGCGGGCAAAGAGCATAGATTTCTCCAAATATACTGTTTCTTTTTTGGTGTCATTTGAAATGTTCGCTTTTGTCAAGAAAGCATCACGCAAAGCATAAAAATATTCATAAAAAAAGTATGCAAAAAGTGTGACAAAAGCCAAAAAAAGTATAAGATATTGTTTAACAAGAGGCAATGCAAATGTTTTTTAGCGTAAAATAAGCATTGTTGTGCAAGCAAAAATTGTTTATGCTCAAGTCATCGACAGCTTTTTGACTTTTACAAAAGGCTAAAAACAGGTTTTGAATGGAGTTTTCATGGTTTTTTTCTCTAAAAATGCTGCAATGAAGGGTTTTTGTGCTTTTTTTTGCTTGTTTTGCTTTTTTTCGCTTACAAATGTGCACGGAGCGCAAAAAAAAGACCCTGTGCCAACAAAAAGCATTAAAGAATATGAGGCAGAAGCCCAAAAAGGCAATGGTGAGGCTCTCTTTATGCTTGGCAATATCTATGACAAAGGGCAGGGTGTGCCGGCGAACTATCCTTTGGCTAAAGAGTATTATGAACAGGCGGCAAGGCGCAACCATGCCTCTGCGCAAAACAAGCTGGGAATGATTTACCTAGATGCCGCCCAAGCAGAAAAAGACAAGAAAAACACAAAAAAAGCAGAAGAATACTTAGCAACAGCCCTTGAATACCTTGAAAGAGCGGCAAAAAATTCGCACATGACAGCAAATTTGATGCTTGGCCTCTTGTACAGCAATGGCGAAAAACTCAAAAAAAATAGTGAAAAAGCCGCCTATTATTACGAAAAAGCCGCAAAAAAAGGCAGTGCCGCTGCGCAATATGCCCTTGCAAGCCTGTACCATGAAGGCAAAGACTTGGTGCGAGACAGCAAAAAAGCCTTGGCATGGGCACAAAAGGCCGCACAACAAGGCCTTGCAGAGGCGCAATTTCTTTTGGGTGAAATGCTGGCTTACAATCCCAGTTTAAATACAGAAAAAGACAATGCACTTGCTTGGTATGAAAAAGCACTTGCGCAAGGCTATGTTCCAGCACTTCCAGCCCTGGTTGACGCTATTGAGAGCAGGGTTGTACGCTTTGAGGAAGCTGAAAAAAATTATGCCTATATCCTTGCTCTTCACAAACTTGACGAAAGCAATAAGACCTACAAGACTCTAAAAGAAAAATGGCAGGCCTCTTTGTCAAAAAAAGAGATACAAAAGGCTGAAAAATTGCTCAAAGGCATACAAAAAAATCTTAATAAGTGGAAAAATTCTTAGTGTCTAAAAACAAAAAAATCTGTCTTTTTCTGTTTTTATCCTTGATTTGTGCGCAAGGTTCTATAGCTTTTGCAAAAGAAGGCAGTCAAGCCTTTGAAATTCCAAGGGAATTGGAGAAAGAAGCTCTTGAGCAAGCAATAGACGCTTGGGAAAAGGCTGAAGAAGAACGACTAGCCAAAGAAAAAGCCAGAAAAGAGCAAGAAGAAAAAGAGGCTTTTTTGCGAAAAGAGCCTATCAAAAGCCTTGAAGGCATGGCGCATAAAGGCGATGCCTTGGCGCAATATGTCTTGGGTCAAAAATATGTCGAGGGCGAAGGCCTTGCTGCAAATGAGCTTGAAGCGAGGCTTTGGCTTGAAAGGGCAGCAGAGCAAGGCCTTGCAGAAGCACAATACGCTCTTGCTTTTTTACATACAAAGTACCCTTTTGGCGAAGACAGAAGCCACAACTATCCTTTAGCCGTCGCATGGTTCACAAAGGCAGCAGAGCAAGGAAACAGTCTTGCCAAGGTGCAGTTGGGTCTTTTGCATGAACAGGGCAAAGGTCTTGTAAAAAATCCTCTTCTTGCAAAGTCTTTATACGAAGAAGCGGCCGAAGAGGGCCTTGCTTCTGCACATTTTATGCTTGGTGTCTTGTATGAAGCTGGACATGAAGCAGTTTTTGAAAGGGGCAAGGCAATAGAGCAAGATTATGCTAAGGCAAGGCACCATTATGAGCAAGCGGCGGCAAAGGGTATTCCTCTTGCGCAGTATAATCTTGGTGTCATGTACTTTCTTGGCCTGGGTCTTTTGCGTGATCACAAAATGGCGGCAGGCTATTTTGAAAAGGCAGCAAAGCAGGGGGTGGGCTTAGCCGCTTACAATCTTGGTCTCTTGTATGAGCTTGGCGAATCTGGTCCGCAAGACCATGAAAAACCCTATCTTTATTATCGACAGGCCGCGGCGCACGATTTGCCTATGGCGCAATCGAATTTGGGTCATATGTATGAATGGGGCAAGGGAGTAGAGCAAAACCTCGTTCGGGCGCAATATTTTTACCAACAAGCCGCAGACCAAGGCTATGCCATTGCGCAGTACCATTTGGCGACTTTGTACGACTTGGGAAAAGGGCTTGCGCAAGATTTTGTCCTTGCACATACATATTATAGCTTGGCAGCAGAGCAAGGCTATGCCCCAGCGCATTACCAACTGGCGCGCCTTTATGCTGAGGGAAAGGGGACAGATAAAGACGCCGCTTTGGCAAAAAAGCACCTTGAACAATCAGGTATGCAAGCCTTTAGCCACAAACTAGAACAAACTGAAAATCCAAGCGCTTTTAGAGGCAATATTGATGAGGGGAGCAATGTCGTCTATGAGGCCATGAAGTCGGTCAAAAGCAAGACAGATTTGCCCTTTGTCTCTCTTTCACCAAGAAGCTATGTGCCTAGAAATACAAAAATTTCACAAGAAAAAAACAGCCAAGAAGCTGAAGATGTGCAAAAAAGCTCTGATGGAGATCTTGTTATTCAAGTTCCCAAAGTCTTTCAATAATTCTAACTTTTTACCAAAGAATAAAAGACAATTCAACAAAGCTTGAATAGAGCAAAAAAAGCAAGGCCAAAAGGGCATAAAGAGCCGCAACGGCATCATCTATCATGATGCCAAGGCCGCCGGGAAAGCTTTTTTCTGCAAGGCGAATCGGCCACGGTTTTACAATGTCGGCAATGCGAAAAAGCACAAAGGCGATGAGCAAGTTTGCGTTTGAAAATTCAGCAAAGGGCGCAAGGACACACCACATTCCAAGCCATTCATCAATGACAATTGAGCCTGGATCTTTTTGCTTTAAATGCCGCTCTGCTTGCTCAGAAACGAAAGTCCCAAGAACAAATAAGGCAAAAAGAGTAAGCAAGCGAGCCCATAAAGGAAGAGGCAAGAAAAGATAGGGAGCCATCAAGAGGGCAAGGATTGTGCCGCAAGTCCCTGGCATAATAGGTGAAAGCCCTGCAATGCCCATGCGTGCCACAAAGAGGCAAAGTGCGCCAAAAAAAGTTTGCTTTTTTTTCATTGTGTTTTTTGCTCTTTTTGTTCTTTTGCAACAATTTTTTGCCAATAATGCAGGCCAAGACACAAAACAGCCGCACTTTCCCACCGCAAAACACGCTCGCCAAGACTTAAAGGCTTAAAACCTGCGGCAAACAAGGCCTCAAGCTCATAAGGGGCAAAGCCGCCTTCAGGACCAAGCACACACAAAGTCTGCCCTTCTTGAGCCAAGTGCTCTGTGTTCATCGTTGCGACCTCACCATGACGGCTTTCTGCTAAAACATATTTGTGTGGTATGTCTGTTGAGGCTTCGATAAGCTCTCTAATTCCTTGAGGAAAAACTTGCAAGTTGGGCAAGAAAGGATTGTTGCATTGTTTCATGCCGGCAATGCACTGGGCCTGCCAAGCTTCTTTTGGAGCATCAGCTAAAGGGAATTGTGAATGTTCGCCCTGCCAAAACCAAAGCCCAGCAGCGTCAAATTCTACTATTTTTTCAAAGAGAAAGGTCTTTCTTGCGGCCTTTGTCCAGGCTGGCGCAAGAATGAGGCCAGATCTTGGCCTTTCATGTTTTTTTACCTGCAAGAGGCTAAGGGGAAGGGTTGATTTTTGGGCTTTTCCTCTTTTTTTCTCTGCCTTGCTTATATCTTCAATACGAGCAAGACCTTCACGGCCTTCACCGTCTAAAAGACGAATAATTTCATCTGTTTGTAGTCGAAGAACACGGCAAGCATGGTGCGCTTCTTCTTGTGGCAAGTGCATAACAAGGGGCAAGTTTTCTTCATCGCAAAGGGAGCTTAGCGGCCAATCGCTTGGCGGCACATAGAAGCTGTGTGGTGGTGAAGGGATTTTCTTTGTCATTATTTTCTGGATTTTTGAATAGCTTGAATTTCGTCAAAAAGGCTGACAAGTCGCCCGTACAACTTGCGGATTTCTTGGCCTTTTGGGCTTAAAGAGTCTTCTTGTGCGTCAATATAATTGCGGCGCAAATAGGTATTGTCGAGCAGGGTGGTGATATTGGTGAGCAGCACATCTACCAAGGGCGCAAAATAATTGGTCAATTCAAACTTCAATTCCCTTACAATATCGACAACTTGAATAAGGCATTGCAAATAGGTCAAACGCTCGCCCTTGTAATTTCTGTGGATAATTTCTTCAAGTCTCTTTATTGTTCTGGTTTGGCGAATATAGGTGAGGCGTGTGATAATTTCTGCATAAATATCGTCAAAATTTTCAAATATTTCGCCACTTTCGTCTTGTTTTAAATAACCCTCAAGAATCTTTATGATGAGATTGTAAAAATCGTCACCATAATTGATCATACGTCTTTGGTTCTTTGTGAGCCAAGCGCAAATGTATTTGAGGCGTTTCTCATCATTTTCTGTGCCTTCAACAATTTCTGTGCGCTTGTACACTATTTGCCCTGTATGTTCGCCACGCACTACGTCGGTTAAGCGAGTGAGCAGGGTGCTTGTGTCTCGAATAAAGTTGATATTTTGTAGGGCCTTGCCCGTCATGGGGTGGATAATCTCTTGTGAGTCTACTGACAAAGCGCGGTCTTCTTGAATATTGTCTGCATTGTAGCGGTGTTGCTTGTAGCGCACGCGCACAATAACAACACGCTTTTCGCTGTCGACAAAATAGCCTTCGGCTTCTAAACGCTCGCCCAGTTCTTTGTGTTCTGGGTCAAGGCGAATAAGGGCAACTTTTTCTACTCTTGGATAGTGACGTTGATTCAAGGGGGCCCAGATGGTTGTCAAAACCCTGTCTGATTGGCCAAGCACACGAATAAGAAAACGCTCGTTCATTCTGTGCAGGCGTCTGGCAAAGAGTGTGGCAGAAGTTCTGCGCTCAGAAGTCACAGGAAAGCCATAAAGCTCCATAAGGAATTGATAAACAAACATACGATTGGCTTCATACAAGGCATTGTCGCCAAGCTTGAACTTGCCCGATTTTAAGCCAAAGCGTTTGATTTCGCCGTCAATATCTGAAGGAAAAGAGGCAAAAATGCCCGCTAAGGCAAAGATGCCTGCATCATTGTGCGCAAAGACATGCGCCCTATCAATTTGATACAAAAAAGGCAAAAGAAGGCCATAATTGTCCAAACTGCTCAAGTCTTTTTCAGAAGCCAAAAGAGCCTTGACCTTGTCATGATATTTTTTTGCAAGACGAGAAAGGATGCTTTGAGTATTTTGCTTTAAAATGCTGGCCTTTGTGCGAGATTTTTCAGCTATTTTTAGTGAGTCGTATTGAAATATTTCATTAAAGCTAACGAGCTCTCTTTCAAAAGCAACCATTGAAAAGCCTGGGAGATTTTTGTATTCCCAAAGCTCAGCCTCAAAAGAAGGCACAAGGTCTCGCACATCAATAAAGGGATATTTTGTAAGCTCATAAAAAGGGCGTAAAAGGCAATGTTTGATATGAATAAGGTCAAGATAGTCCTTCAACTCTTCCAAGCTTGCAATGCGCAAAGGCTCGTCAAGAGCTTTGAGAGGTTCAGCGAAGGCTTCTTTCCACTTTGGAGGCATGATTTTCCTGACCTTTTTTGCTATTTTTTATAGTGTAGAAATATTGCTATAAAGTGTCAAGCTTATTGAGAAAAAAATGTGTACTTTTCACAATTTTTTGCTGTTTTTTTGCAAGCAAGTCTTTTATTCAAAGAAAAGGCATAATTTAAAAAGCAAAGAATAGTGCTTGAAAAAAAAACATTTTTTCTTTATGGTTTCTCGGACTTTGCTTTGCACAAGCAAAAGCGTTTTATTTTTAGCAAGGAAAAGCTATGTTTGGCTTAAAAAAGAAAGAAGAAAAACAAAGAAAGGTCATTATTGTCGGAGCTGGCGAGGTGGGCTTTTATGTGGCGCAGCACTTGGCAGAAGAAAATAATGAAGTAGTTGTTATAGACAGCAACATTGACGCCTTGCACCGCTTAGAAGAAGAGATGGACGTGCAGATTGTGCACGGTTCTGGGGCAAGCCCGGCTACCCTTCTTGATGCAGGTGCAGAATCTGTAGACATTTTTCTTGCCGTTACAGACAGCGATGAAATCAACATGATGGCCTGTCTGTTTGCCAAGGCCATTGCGCCAGACGCCATGCAGCTCGCCCGCATTCGCAATAGAGAATACGCCGCCTATCCCGATATTTTGCGCACAGCCGGCCTTGATATCAATAAGCTTGTCAATCCAGAAGTCGAAATTGTCCACACTATCGACAGACTTTTGACCCTGCCTGCGGCTATTGATTATGGTGAATTTGCTGACCACCGAATCTGTATGGTCAGTATGTATGTTGACTATGGTCCGCTTATCGGCCAGCCTCTTATGAATTTTCGCAAAATCGTTCATGATGACGGCATTATGGTGGCTGCGATTGAGCGCAACAATGCCCTGATTATTCCCACGGGAAAAGATGTCATAAAGTCTGGTGACTTGGTTTATTTTGTCTATTGTGCCGATAGTTTACGTCCTCTTCTTGCGGCCTTAAATAAAGAAGAAAGCATGATCAATACCGTTTGTATTGTTGGGGGAGGTCGAGTTGGCAAGAAGCTTGCTGAGCTTCTTGAGCGTAAAGATATTTCTGTAAAGATTGTCGAAAAAAGATTGCCACGATGCGAAATCCTTGCCAGTGAGCTTGACAGCACCTTGGTTTTGCACGGAGACGCTACAAACAAGCAGCTTCTTATCGAAGAAAATATCGACAAGGCCGACGCCTTTGTCGCTGTGACGAGCGATGAAGAATCAAACATCTTGTCTTGTATGCTTGTAAAATCACTAGGTGTTGAAAAGACCATAGCCAGAATCAACAAGGCGGCTTATTTCCCTCTTATCGAGGCCATTGGTGTCTCGCACAGCGTAAGCACAAGGCTTTCTGCCGTAAATTCAATCTTGCGCTACATTCATCAGGGCAAGGTCTTGATGTCTTGTTCGGTAGGGTCTGACGGTTCTGAGGTTTTAGAGGTCTTGCTTACCGAGGATTCTGTCCTTGTTGGGCAAAGACTCAGCAAGCTAAGTATCCCCAAAGACACTCTGATTGTAGCGACCCTGCGCAGTAACAAAGCCTTTATCCCTAAGGGCAATACGATTTTTGATGTAGGCGACCATGTTGTCTTGCTTGTGTTGAGAAATTCCATGCCCGCCGTCAAAGCGTGGCTTATGCAGGAACGCTAATGCGACTTCATCCATTTTTTATAATCACAGGTGCCCTTATCGCTCACCTTGCGGTATTCATGCTTTTTTCTTTGTTTACCTCATGGTACTATGCTGACGGCCAAATACAAATGTTTGCTTGGCTCATTGCCGCTCTTATGCTTGTGGGTCTTGTCTTGGTCTTTGCTTTTCGGGTGCGCTCTTCGCAAAAGCTTTCTTCAAAAGGGGCTTTGTTTATTGTAGGTTTTTCATGGATTGTGGCTTCTGCGGCGGGGGCTTTGCCCTTTGTTTTTGGGAGCGATTTTTCTTTTACGGACGCTTTTTTTGAGGCGGCTTCTGGCTTTACGACCACGGGCGCAAGCGTTATTACAGACATTGAAGCCCTGCCAAAAAGTATTCTTCTTTGGCGCTCGCTCATGCAATGGCTTGGCGGCATGGGGATTATTGTTTTGTCTTTAGCTGTTTTGCCCTTGCTTGGCATAGGGGGCATGCAGCTTTATAAGGCAGAAGTGCCAGGGCCTTCTCCAGACAAGCTCACGCCAAGGGTCAGGGACACAGCCATCTTGCTCTGGAAGGTGTACACCTTGCTTACCGTCTTGGGCATTGCTCTTTTGTGGCTTTTTGGTATGTCTTTTTATGATGCCGTCAACCACACCTTTGCGACAGTCTCAACAGGCGGCTTTTCCACAAAAAATGCCTCTATTGCAGCCTTTCCTAGCCCTATAATTCAATGGACAATCATCATGTTGATGTTTGCCAGCGCGCTCAACTTTGCCTTACACTATCGTTTGCTTTGCGGTTCTTTTAAGGTATATGCTGAAAACAATGAATGCGTGCACTATCTTTTATGGCTTTCTGGTGCGATAATCCTTATTGTTGCTGTCTTGATAGGGGATAAGGTTTTTTTGATCACAAGTTTTGCCGATTTTGAAGCTCTTGTGCGGACGGTCGCTTTTCAGGTGGTTTCAATCAGTACAACAACAGGCTTTGTCACGACAGATTATGCCCTTTGGCCAAGCACAACGATCTTTGTATTTATATTCATTATGTTTATGGGGGGCTGTGCGGGTTCTACGGCTGGCGGTTTAAAGGTCATGCGCATAACTATTATCTTGCAAATGATCAGGCGAGAGCTTTTTCAGCTTGTGCATCCAAACGCTGTTCGGCACATAAAATCTGGCGGAAAGACCGTTCCTGCGGCCATTCTTACGGCTATTGTAGGTTATTGCTTTATTTATGTGTTATTGATTGTTCTTGGGACTGTTTTTGTGAGCTTGACAGGCCTTGATGTGGAGACTTCTTTTACGGCGACTTTGACTTGCTTGTCGAATGTGGGCCCGGGATTTGGGGGAGTTGGGCCTGTGAGCAATTTTGCGGCTTTGCCTGATGTGGCAAAATGGGTGTTGAGCCTTTGCATGCTTTTTGGCCGACTTGAGATTTATGCATTAATATTGCCTTTCTTGCCCGAATTTTGGAAGCCATAAAGATTTTGTTTTTTCAAAAAACCCTCAAAAAGCTTGCCTTAAAGAAGTCTTTAAAAAATGAAAGTGCAAGCTTAAAGGAAAAATAAAAAAACATTTCAAAAAAAATTCTCAAACAGCAAAATAACACTTGACAAAGACAGCAAAGTGTCGCTATAGTCCGCTTTTGTTATTCATATACCAAGACGAGGAGACGCTTCACCATGAAGACGTTTAGCCCAAAGCCTGAACACATCAATCATGACTGGTACGTTGTTGACGCCAAAGACCTTATCCTTGGACGTCTGGCAGCGCAGCTTGCGCATCGTTTGCGCGGCAAACACAAAGCCGTTTTCGCCCCACACATGGACAATGGCGACTGCATTATCGTCCTTAATTGCGACAAAATCAAAGTAAGCGGCAAAAAACTTTCACAAAAGAAATACTATCGCCACTCTGGCTATGTTGGCGGCTTGAAAGAAATAAGCCTTGAGAAGTTGCTTGTCAAAAAGCCTACAGACGCCCTTATGCTGGCCGTGCGGGGTATGCTCCCCAAAAATCGTCTCGGACGCTCTATGCTTAAAAAGCTAAAGCTCTATGCTGGCGATGCGCATCCACATGCCGCACAACAACCAAAACCTTTGGAACTCCCATACTAAAGAGATTATCATGACAAAACAATTTCATTATGGCACAGGCCGCAGAAAGACCGCTGTCGCCCGTACACGCCTCTACGCCGGAGCTGGAAACATTGAGATCAATGGACGCTCAATGGAAGACTATTTTCCAAGAAAAACCTTGCAAATGATCATCCGTCAGCCTCTTGAACTTACCAAAACCCTCGAAAAGTATGACATCAAAGTCAACGTTAAGGGTGGCGGAGTGACAGGACAAGCCGGAGCTGTTCGCCACGGTATTTCTCGTGCCCTTCTTGATGACGATGCTGGTCTTCGCCCTATTTTGAAAAAAGCCGGCTTCCTCACTCGTGACGCTAGGAAAAAAGAACGTAAGAAATACGGACTTCGTGCCGCACGTGCACGCTTCCAGTATTCAAAGCGCTAAGCCTAGTCGGTGCGTATTGTTTTTTCTGTGCAGGGTGGAGAGCTTCTTCGCCCTGCCTTTGTTTTTTTCTTACAAACTTACGCTTTGTGCAGAGGTCACTACTGAATGAATACGCCCGAAGACAAAGAATACCTTACCATCACCCCTCTTGGGGGACTAGGTGAAATCGGCATGAATTGTCAGCTGTGGAAAAATCCCAGCGGCACGCTTCTTGTTGATTGTGGTATTATGTTTCCTGATGAATTTCAGCTGGGTATAGATGTTATCATTCCTGCCATTGCGCCTATTCTTGAGCAAAAAGATCGCCTGCTTGGTGTTGTACTCACTCATGGACACGAAGACCACATAGGCGCTGTTCCTTGGCTTGTCAGCTTTATTCCTGATTTAACCATTTATGGCTCGCCTTTCACTCTAGCGCTTGTCAGCCATAAGCTCAAAGAAAGAGCCCTTCTTGATCAGTGCAAGCTTGTCCCTATTTTCCCCAAAACAGACCTGCAACTCGGTTCTTTTTGTATTCGCCCTATTTCTGTCAGTCATTCAATTCCCCAAAGTTATGGCTTTGCTATCAGCACGCCAGTTGGCAAAATCGTACATTCTGGCGACTTTAAAATCGATGACCACCGAGCAGAAAATACTGCCTTCAATCAAGGCACAGACATGCAGGCCTTTATTGATTTTGCAAAGCCAAGGGGTGTACGCCTTTTGCTTTCAGACTCTACAAATGCCGAATCTTCTGGCCATGCACTGGCAGAAAAAGATATAAAAGACAATTTTTTGCGCATTTTTGAAGAAGCCCAAGGACGCATTATTGTCACTCTTTTTTCAAGTCATATTGAACGAGTCCAAACAGTTTTTGATACGGCAAAGGCGACCAATCGTCCTGTCCTTATCAGCGGGCGCAGCCTTGCAAACAATATCGAACACGCAAGTAAACTCAATTTTTTAAATGTACCGCCTTCTTTGACTTTTGAAAATCAACTTTCAGGCCCTCTTTCAAACCGCACAGTCCTTATTGCCACAGGTTCACAAGGCGAACCAATGGCCACTCTGTCTCGCATAGCCGCTGGTACTTACAAACACTTAAAACTTTGTGAGACCGACACCATCATTATGTCTTCACGCATTGTCCCCGGTAACGAACGCCCTGTAAATCGTATGGTCAATGAATTCTACCGTGCAGGGGCAAAAGTTTATCATACCGATGTTTCACTTGTTCATGTGACAGGGCACGCACACAGGGGCGACCTTTCAAATATGATAAAGGCTCTTTGTCCTGAAAATTTTGTGCCTATTCATGGCGAATACCGTCACCTTTCTGAACATGTAAAACTTGCGCAAGAAAGCGGAGTGCCAAAAGAAAATACCTTCTTGCTTACTAATGGCAAACCCATCACACTCACAGCTGATTCTGTGTGTCTTGAACCGCCTATTAGTGTTGAAGCTCTTCTTGTTGATGGAAAAAGTGTTGGTGATGTTGATAAACTTGTCCTTCGAGATCGCCAGCTTCTTGGTGGAGACGGCGTTGTCCTGCTCAGCTTGGTACTTGGCAAAGAAAGTGGAGAAATCTTGCACGGGCCAGATCTTTTTTCTCGTGGTTTCCTTTTTGAAAAAAGCCATGAAGAACTTCTTGAAGAAGCAAAAGGTCTTGTTCATAACATATTGAACGAAAATCCACGCCCAGCTATTACCAATATGCATGAGCGTATTCGCTCCGTTTTGCGAGGCTTTTTTAGAAAGACCCTTGGTCGCGACCCAGTTGTTATGCCTGTAATATCAGAGGTTTAATGCTGTTTTCTTTTAAAGAAGGCTCTTTTTGTTAAGGCCCTTTTTTTTGAGTGAAAAAAAATTTTTACCTTTTAAAAAAAAATATAAAAAAATGCTTGACAAGTGAGACTGATAGCAGTAAGTTTACTTCTCACGTGAGCGGGAATAACTCAGTGGTAGAGTGCAACCTTGCCAAGGTTGAAGTCGCGAG
>CAYJIB010000021.1:0-24603 GCA_964370125.1 uncultured Desulfovibrionaceae bacterium
GCCGATACCTTTACCGCCGCACTAGCAAAGCTAGGCGCCAAAAGGATTGCGAAGCAAAGTACAGCTAAGTAGCTGGTAAATTGCTTCAAGAAAGTCTTCTTCTCTCTCATAAATAAACCTCTTTCTTTTAGAAGTTGTAAAACCTTTTTGGCGATATGCCAAAAAGTGACCTGAAATGATTGATGTTAGCAAGTAGAAATCTTGCTAAGGCTTAGAAGGTTTTTGCCTTAGAACAATACGGCAAAAAAACAAAAAACTAGCGCGACAGGCGAAAACCTTGAATTTACATGATTTTTTGCCCATATGTGCCGATTGTTAACTGCCAGAAAATGTTCTTTCGGCACCCTCTGTTATTTGCCCAATAATGTAAAAATATTGGGCATTGCTTTTTTTGCGAGGGCTTGTTAAAGTTTTTTTGCAAGGAAAACTTTATTAACCGTCCGCAATCCTTTTATTGCTTAAAATTTACACATTGTCAAGCCCTTTTTGAACAGGTGTAAAAAAATAGGCAAAAATTGCCAAAAAATGCTTTGGCGAGGCTGAGCTGCGACAAGACAAAACAAGGTAAACGCAAGTGCTTGCGTGTCTTTGTTCGTGGGTTATTCATGGATATAGCTAAAAGAATTGTGACAGTGCGCAATACGATGTCAAGGCGCGCTTTTGCCGCTATGCTTGGGATAAAGGAAAGTACGCTAAGGAATTATGAATGTGGCTCTTCTTTGCCCAATTCTGACATTTTAAAAAATCTTTGTGAAAAGCAAAGTATCTCGCCAGAATGGCTTCTTCTTGGTACCGGGCCAATGTACAGAGGCGAAAGAGCAGAATGCCTGCGCAATAATCATTTATCAGACGCAAGCAATAAGGCAAATGTCTTTTATGTCGAAAATAAGCAAATGAAGACAAGGGACTGTGCCGATTGTAAGCAGATGCAGGAAAAGCTTGAAAGAGTAGAAGCAGAAAAAGACCGCTTGAGCAAAGACATGATCGCTCTGCATAAAGATTATTTGGATTTCTTAAAGTCTACGATGACGAAAGGTTGATTTTTTAAAAGCAAATGAAAACACAGCATTAGCTGTTAAGCGCTGTTTTTTGTGTTTTTTTAGAAAAGTATTTTAAACATCAAGCCAAAAAAAGTGCCGTGTCTGCTAATCAAACACGGCACTTTTTCTACATTGTAAGTAAGTTAAAAATTACCCTTTTCTAGTTCTCACTCTCAAGACAACAAATCCTAAGGCAAAAAGCGCAAGCAAAGCCAAGTCATAGGCACTCTTCCCGCTAACAGAGCAGCCGCTACTGCTGCTGCCGCCTGGGCGTGGTGTGGTAGCATAGAGGGCATTTGGGTCACGGATTGTGCCTTTTTCAGGGTTAAGGTCAAAGTTTCCATTGTCTTGGATAACATAGTAAAGGATGTAGGGAGTATTTGGCGCAAAGCGTTCAGTGCCCGCACGGACATCGACAAGAACTTCTTCGCCATCAGCCATCAAACCAGTGTCAGGATCAATAATTGGTGGAGTAGCTGTCAGCCAATATTTCCCGTTAAGTTTTTGCACTTCGCTGCGTGTAAGCTCTGTGCCAATAGGAGGATAGCTTTCTGCCAATTCAAAGTCAGCCCTAAACTCAGGCGCTTTGTCTACATTGTCCCATTTTTCTAATTGTATATTTTCAATGTTGATAAATGGTGCATCTTCACCTTCTGCAAGCGAGTCTGCATTGTAGTTAAACTTTCTGGTGAAGATATAGGCGTCTAAATCGCCTTCCGCTGCCTGATCGTTAAAGCCTTTTAGCTCAAAACCAATAATAGGGCTTGTGGAATTCATGCCATCGGGATTAGCAAATGCAACAGCTTGTTGATTTTCTCTGTAGTTTGTTCCTAAAAACTCTTGAGGAAATGGCGCGCCTTCTTCTGTTATTGTAATCGTGCCTTCTGTACCTTTTTGCCCATAAGCATTTGATGAGGGCAGAAAGAAATCGCTGTAGAAAGAATCATTTACATCTTCTGGAAAGAGCATTGTTTTTGCAAGCACAGCGACATTGCCTGTCGCCTTTTTCGTTACAGGGTCAACAGGTACAGTGTAGTAAACGATATAATCTTCGTAAGGATCAAGCTTTGTTGGCGCATTGTCTGTTGTGATTGGAATATAGCCGCTAGGTTCACTTCTCTTTGCTAGCCAAGCGATCGGCTCAGTAAGTGTCGTGGGCTTTTCGCTGACGAAAGTGTAATCGCCTGCGGGAAGGCCCGTTGTAAGATCATACTTTCTGACAATCACATCGGCCGTGGTCAGGTCGTTGAGGCTTTGTGGACTGCCATTGACTTCATTGGTGCTTAGCGTGATGACCTGAATAGCATAGGTCACAAACTTTGGATCGTCATCAGCAGGCGCAGCAAAGAAGCTGTCTGGCACTGTTGTGATGGTCAAGATGGAGTCCCCACCATACGGACCGTTAGAACCAAATTTTGACCTTTGATTAACAAAAGCATAGGGTGGCCTTAGGTCTGTTGGGCTCATGTTTTCAGAAGCACCATTGTCGGTATTGATATATAAGGTCTTATAATCAGCTGGCAGGCTAAAGGCCGGGTCAGCTTGTACAAATTCAGAGACATATTCCCTTGCACCGTTATTTGTAAGAGCTTCTGTTGTTAAAAAGTATACTTTGCTGTTGAGCTTTCCTTCATTGTCTGTTGTGGCTTCATAGTAGATTGTATACCTTTGTTCTTCAGAAATAGCATCGCCAGCAAGACCCTCTACCCAATAATTGGGAGTATCTCTGTTTTCAGCGTTCATTGCGGTCTCAGCGTCTTTCACAAAAACATAGTCTGTGATGTTTTCACCCTCTATAGCTACTAGCTTAAAATCCTTTGTGAAGGTTGGATTTTCAGCAGTAAGCAAGCCCGGCGTAAAAGTCCATTGCAAGACAATGCGATCATTAGCGTATGGACTGGCAGGCTCGCTCGCTTTGCCGATGACACCAGCACTTTCAAGTGTAAACCATTGACGAGCAAAGAAGCCAGGGGGAGGTGTTGTGGGGAATTCGTTATTAGTTGTATCGTCAAAACTGAGCATTGTGAGGAAGGATTCATAACTGAATGCAGGCGTGCCTTGTTGTTCAACTGGAGCAATTCCTTGCTTGTCTGTTTCATTTAGAAAGGCAAGAACTAGGTTTACTGGGACATCAGCAGACTTATCAACAGTAATGTTCTCAGCCGCCTCAGTCACAAAAAAGCCTTTGTATTCTTTTGGTTCAAGTGGCGTATTTGCAGGCAAGAAGGTACGCTCATCAGTTGGCTTATTAATCATACCAGCATCCGCAAAGACATAATATTTGCCTGTTTCCAAGTCGTCATTGTCTGTAGGTTTTGTGTTGGGTAACAATAAGCTTAAAGACCTGTTTTCTAAGCCTTCTTCATTTGGTGAATAATAAATCCTCAGAGCATCACCAAGCGTAACACCCTTGGCAGCTGAAGTCTCAGAGATTGTAAGGGTAAAAGGAATGGCGAGCTTGTAGCCGCTTATGTCTGCAGTAGATTTTACTTGTACCTTTCCAGTATAGCCTTTCACGTCGTAGTTTATGAGATTTTGTTTGATTGTAGGGGTAACAGCATCAAGGCCACTTGTAAGAGGAAAACCACTAAAGCTTACAATAGTTGGAGGCTCAGACGTGCCGTAACCGGTGTTTTCTAGTTGAGGAGCTGGATTACCTAGGCCAAAATTAACACCCATCAAGGTGTTAAAATCTGACAGATAGCCCAAAGTAGCGCTCGCCGCCGCCACACTTGGGAAGAGGCCCAAAAGCAGCGCAAGCAAGAGTGTTGCACTCAAAAGCCTAAAATTTGATAAAAACTGCATCTTTTTCATAAAAAACCCCTGTATAAAAGTGTATAAAACTGTTAGCCTCAAGCCAAAATGCAAGCTCAGATGTAAAGAAAGATTACAATGAATAGTGCCGAAAGCTTAGTATAAGAGGAAAAATAAAGCAAGAGCCAAAATAATTCTGTACCAAGCAAAGAGTCGCAGGCTGATCTTCCTCAGCAAGGCAATAAAGGTCTTTATCGCCAAGATAGCAAAAACAAAGGCGCTAACCATGCCCACAAGAAAAAAAGACAGATCGTCCGCCGAAAAAAGATGCCAAGAGCGCAAGACATCATAGCCTGTCGCTGCCACCATCAAAGGCACAGCCGCAATAAAAGAGTATTCTGCCGCCACATCACGACGCAAACCCAAGAGCATTCCGCCCATAATGGTCGAAGCAGAACGAGAAAAACCCGGCCATAAAGCCATACATTGAAAAAAACCGATGCCAAGAGCAAGCCTTGGTCGCATAGAGTCGATGCTTTCTATAAGCTTCACACTGTCATCACCTTTTAGGCTTCTTTTTTGTATTTTTCTCTCTTGTAAAAATTAAACAAAAAGCATGAGCAGACCGCCAACAGCCAAGGCCCACACAACAGACCTTGCCTGAAAAAGACTCTTTATCTTGCTGTGCAAAAAAAAGCCCAAGACAGCCGGCGGTAAAGTGGTGAGAAAAAGCATGAAAAGGCCCTTGAAGCCAGAAAAAGGCAGGCTCTTTTGTGGCACAATCAAGGCCCAAAAACGAGGAAAATACAAGACTACAACAGCCAAAATAGAACCAAATTGCACAGCCACCTGAAAGACAGAAGCCTTCTCGCCGCTAAAATGCAAGGCCTCGCTCACCAAGATAAGATGCCCCGTAGAAGATACAGGCAAAAATTCTGTAAGGCCCTGAACAGCGCCTAAAACAATAGCCAACCACAAAGATACATGCATGAAAATTACCTTAACAATCAAAGCCAAAAAAAATCACAAAGCCTAAGAACGAATAGCCGCTTGCACAAAAAGCAAGGTCTCTTCATAAAGATGCTCATCAGCATAAGGTGTTAAAACCTTTGTACGATTAACACCAACCATCAGACCGATCAAAGCTTGAGTCATCGAAGATACACGAATGTCTTTTCTAATAGAACCGTCTACAATGCCCCGAGAAAGCTGCGCACTCAAGAGATCGTGGGCTTCATTAAAGGTTTGAAACATAATGTCACGCTCAGTTGATGGACTCATATCGCTATAAGGCGAACAACGCACAAGCACAAGCCATGAAGAATTGGAAACCGTAAAGTCAAGATAGGCACGGCAAAAAAGCAAAACACCCTCATAACCACTGGAGCTGCCTGCACAGGCATTTTGCAAATGCTGTATAAAAGTCCTTAAAATATCGAGGGCGGCCGCAAAGAACAATTTTTCCTTTGTGCCAAAATGATGCCGCAAAAGACCAAGAGCCACGCCAGCACGTTCTGAAATTTTCTTAAAAGTGCTGTCGGTATAGCCGTATTCGCCAAAAAGTTCTTTGGCCGCTTCTAATAGAGCTTCTTTTTTTGTCATAGTCCTAAAAGCCTGTTAAAAATTTAAAAAAAAGGCAGATTGCCTTGCAAACAAGTCTTGCGCACCATACCTGTATTCTGGATTTTCGTCAATAATGCACAAAAATTTTTTAAAGGGATGTATATTTTAAGCTTGCAAAATATTAGCGATTACGGTACTATATATGGTATGGTGATTTTTTTAGATTTTAGGCTTTAATAGACAAGGGGTACTCTCATGAAAAAATCGATATTGCTAAGGATAAACTTGCTTGCTTTTGCAGTGCTTATTGTCGGTTTTATCGCCACCTTTATGGTGAGTTATTATTTTAACGTAGGCGTGCTAAGAAAAGAAATCGAAGATAAATCCAACCTCGTCTTGGAAAGCGTTTATCATCAAATCGATAGTTTTTTTACAAAACCCGTCTACATTTCTTCGGCTATGGCCAATGATGTCTTGCTCAAAAAATTCCTTTTCGAAGAAAGCAGTCGCCTTGATGACAATAGTTATATAGAAGAATTTACCCGCTACCTTAAAGCCTATCAAAAAGAATATGGTTATAGTTCGGTCTTTCTTGTTTCTGCCAAATCAAAAAGATATTACCATCATGAAAAAGGTTTAGATCGTGTTTTGCACCAAGACAATCCTGAAAATACTTGGTTTTATGACTTTTTAAGCAATAATGAAGCCTATTCGCTCAATGTAGACAATGATGAAGTGGCAAACAATACTGTTACTGTCTTTGTAAACTACCGAATACAAAACGAAAATGGCGAAAACCTTGCGGTTGTCGGTGTTGGTATGAGGATTGAAAATCTCGAAGAGCTTTTGTACTCTTATTTTGACAAATACGGTGTGAAGGTCGCTCTTTTTGACGAGGCAAGCCTTCTTAATGATTCTGCAAATGACCAGTATCATGAAAGCATCAATTTGTTTGACCAAAAATTTGATGCAAAAGACAGCAGAGAGATTCTTGCAAGCAAGCATATGAATAAAAATAAAATCAATGCTTTTTGGAATTTTGACAGCCAATATCTCACCGCACAATATATCCCCACACTTAAGTGGTATCTTGTTACAGAAATCAGCACAGAAGAAATAGATGAACAATTCAGACAGCAATTCCTTTTAAGTGCGGGCATTACCATCTTGATCGCTTTGGCGATTTTCTATGCAGTGTATCTTTTAAGTAAATATTATAAAGACAAAATTGTCCAAATGACTGTTTCGCATGAGCTTGAATACAGAAGGCTCTTGCACGAAGCCACAGAAGGCCTGTATGAAAGCGTCTTTGATGTTGACCTAAGCAACAATGCTATAGAGTCTGAAAGTGCTAAAAAATACTTTAGAAATCATGAAATCGAAGAAGGTCTCACATATGATACTTCCTTAGAAATTTTAGCAAAAACAAAGGTTTTCCCAGAATTTACAGAGAGCTACCTCGCAATGTTCTCAAGAGAAAATCTTCTCAAAGCCTTTGCAGAAGGCAGTGAAGAATTCTCTTATGAAGTTAAAATGAAGCAAAATGAAAGAGAGCATAAATGGATCCGTATGCTTGCGCGCCTCTTTTATTGGAAATCTGACGAAACTATTCACGTGATTATGTATTGTGAAGATATTACACTAGAAAAAGAACGTACTGCTAATTTGATTCACAAAGCGCAGATTGATCAGCTGACAGGTCTTTTCCACAAAAAAGCCCTTGAGGTCCAAGTTGAAGACATTTTGCGAGAAGGTGGTGACAACCTACACGCCCTTATTTTGTTTGACATCGATTACTTTAAACACATTAACGACACACACGGCCACCCCTTTGGCGATGTTGCGATAAGAGTCTTTGGGAAACGTCTGAGCACTCAATTTAGAGCTTCAGACATTCGTGGACGTATCGGTGGAGATGAATTTGCCATTTTCTTAAAAAATATCCCCAATGTTGAATGGTTAACACAACAATTAGAACTGCTTTTAAAGCATGTCAGCAAAGATATTGTACATGAAGGCATCACCTGCCCGATAAGCTCGAGCATGGGAGCTGCTCTTTCTCCAAAAGATGGAAGAACTTTTAAAGAACTCTATAATAACGCCGACATAGCTCTGTACAAGAGCAAAGAAAATGGCAGAGCTCGCTTTACTGTTTTTGAAGAAAGCATGAAAGACTAGCCAAGCTTTGTCTTGCTTTATTGGAGAAATATGCGTATTGTGCCTTGCTGTGACCATTTTGACAAAAAACAATTGTTGCTGATTGTTTTACACCATTAACCAAGAAGGATTACCAAAATGAAAAGTGTTAAAACCAAAGAGGAATTTGCAAAACTTAGCGAAGAAGACATCGACGCCATCTTAGATAAGCTTGAAGAAAACCCCGAACTTGACGACCCTGTTCTTGATGAAATAGACCGCCTTATCGAAGAGTATACCGTACTTTTTGAAAAAGTGGCCTCTGAACAAGAAACGATCCCTGATGAAATGTTTGAATACGAGTCTGAAGTGGCTATCGAACAAGTTGCCTTTGATATCTTTATTGAAGCTCTTTTTGACACCATGCAAGAACTCGACGAGAGCGAATAAGCTGTGCAAAAAAAGTCAAAAAATACTCCCATTTATATCTTTGCTTTTTGCCTCTTTGCGGCCAGTATTGCTTGGCTTGCCTATAAGGGAATCAGCGAAGAAGCGGAGTATTTTTTGACTGTGAGCGAGGCAAAAGCCGCCCCACAAACACGCTTGCAGTCTGTGCGGCTTTTTGGCCTTGTTGCAAAAGACGAGCTTATGTATGACGCAAAAAAATCGCAAGCAGAATTTTTCTTAATAGATCCCGATCAAGTAGAGAACCGCCTGCGTGTTTCGTATTCGGGTCCAATTCCTGATACTTTTAAAGAAGGCTCTGAGGTGATTGTTGCTGGGGACCTTGCTTCTGACAATTTTTTTCAAGCAAAAAGCCTTATGACAAAATGCCCTTCAAAATATCAGGCACAAAACAGAAAGCAGCAATAGATTTTCAGACAAATAAAGCCCCGCCCAATATACCGTCTTTTCGCCTTTTCAAGAGGATTCCATGTCATTCTTCGCCTATTCTTCTTTAATTTTGGCCTTTCTTTGTGCAACTGGCGGTTTTTTTGCGGCCTTGTTTTTTGGCTTTAAAACAAAAGGGCAGGGCGCACAAGCCAGCACAAGCCCTTTTTTTAAAAGTGTTGAATACGCAAGCCTCTTTGTGACTTTTTGTTTGATTTTTTCTTCAGCCGTACTCATGCAAGCCCTTGTTCTTGATGATTTTTCTCTTGTTTATGTGGCCAATTATAGCGACAGGTTTTTGCCCCTCGTCTATAAAATCACCGCCTTTTGGGCAGGGCAGCCAGGTTCTTTGCTTTTTTGGGCTTTATCTGTTGGGCTTATGGCTTTTGGCTTTTATTTGACTTCGTCATATAAAGAACTTCCCTCAAGCGCAAAGACTTGGTATTTGGCAATATACCTCGCTATCATGGCCTTTTTCCTCTTGCTCTTGCTTGTGTGGAACAATCCCTTTATTGTTTACGATAGGGCGCCCTTTGACGGAAAAGGTTTAAATCCCCTTTTACAAAATTTTGGTATGATTGTGCATCCGCCCTTGCTTTTTTTGGGCTATGGGGCCTTTATTATCCCTTCATGTCTAGCTCTAGCACAGGGGATTTGTCTTGCTGCACATGAAGAAAAGTCGTGGCCGCAACTGAGTCGCCCCTTTATGTTGATTGGCTGGTCGCTTTTAACGGCGGGCATTGTGCTTGGGGCTTGGTGGGCCTATATGGAGCTTGGTTGGGGTGGCTATTGGGCTTGGGATCCTGTTGAAAACGCTTCACTCATCCCTTGGCTTGTTGCCACAGCTTGTCTGCACGCCACCATCGTTCAAATTCGTCGTAACAAATTGCAGGCAACGTCCATTTTTCTTGTGGCACTGACCAGCATCTCAACTTTTTTTGCCACCTATCTTGTGCGTTCTGGTGTGGTGCAGTCTGTCCACTCTTTTGGCGTAGGAAGTGTCGGTACACCTTTGTTGATTTTCATCGCTCTAAGCCTTGTCGTCTCTTTGATTGTGAGCTTTAGGGTAAAGAAAAGTCAAAAAGAACTTGACGGTCTGCTCAGTCGTGAGGGCTTTGTTGTCCTCACTGTTTGGATCTTACTGGCTATTGGCCTTCTCATTTTTGTTGCTACGCTTTGGCCTGTTTTTTCAAGTCTTTGGCAAGGCATTGCCCAAAAGACACAGGTGGGGAGTGTAGGCCTTGGCCCTGCCTTTTACAACAGGGTTTGCTTGCCTATTTTTGCTCTGCTTATGGCTGTTCTTGCTCTTTGCCCTTGGCTTTCTTGGGCTGGCGGTTTTCGGTCTTTGCGCAAGGCGGCCTTTGTGCTTTTGCTAAGCTTGGCATCGGGCATGACGATGTATTCGTTTGGCTACCGCTTGCCTATCAGCGTGCTAACGGTATCTTCAGCTGTTGCCTGTATTTTGACGGTTTTTTTGATGTGGGCTGATGGCCGTATACGAGCAAGGCTTGATGTCTTTTCAGCGCACGGCATTCATTTGGGTGTGGCTTTAATTGCCTTGGGCATAGCTTTCTCTGGGCCTTATAAGCAAGAAACGACCCTTCTTTTAGCAAGGCAAGAAAGTCAGGAATTTCAAGGTTATACCATTGTATTAAACGAGCTTTATGAGGGGGTTGGGCCTGGCTTTCATATGATAGAGAGCGAACTTTTGGTCAGTAAAGAAGGGGAATTTGTAGGACAGCTTGCACCACAACGTCGCCTCTATGACAAGTGGCCGGGCATGGCTTTTGCTGAGTCTGCTGCTTTGCCTTCGCTTGGTCA
Organism: uncultured Desulfovibrionaceae bacterium; assembly: GCA_964370125.1. Classification (GTDB taxonomy): domain Bacteria; phylum Desulfobacterota; class Desulfovibrionia; order Desulfovibrionales; family Desulfovibrionaceae; genus CAYJIB01. The sequence goes on from CAYJIB010000021.1 coordinate 10,206, forward strand.
AGAGGTCTATGCAACACTTCTTGGGATAGATGAAGAATACAAGGCAAGCGTGCGTATAAGCCTCAATCCTTTGGTAAATTGGCTGTGGTTTGGCGGCGTGCTTATGTGTATTTTTCCTTTAGTTTCATTGTTTTACAGAAAGAAAGCTCTTAAAGATTAATAAATAACATTGGCAAGTGACTATGTTTATTGCGCAAGATGTCTATAAGGCTTATGACAATAAAGTTATTTTTTCTGGTGCCACTTTTCATGTGCGGGAGGGTGAAACGGCTTTATTGCTTGGCGATAATGGTTCGGGAAAGACCAGTCTTTTTCGTCTTTTTGCCGGTCTTGATTTTCCCGATAAAGGCCACATTGAAAGGCGCTGTTTAGAAGCAGAGCTTGGCTATCTTGGTCACAAATCCTTTCTTTATCCTCAGCTCAGTGCTTTAGAAAATTTACAGTTTTGGGGAAAAGCTTACAAAAAAAATATTCATGAAGTCGCGCTTTTAGACTTGCTTGATTCTTTTTCTTTGGCTTTTGCGGCTTATGAAAGCGTACAGACTTTTTCTCGTGGAATGCTACAAAATCTTTCTTTGGCGCGCCTTGTCTTGCTTGAACCAAGAGCTCTTTTACTCGATGAACCGAGCACAGGCCTTGATATGGCCTCACAAAAAGGTCTTTACGCTCTTATTAAAGGTTTTCAAAAAAAAGGCACAACAATTCTTTGGACAAGTCATCAAAGTGCGCAAGACGCCCCTTTTGCGAACTCTATACTCAAGCTTGAACAAGGCCAAATTGTTGAAAAAGAGCTGAAAAGCGAACACAATACGCCTAAAGTTACAAAAATATGCTAAGCCTTGCCCTCCATATCGCTTCAAAAGATTTCCTTCTGCTTTGGCGCTCCTTTGCTTTTATGAAGGCTATCTTGCTTGGTTTTTTGATTATTTTTTCCTCTTCTTTGGCTTATGAGGGGCAAGGGAGTGTTAGCGGACAAGTGGCAGCTTCTTTGTTTTGGCTAGCCTCAACCTTCTGCCTTATCCTTATAAGCTCTACTGTTTACGCTTTTGAAGAGCACAATGACACGCGCACTGCTCTTTGTCTTTTGCCTGGACCTGTGCAGGCTGTTTGGCTTGGAAAAGGCCTTGTTATTTTCTTTTTTCTGTGTCTTTCACAAGTTTTTTTTGTAGTGGCCATTCTTATTTTTTTAAGCAAAACTGTTAATATGCTTGACCTTAATGTCTTGGCTATCTTTTTGACTATCAATGTGGGTATGGCCGCCTTATCGGCCTTGCTTGGAGCGATGCCTTCTGCTTCTTCTGCAAGAGAAAGTCTTTTATCGCTCTTGCTTTTCCCTTTACTCAGTCCTTTGCTTATGGCGGGTATTCGCGTGGGAAGCCTTTTTTTTGACGCTTCTTTAAACGAATACACAAGCTCTTGGCCTTCGCTTATTTTGGCCTTTGACGGTCTGTATATCGCTGCTGCATTGTTGCTTTATCCCTTTTTGTTTAAGGATTGACAAAAGCTAGAAAAAGATTACACTTATACAACTATACTGCATTACCCTTGGAGGAAGCATGTTTGCTGTTGAAGTTACCGAAGAAGCTGAAAAAGAGTTTGAACTCTTTTTTGCAGCTACGCCTATTAGCCCAATCAGGATTTACTTAGCCTCTGGTGGCTGACGCGGTCCGCAATTAGCATTGGCTCTGGATGAGCCAAAAGAAGAAGATTTGACTGTTGACGTAAAGAATTTGACTTTTTGTGTTAATAAAGACCTTGCCAAGCAGATTGGTGGGGCTACTGTTGACATGACTTTTTCTGGTTTCTTTATTGCGCCAAAACTCGCATTGGCTAACGATAGATCAGCTTGCGGTTCTTGCACTTCTTGCTAAAAAAATTGTCTTTTTATACAGAAAAATACTGGGAGGCTTTAGGCTTTTCAGTATTTTTTTTGCATTTTTTTGCTTCTCTTCGAGACATTGCACAATAGTTTTTTTTTCAAAACTGCTTGCAAAATGTGCTCAGTCTTTCTTCGCATTTTTCTTTTTTGCACCTTGACATAGGCGCAAAATTGTGTCTTGATTTTACTAAATTTATTTGCGTTGGGAGGATTTATGTTTGTATGTAATGTTACGCCTTTGGCCAGACGAGAATTTGAAAATCACTTTAAGAGCAATGAATTAAAGCCTATTCGGATTGTGAAGAGAAAGGCAAATTGCAGAGGCCCAAGGCTTGGTGTTATGCTTGATGCGGCAACAAAAGATGACTATACGATTTCTGTGGGAACATTGATATTTTGTATTGAAAAACAATTGCTTGAAGAAGTTGGGGAGACGGTTTTTGTTGATATGAACAGTCAGGGGATGTATGTTTTTCCCAAAAAACCTTTTCCTGTTGTCAATGAAGAATGTGTAGCTTGTGGCGAATGTCATTTTGGATAAGTAATAGAGTATAAGCTTTGGCAGGCGAGACAATCTTAAAAAGTTTTAAGACCCATTTTAAAGCAATTTGACATCGACTTAGAAAAAATATATTCTTCAAAAATGGCAAGTTTTTCTTAGGTCGGCATAAATTTGTAAAATATTTTTATACTATACCCTTAATAAATTTTTATTTTAGCCGATAAGCATTACAGTAGGCACTGAAAAACAGAATAAAGCTTCGACGACTTAGAATAAGAGTTTAGTGAGGTATATATGGATTTTCCAACCATAATTGGGATTGTAGCAGGTGTTGGCTTGGTTGGTTCGGCTATTGTTGTCGGGGGAAGCCCCGGGAACTTTATCGACGTTCCCAGTATCATGATTGTAATTGGTGGTGTTGCGGCCTCTATTCTTGTGGCATTTCCTGCCGAAGAGGTTGTGCAAGCTCTAAGGGCTGGCGCCAAAGTATTTGGTACACCAAAGGTAAAAACAGCTGAAATCGTTGATACTATGGTGCAAATTGCTGAAATCAGCCGCCGTGAAGGCCTTATCGCTCTTGAGCGTATCGAGACAGACAATGTCCTTCTTAAAAAAGCCACACAACTCATCGCCGACAGCGCCGATCCTGATCTCATCAGAGATACAATGGCCATTGAAATCGCTTCAATGAAAAGGAGACACAAAATCAGTATCTCTGTGCTCTTAAAACTTGGGGGCCTTGGTCCTGCCTTTGGTATGATCGGAACTTTGATCGGTCTTGTACAAATGCTTGCAAACCTTTCAGACCCAGCAAGCCTTGGTCCCGCTATGGCTGTTGCTATTCTAACGACTTTTTATGGTTCTTTTGTTGCCAACGTTATCTTTATTCCCCTTGCGGACAAATTAAAAGCAAGAAGTATGCAAGAAGAACAAATCCTCTTTGTTATTTTTGAAGGGGCAAAATGTATCCTTGAAAACAATAATCCAAAACTTGTGTACGAAAAATTGTCATCTTTCTTGCCTCCAAAAGAGCGCAAGCAAGAATAATTGGCTGATTTCAAGTAATAATATACTATTCGCTTTAAAAAGAAGCGCCACGAAAAATAAGCCAGAACGTGCTTCTGGCGGCTGCGCCAAAAAAACTCTGAGGCTTATTTGGAGTGAACTTCGACTAATAATGTGGCAAATAGCTGTGCTTAGCACTTGAAGTATTCACCTTTTTCTAAAGGAAGTAAACATGAGTGATCCTCTTGCTAGTGAAGAAGAAGACGAAGGTGTAGACGAGGGTTGGTTAGCGACTTTTGCTGATGTATCCATGCTTCTCTTGACATTCTTTGTACTTTTGGTATCCATGTCGAGTATTGAGACCGCAAAAATCAAGAAAGCTTTTTCAAGCATGAAAGAAGCCTTTGGTGGCGACGCCATGGAATTTGTGCAATCTGTTTCTTCTTTGTCAACGTCAGATGGGGAGGTGAGCGGAGCAGAGCTTGAAAAAAGCCTTCTTGAACAACAAAGAAAAACCTTTAACGCCATGCGCTCTGCTATTATGCAAGCTTCGCTTGATTCAAGCATTAGCGCGAGCATTGATGAGGGTATTATTACCTTGCAGCTCCCAGAAGGTGCGCTTTTCGCTAAACACTCTGCAGAGCTTCAAGCAGGTTCTGGTGAAGTGCTTGATTTTGTGCTCAATTTGCTTACGCAATCACGAGATCAATCCATTGATATTCGTGGTTATACAGACGATTCGCCTGTTCCTAGAGACGGACGATTTAAAGACAATTGGGAGCTCTCTAGCATTCGTGCGCTCAATGTCTTGCGCTACTTTATGACAAACGGTATCGAACCAACACGCATGTCTGCAACGGGCCTTGCAGACCTTAACCCCATTGCTCCAAATACAACAGAAGAAAACAGAGCAAAAAATCGTCGTGTTGAATTTGTCTTTGAGCGCCGCATAACGAAATAGTCGGCACTGAAAAAGGCATGGAACTGGCTTTTTCAGCGTCAACTGAGTTGAAAATAAAGGCATTTGGTAAAAACATACAATAGCCATCAAACAAGAAGAAGTTTATAGAGTTAAGGTGAAGAAAATGAATAAAAGTTTGTCTTTTAGTTTTCCTAGCGGTGACGACGCAAAGCGCCAGTCCTTTCGTGTTGTCTTTGAAGGTTTGCGCGTTATTCTGGCTGGAGAATCTTATCAGGTACACGATTTAAGCATTTCTGGCTTAAGTTTTAGTAAGTCAAAAGAAATGAAGCTTTTTGCTGGTGATGTTCATACCGTACACATTGCTGTGGCTTCACGCATCTATATCTCTGATATTTCACTTGAAATCATCAGGGTAATGCCTGATATGAGAGTGGCTTGCCGCTTTGTGAAAGTCACACCTCAACAAAGCGCACGCCTTGACAAGCTCATCTTAGAGGCACAAAAACTTTCTATAGGGCATCCCAAATAAGTGAGAACTTACAATTTCTACTCGATGCTGAAGAAGGCTGCTCATGCCTTTTTCAGCATTCTTTGTTTGAAATTTTTGTGTTTGACGAAAGACTTTTTTTACAGTACAAGTAATAATCTTTTTGCAAGCGAAAGACTGTGAGGTCTGGGCTTGTGAGTCTATGGAAGATTTTTGCGAAGTGTAAAATGACTGACTGAGCAAAAATACAAAATGGATACAGACACATTAACAAGCGGAAAATTATGACAAAAGAACAAGCTGTTAAGCATAAGGTTTTGATAGCCAATCGTGGAGAAATTGCTGTACGCATTGCAGAGTCTTGCCGAGATTTAGGCATTCCCTTTGTGTGCGTCTATACCGAGGAAGATGTCGAATCTGGTCATGTGCGCTTTGCCAAAGAAGTGGCTGGCGAGAATTCAGTTTACCGTGTATCTTCCTATCATGATGCCAACGAACTTCTTTCTGTGGCCGATGAGGCTGAAGTTACGGCCATTCACCCTGGATACGGCTTTTTTGCTGAGGATTTTCGTTTTGCAAGACGGGTTGCTACGAGAGAGCGTCAGCTCATCTTTATTGGCCCTTCTTGGCGAGTCATTCGTGAACTTGGGGACAAAATCAACACCAAGCGACTTGCAAGAAGCCTCAATGTCCCGACAGTTCCAGGATCTGACCGCCCCATTTACGACGAAATGGAAGCCGAAAAAGTCGCTCGCTCATTGTATGAATTTCAGGTAGACCAAGGTATCAAAAAACCTCTTGTCCTTGTTAAAGCCTCTGCTGGTGGCGGGGGCATGGGGATTGAAGAAGTCTATGACATTGACCAATTCCGCCAAGTCTACCGTCGCATTCGCAGCTATGCTTTGCGTCAATTCAAAGACGAAGGCGTTTTGATTGAACAGCGTATTTGTGACTTTAACCACCTTGAAGTGCAGATTGTTTCTGATAGGACAGGCGAAAATCCTGTGCATTTTGGCACAAGAAACTGCTCTATCCAATCAACAGGTCTTCAAAAACGTGTTGAAATTGCGCCGGGTTTTGATCCTTCTTCTGTTCAATACAGCTTTGACGCACAAAAAGTGCTTGACGATATCACCGAACACTCACTCGCCATGGCCAGAGAAGTGGGCTATGACAATGTGGGCACTTGGGAATGGATCGTTACAAAAGACGGCTCTCCCTTCCTTATGGAAGTCAACACACGCATTCAAGTAGAAAATGGTGTTTCGGCTCGCATCGCCAAAACACCCAGAAAAGGCGCGGTAAACCTCATCGCCGAACAAATCCGCATCGGCCTTGGTGAAGACTTAGGCTATACGCAAGAAGACATCTCTTTTGATGGTGTTGGCATCGAATACCGCCTTATCGCCGAAGACCCAAGCAAAAATTTCACCCCTTGGGTTGGACGAATTGACCGTTTTTCTTGGAAAAAACATAAGTGGCTTTCTGTGCATACCCATGTGCCTACCGACAAAGCCTATGACATTCCAACAGAATTTGACCCAAACCTTGCCCTTGCCATTATTTGGGGGAAAGACCTTGAAGAAGCCAAGGCTCGTGGGCATCAATTCCTTAATGAACTTGTCTTAGAAGGCGCCACACAACATGGCGATCCTTTAAAGTCAAATGTGGCCTTTTTACGGAAAAATACCGACAGAATTCTTCGTTTCTAAGAATTGTGTCATTGCTTTTTTTACGAAACTCTTGAACCATAGAAATAAGGATAGGCATGAGTATTGAAAAACGCGCCCATCATCTAAGCGAACGCTTGACATATATCCGTGATGTCTTTGCTGGCAAACACGCTTCTTCTGTTGACTTGCTCGAAAGCCGCCTAAATGGCTTTTTCCAAAGCGTAACAATGGCAGAAGATATTGACCAAAATGCAGAACTCACCACCCTAGAAGAACTCTTTGACTTTATGGAAAGAAAGCTTGAAGCCGAGCTTTTGCCCATGAATAAAGTACGCATTGTACGCCATTCTCAACGCATCTGCTTGCGTGACATTTTAGAAAATGTCTACGACAGCTTTATTGAAGTTGGCGCACAAGAAGAACACAGTATCGACCCAAGTATGGTTATCGCCAGAGCGACAATCACCAGACGTCGTGGTAAAAAAACCCACAATCAGCTGGTTATGGTCATAGGCCAAGAAAAAGGGCATGGGGCAGAATTTCGCAATGGCGGCTCTGTGCGCCCTTGGGGAAATTCTAAGGCCTTGCAATTTATGCAGGTTGCTCAAACAGAAGGCATTCCCATTCACACCTATGTCTTTACACCGGGCTCATACCCCATTGAAGACACACCAGGTGCGGCCCAACAAATCGCCAGAAACTTGTATGAAATGGCGGGCCTAACCGTGCCTATTATTTCTGTTATTTCTGAAGGCGGCTCAGGTGGTGCAGAAGCCATCGCCCTTGCTGACAGACGTCTTATGATGTCTCATGGCTATTATTCTGTTATTTCGCCAGAAGGAGCAGCGGCTATTCAGTCTCGCCTTCGTGCCGGTCAGCGTGCCGCACCCGAAATGATCGAGCATTGCGCCACCCAGTTGCGTATGACAGCGCAAGACAATATCAATCACGGCTATGTTGACCGCATTATTGATGAGCCGCCTCTTGGCGCTCGTCCTTACCATTATGATTTCTTCCGTGCCTTGCGCCAAGAAGTTATTCAGGCAACAGATGAGACGGTGCTTTCTGTACGCTCTTTGTCCTTCATACGAGCTCACGCCCTGCACAAAGCTGAAAGAAAGCATGTCAACATGGATGAAATCTTCATTCCTTGGCATTTGTCAAAGAGAGCAAGAAAACGCCTTGTCGCCAAAAGACAAAAGAAGTTTTTGCGCTTCTCAAAGGGCGCCTTTATTGACAAAAGACCGCTTCTTAGCCGTATGCATACAAGGCTGCAAGAAGGCATGTTGCATTGGAGCACCAAACTCAAATACCTTCTTGTCACCAAACAACGTCAGAAAGCCATGGCTTTTTTTGAAGAAATTACTTCAGAAGCCCATTGGATTAAGACGAAGCTTTTAGCGCCTTTTACTGGGCTTAAAGTTCAAGAAAAAAGACAAAGTGTTGATGTTGAAGAGTTGACCACTCTTTCAAAATGGGATCAAAACATTGAAGACCAAAAAAACAAATGGGTATATATTAGCCCTCGTGCTAGAGAAGATCGTGCAATAAGCTGCCCAAATAACGCGCTACACGGCTGTCTGGATATGTGGCTTCCCGATTTGTACGGTGAATTTGCTGGTGTGTGCGCCAAGTGTGGACATCACTTCCCTATGGAATATCAATGGTTTGTTAACAATGTCTTTGACAAAAACGAATTGAAAGAATTCAATGCAGACATTGAAGCAACAAATCCTTTGAATTTTGACGGCTTTGATGCACAGCTTAAAAAAGCGCAAGAAACCACACAATTAAAATCTTCTTGCATCACCTTTGAAACACGCATTGGCGGCATAAAGGTCGTTGTGGCCTTGCTTGCGGCAAACTTCCGTGGGGGCTCTGTTGGAGCGGCGGAAGGGACAAAATTTGTTGAAGCCGCAGAAAGAGCGCATAAAAAACGCTTGCCCTTCTTGGCCTATGTGCACGGAACAGCGGGTATTCGTATTCAAGAAGGCACACATGGCGTCATTCAAATGCCAAGATGTACTGTTGCTGTGCGCCGTTACATTGAGGCAGGCGGTCTTTACCTTGTTGTCTACGACACCAAGTCTTATGCTGGCCCTATTGCAAGCTTCCTTGGTTGCGCGCCTTATCAATACGCTATCCGTTCTTCGGATATTGGTTTTGCGGGCCCTGGTGTTATCAAAGAAACAACGGGCATGGACCTTGAGCCGCACTATCACGGGGCCTATAAGGCTTTGGCTCGTGGGCATATTCAAGGCGTTTGGGACAGGCGTGAAGCCAGAGCCCATTTGAAGCAAGCCCTTGTGACCTTGGGCGGACGCAATGTCTATTATCGTTAATACTTTTTAGGATACGAGGTTTCTCTATGTTTGATGTTGCTGGCCTTCTTGAAAAGCTTAAAGCCTCACCTTATGAAGAATGCACCATTTATGCGCCGCATACAGGTGTTGTGTCTTTTGCAGATATTAAATTAGACCAAAAAGTTATCGGACCAACGGGTACTTGGAAAGAAGTCCCCGGCACGCTTTTGGCTACCCTTACTCGAGAGCGCAATGATAAGCCCATCATTGCCGATGTAAAGGGCGATATTTGCAAAATTTATGATGAGTATGACGGTGCCTTTGTTGAGGCAGGAACGCCTCTTATGGTTTTGCGTCATTTTCTTTCAAAAGATGAGGTATTGCAGATCCTTCTAAAAGAAGCTTTGCATTTGTTCTTGGCGCCTGAGCGTGCAAAATATTATTTTGTTCCTCAAATTGACACAAAGGTCAAAACTTCTGGAAGCTCTTCTGTAACCGTAACAGAGGGTATGGAGCTCTTTATCATGTCACGCATGAAAAGAGAAACACCGCTCTATTATCACGGCATTGAGGGTGTTATTTATTCGGTCTATTTTCAGCACAATGACAATGTTGACGCTGATGCGCCTCTTATTGGTGTTTGCCCAAAGGATCAGCTTGAACAGATCGAAGAAGTTGTTTTGAAAGTACATACCGATTGGCAAGAGCTGAATTAAGGTTGTAACTTTGAACACCTCACCGCAAATTCTTGCACTCTTTTCTGGAGGCCTTGATAGCATTTTGGCAGCTCGCCTTATTGCTGAACAAGGCCTCTCAGTGCTTTGTGTGCATTTTACCTCGCCTTTTTTTGGAAAGGCCTCTCGCCTACCTTATTGGGAAAAAGAGTATCAATTACAGATTGAAGCCTTTGATATTTCAGACTCTTTTATTGATATGCTGCATAAAGGCCCAAAAAACGGCTATGGCAAGGTTTTTAATCCTTGCGTGGATTGCAAAATCCTTATGATGCAAGAGGCGAGAGAGCGTATGCTAGCTCTTGGGGCAAAAGGTCTTGTTTCTGGTGAAGTCGTGGGGCAACGCCCTATGTCTCAGCGCCGTGATTCTTTGAATGTGATCGCTCGTGAGGGCGATGTGCCTTTTCTTATTCGCCCCCTTTGCGCCAAACATTTAAAGCCTACCGAATTAGAACTTTCTGGTCTTATTGACCGTGAGCGCCTTGGTTCTATTTCAGGAAGAGGGCGCAACGAACAAATGCTTATGGCAAAGCGCATGGGCATTACAGATATTCCTTCTTCATCTGGCGGCTGTTTGTTGACTGAAAAAGACCATGCCAAGAGGTATTGGCCCTTGCTTGAAGAAAGTGTAAAGGGGCAAAAAAAGGCTAAGGCCAAGGATTATCACTTGGCCAATATCGGGCGTCAATATTGGGCTGATGGGCATTGGATCGCTATGGGAAGAAATAGCGAAGACAATGCCGCTCTTGAGGCACAAGTTCAAGAAAATGATATGCTTATGCGGGTGAACGGCTTTCCAAGCCCCTTGGTCTTGATGCGTCCTTTTATGCGTGATTTCACAAAAGAAGCGCTCTTTGAGGCGGCTGTCTTCCTTGCTTCTTATTCGCCAAAGGCTGTCGCCAGCGGCAAGGCTGTGTCTGTTGGCCTTATGTGTAATGGAAGGCAAGAAGAGCTGACGGTCATGCCAAGCCGCCAAACAGCTTTGCCCTGGGCTGAAGCTTGTGCTGACGGCATGCGCCAAGGTGTCCGCTTGTGGAATCAAAGCCTTGCGGGCTAAAATTTCTGTATAATTTCTTTTTAATTCAGCGATCGACGTTAAAACGGCGACTTAAAAAAGCTTTTCTTATCCCCCTAGCAGGCTGTTCAGAAAGTATCAGATACAAGGAAATAAAAAATCCTAACAGCTGACTGCAAAAAACTTTTTCAGCCGCCTGCGCTATTCGTCCCAGCTAATAAAGGGCGCATTAATATCCACCATAGCGTTGACAATAAGCTCCACAAGGCCGCCATATTTAAGACTGTTCTTCTCAAGCAAATTATTGTGCTCAAGACCTTCACGAATCTGTCCCTTGCAATTTGAACAAGGCGCACAAACATATTTCTTAATATCAGGCGAAAGGCAATCAGAAAAAGCCTCGGCGATTTGCTGCATTTTCTTGCGTCCGCTAATATTCATACGCCATTCTTCAATATTGTTGCGAGTCATAATGGCAAAGCCCGCCCCGCCGCCGCAACAATAATTGTCCACGCCAGACTTTGGCATTTCACGAAATTGCGGACAAAGAGCGCGCAAAATCTCTCTTTGAGGCTGCACAACGCCCATAAGTCGCACAATATTGCAAGGATCGTGCAAAGTCACAGGAAAATTATTGCGGCTTGGGTCAAATTTGATTTTGCCAGACATCACAATATCACGCAAAAGAGGAAAACAGCTCTCACGAGGAATGTTTAAATCGCCAAGCAAGAGACGGTCGGCAATGATGGTCAAAGCTTTGTGAGCATGGCCACATTCACCAAGGACGATCTTCTTTACACCCAGTTTTTTTGCGGCTTGTGCGTGCATGAGGGCAATGCGTGCGGCTTGGGCATCGTCATAAAATACACCGTAATTTACAGAATCATAGCCCGCAATGTCTGAGCTTAAAGTCCACGAAAGACCGGCCGCCTCAAAGAGTATGGAAAAGGCCGCAATATTGTCTGGCCAAGCCAAGACCTCACCCGCATTGTGGATAAGCAAGATGTCCGCTCCCTCGACATCCCAAGGTGTGGTGAAGGAATAGCCTGTGAGTTCTGCATAATCTTCATCTATAAATTCAACATTTTCCAACGCGACACTCGGATTCATGCCTGTTGAAGAGCCAATTTCAAGCTGCAAGACAGTGCCACGTTCATGAAGCTCACGGGGATTAAAGCCAAATTCTTGGCTAAAAAGCTTGCGGATTTCACGAGCGATCAGGCCATTGTCAACGCCAATAGGACAAGTCTGCGCACAACGTCTACATAAATTGCAACGATAAGAAAGCTCTGCAAGGCGGGCGACAGTCTTCCAATTAAGCTCTGTATTGCCATAACGCCATTTTGCGAGCGGTTCTTTCTTTATATATTGCTTATAGATACGGCGAAAAATTTCTGAACGGAAATTTGGACGATACATTTCGTGCTCGCCTGTGGCTTCAAAGAGATGACAGGCTTCAGAACAAGAATTGCATTGCGTGCAATAATCCATGCTGGTTTCAAGCATAGCAAGGCAGGTCCAATTGTCGTCTTCGTTAAAGAGCTTGCGCATTCCCGCAAGGAAAGCATTGACCATCTGCTCTTCTTCGGCAGGGCTTTTAGGCTTTGGGATTTGCAAGACATTGACATCGTCAAGCAGGCAGCAAAATTCTTGTTTTTGTGTGTCGCTATAGGCTTTCCACGGCAGGTCTTCAATATCAAAGGGCAGGTCAAGAAAATCCTTTGAATCGACACTTGTGAGCTGTTCTGTTCCGCAAGAAAGATCGTGTAAGGTGAGTTCTTTTTTCATTGCAATATTCCTTCAAAGGCTTGAAAAAATTTATTTTTGTCTTGTATCTTTATCCGCAGGGGCACTTGTCGCCACATCGCCCCAGCTCTTTTTGCCATCGCCTTGAATGTGCGGAGCAGACCAGCTTACGGGGCGATTTAAGGCTTTTGCCATTTTTTCTTGAGTCTTTGTATTGAATTGTGTGGCTTCATCGCCCCAGCGAATATCGTGATAGAGGAAGTATTTCATAAAGAAATGCGCCATGTGGGTGCAAGGAATATAGACAATCAAAAGAGCGCCCACAAAGACAAAAAGCCAGAAAGTCACACTGTCAATGGGCGTAAAAGAAAAAGAAATGAGGCTGGCATAGAAATCTCGCACAAGATGGAAAAATGAGGCATTGCCAAGCCAAGCCAAGAGCCCAAGGGCTGAAAAGACAATGAAAAAGCCCAGATTGAAATAATGCTCTGGACTGCTGTAGGTTCGTAAATCTTTTTTTGTGCGGCGTCTGTGATAAAGGGCAAGAGAGCCGCCAAGAACAGAAATAAAGCCAACAAAAGCAAATACTTGCCCAAGGTTTGTTATAAGCGTCAAACAAAAACCGCCCTCAAAGCCAAAAAGCTTGGCAAAGGCCGCTAAGAGAGCAAGGCCGACCGTAATAATGTGCAAATAAAGGCCAAGATGAAAGGGATAGGTACAAAGCCAAAGTGAAAGATTGTTGGTAAAGGTGCTGTGTAAGAACAAGACTTCTTCTAAGAGCGCAAGGACAGCATGGGGCAAGGAATGTTTTGGCTTTGCCTTCCACCAATCGGCTTCTTCATAATATGAGCCGCCGTGTGCGGCCCTTTTTCCTTCGTGCGCAACAGGGTAAAGTTCCCAACGTATGTGCAGGGGTTTTTTAAGATAATCCTGTGTTTTTTTAAAAATTGTGTACACGCAAGCGAGTATAGCGATATAGCTAAGAAGATATAAAAGAGTTGTCATACAAGCTCCCTCCCTTTACTGTTTGTCAAGACCACGAAAAAAATTCTGCTCTGATTTCTTCTTTTGTTATGTGCAAGAGGCCATAGCCGCCGCCTTCAAGTGTGCCTGTGTTGATGATTTGTGTTGTGCCGACTGTGTCAGTGCCTATGCCTTCGTGGATATGTCCACAGAGGCAGACTTGTGGCTGAAAGTGGCTAATAAAATCTCGCACGGCTTGCGAACCAACATGAATGCCCGCAGGCAGGGCATCGCACTTTGTGTCTTTTGGGGGCGTGTGGCTTACCAAGATACAGCGGCGATAATTTTTTGCCTCACCTGCCATTTCTTCAAGGAAGCTCGCTATTTGTTCTTCGGTAAATTCGCTTGGTGTATTGAAAGGTGTTGTTGACGAACCGCCAAGGCCCATGAGGGCGACATCGGGAAAAGCGCTTGAAAGTGGGCGCACTTTCCTGTGCATGTTTACGCCTTCTTCTTCAAGAAAATCGGTTACTTCCGCATAATCCATGTTGCCGATTTGCGCGAAGATATGTTTTGTGTATTTCTTTGCCGCTTCAAGGACGGGTCTAGCCTCTCGAATGCTGCCTGCATTGGTTAAATCGCCGGTGATGATAAGGCCATCGGCCTTTTTAAGCTCTGGGATATGCGCCAATTTTTCGGTGTTTTCGTGAATATCACCAACAATAACAAAAACTTGTTTTGGCATAGGATTTTCCTTTCTTTTTCAATAAGCTTGCTTGAATGCAAGAAACATTGTATTATAAGATGTCTGCATAATTCAACAAGGCATGGATGCTCTGCTGTCCATTTGCGTAATCGCTTATTCTTCGCAAACGCAAAGGCCTCCAAATTTTTTGGGCGCCCCCTGGGTGGATTGCCGCGTCGCTTCGCTCCTCGCAATGACCTGGTATTATTGCGAAAGTCATTGCGAGCACAGCGAAGCAATCCATGTATTTTGTCAATTTTTGGAATTATGCAGTGGTCTTATTATGATTGAGTACCTAGCAGTCTACACCTTTTTTTGTATTTAGCCAATAACATTTTTTTCTTCAATCTTTATGAGTGATTTTATGGATATAGATTATGTGCCTTTTGAATTTCCGCATATTGCGGGTGTGCGCTGTGCTTTT
>CAYJIB010000022.1:0-24581 GCA_964370125.1 uncultured Desulfovibrionaceae bacterium
GCCTATTTGAGTGAGCCACTTTGCGACTTCTAGCAAATTATCCCCAACAAAATCAGCACGAGAAAGCAGGGCCGCATCGGCTTCTTTTCCTTTGCCCGTGCGCACCAAAATTCCCTTGCCGCCAATGTTTTTTCCAAGGTCGACATCGGCGGCCTTGTCGCCAATAACAAGGCAGTCGCTAAGGGCAAAGCCAAGCTCAGTGGCGGCCTGTTCGGCAAGGCCTCTTGCAGGCTTGCGGCAATTGCAAGCTACATCTGGCGCATGAGGGCAGACATAGACACCGCTAAAGCTGATGCCCTGTTCGGTAAAGAGGGCAAGCAATTTTTTATGAATGGCGTCAACAGCTTGCATAGTGAAATAGCCGCGCCCAACACCTGACTGATTGGTCACGATGCCTAAGGTAAAGCCCGCTTTTTGAAAAAGTTGTAAGGCCTCTATCACGCCTTCAAACACTTCAATGCCAGCAGGGTCAGCAAGGTAATGTTTGTCTTCGATAAGGGTTCCGTCACGGTCGAGAAGAATGAGTTTTTTGTGCATAGTGTTTTGGCTGTGTCAATTTAGCTTAGAGGTTTTGGGCAGATGAGCAATTGCTGACAATCAAAAGTGTTTGTTTTCGCTAAAAAAAGGAGCTATGGCGTCTTTGTCGGAAATAAGGGGGACTGCTTGGTCAGCTTCTTTTAAGAGCTGTAAGGGCCATTTAATAGCAAGGTCTGGATCGTTCCAGCGCAAAGAACCTTCGTCATCTGGGCGATATATATCAGTGCATTTATAATGAAAATGGGCTGTTTTGCTTATCACCAAAAAACCGTGGGCATAGCCCGCAGGGATCCACAATTGGCAAGCGTTTTCTGCTGAGAGAAAGCTTGCGTGCCATTGTCCATAGGTGGGTGACTTTGGGCAAATATCCACAACCACATCAAAAACTTCGCCATAAGAAACAGAGACAAGTTTGCCTTGGGGGTGTTTTTTTTGAAAGTGCAGCCCTCGCAAAGTTCCTTGAATGGAGACGGAATGATTGTCTTGCACAAAATGCGTATCTATGTCGTACTTTGCGTATCTTTCTTGGTTCCATGTTTCCATAAAATGCCCACGCCTGTCTGCATAAACTTTGGGTTCTATGCGCAAAACTCCGGGCAGAGAAGTTTTTTCGATTTTCATAAAGGCTTCCTATATAAAGATTTTTCATACAAATTGGGATTTTTACGGTAAAGTGAAGGCTTGTCAGTAATTCTTTTTTGCTGTATACTGGCTAACTTGAAAAATTTCTTGTGTGTATCTGTGAAAGGCTTCGTAAGCTTTTCTCCACAGATGACAGTATAAAACAAAGATGTGTGGCTGTCCAGAGCCTTGGCCATAAGCCTAGGGCCTTTTGAAAAGGTCGCACAGAAAAAATACCCTTTTTGGAGTTGATATGACTGAATTGTCAAAGAGTTATGATCCTTCTGCTGTTGAGAGCCATTGGCGCACTTTTTGGGAAGAAAATAAGACTTTTATGGCCGATCCGAGCAGAGAAGGCGAGGCTTTTTCCATTGTTATCCCGCCGCCAAATGTCACAGGGGCCTTGCACATGGGGCATGCCTTAAATCTCACCTTGCAAGATGTCTTGTGTCGCCACGCTCGTCAGCTTGGCAAGAATGTCTTGTGGCTTCCAGGAACAGATCATGCGGGCATTGCCACACAAAATGTGGTTGAGCGTGCTTTGGCAAAAGACGGAAAAAGCCGTCATGAGCTTGGTCGAGAAGCCTTTATTGAAGAGGTTTGGAAATGGCGCAATGAATACGGCACTCGCATCACCCAGCAAATCCGCTATATGGGCGCTTCTGTTGATTGGAGCAGAGAACGCTTCACCATGGACGAAGGCCTCTCAAAAGCTGTCCGCAAAGTCTTTGTTGAACTCTACAATCAAGGCCTTATTTATAAAGGAAGGCGCATTATTAATTGGTGCGTGCGCTGTCATACGGCTCTTGCTGATGATGAGGTTGAACACAATCCGAGCAAGGGAAATCTGACCCATGTGCGCTATGAACTTGAAGACGGTTCTGGCTCTATTGTTATCGCCACAACACGCCCAGAAACCATCGTCGCCGACACAGCCGTTGCCGTTCACCCAGAAGACGAACGCTATGCGGCCTTTGTGGGCAAAAATATTATTGTTCCCATTGTCAATCGTCCTGTGCCGATCATTGCCGACAGCTATGTTGACAAAGATTTTGGAACAGGCGCTTTGAAAGTAACGCCTTGTCATGACCACAATGACTGGGCCCTTGGTGAAAAACACAATCTTGCGCAAATTCAGGCCATTGACGAAGACGGCAAGATGAACGAAGAAGCTGGCCCTTATGTGGGCATGAGTAAGGAAGATTGCCGCAAAAAAATCAGTGAAGACCTTGAAAAAGAAGGCCGTATTGTTTGTATTGAAACGATTGAAAACAATGTGGGTCAATGCTATCGCTGTAAGACGGTGGTTGAGCCGCATGTTTCGGATCAATGGTTTGTGGCGGCCACAAAGCTTGCGCCAAGAGCCAGAGCCGCCGTGCCAGAGATTATCGGTATGTTTCCAGAAGGCTGGATAAAGACCTATTATCATTGGTTAGACACCATTCGTGATTGGTGTATTTCTCGTCAAATTTGGTGGGGGCATCGCATTCCAGCTTGGACTTGTCAGTCTTGCCAAGAAATTTGCGTACAAGAAGAAGGGCCGACACAATGCCCAAAATGCCAATCTACCGACCTTTTACAAGAAGAAGATGTGCTCGATACATGGTTCTCATCAGCCCTGTGGCCCTTTAGCACGATGGGTTGGCCAGACAATACCGCAGAACTTGCTCGTTATTATCCCACTTCTGTGCTTGTCACCAGCTTTGATATATTGTTTTTCTGGGTTGCCCGTATGATCATGATGGGGCAGCACTTTATGGGAGAAATTCCCTTTCATCATGTCTATTTGCACGCCCTTGTCAGAGACAGCGAAGGCAATAAGATGTCAAAATCTTCTGGCAATGTTATTGACCCGATTGATATGATTGGCAATTATGGCACAGACGCTCTGCGTTTTGCGCTCACAGCCTTTGCGGCTATGGGGCGTGATATTCGCCTGGCTAAGGACCGTATTG
This sequence comes from uncultured Desulfovibrionaceae bacterium, assembly GCA_964370125.1. Lineage (GTDB taxonomy): Bacteria > Desulfobacterota > Desulfovibrionia > Desulfovibrionales > Desulfovibrionaceae > CAYJIB01. The sequence goes on from CAYJIB010000022.1 coordinate 3,114, forward strand.
AAGGTTACAGGCATTTTGTCAACAAATTGTGGAACGCCGCACGTTTTGTGCTTATGAATTTGTCTAAAGACATTCAAACAGAAGGGCGTCTTGAGCAAGTGCAGGCCTTGCACCACAAATGGATCTTGCATCGCCTTGAAGAAGTGAAAGACACAGTAAAGGCTTCTTTGGCTGAATACCGTTTTAATGATGCGGCGCAAAGCCTTTATGGCTTTTTGTGGCATGAATTTTGTGATTGGTATGTTGAGCTTTGTAAGGGCGATTTCAATAAAGAAGGCCAGGTAAAGCAAGAAACCGAAGAAGTTTTGTATACGGTTTTGCAAGAAATCTTGGTACTTTTGCATCCGATTATTCCTTTTGTTAGTGCTGAAATTTGGCAAGCCCTGCCGCAAAAAGCGGGCACAGACATTGCGACTGTTCTTTACCCACAAAGCCGTCCTGCCTGCCTTGATGAAAAGGCGCTAAAAAATATGCTCTTTGTGCAAGAAGTCATTGTTGCCATACGAACTGTTCGTTCTGAGCTTAGCATTGCGCCTTCTGTAAAAGTGGCAGTGCGCATAAAGCCTTTTGATGAGGCACAAGCCCAGCTTTTAGAAGAGAGCAAGCCTTGGCTCATGGCCTTGGGGCGTCTTGAGTCTGCTGACATTGACGCAAAGGCCGAAACGCCAGAGGCTTCTGCCAGCAGCTTGGTTGACAGATGCGAAGTGATTGTCTTGCTCGAAGGGGCTTTTGACTTTCAAGCTGAAGTGGCAAGGCTTGACAAAGAATTGGCAAAACTTGACAAAGAATACACTATGCTTACGCAAAAACTTGCCAATGAATCTTTTGTAAGCCGTGCTCCAGCAGAGCTTGTGCAACAACAGCGTGACAGAGTTGCTGAGCTTTCTGCAAATAAAGAAACCTTGCTTGCCTTGCACAAGCGCTTTAAAGCCTTGGTACAATAATGTTTATTATCTTCAATTTCTTGCTTATGTTGCTCGTGGCGGTCTATACTCTATGGCGCCTTGTCGCAGCCTTGCCCTTGGCTTTTGGAGTCAAAATGCTCTTGAGTGCGCTTGTCTTTTTGCTTGCACAAAAGACTGTGATTATGCGTCTTTTATGGCCGATGGATTTTGCCACATCTTTGCCTGCTTTTGTTCCAATGAGCCTTAATTTTCTCCATATCTTCTTGATTATACTTTTCTTAGTGTCTGTGGCCATGGATATCGTGTTTTTTTTGGGCAAGCTTGTACATATAAAAAAGGGCATGGGGCATTCTTTTTTGACAGGCTCTGTGCTTGTTTTAATGACGCTTTTTTCTGTAGGCTATGGCACTTGGCAGGCTATTAAAGCCCCGACTGTGCGTGAAGTAAGCCTCAATGTATCGCATCTTGACGATTTGGCTCCAGACCTTGAAGGTTTTCGCATCGCACAAGTGTCTGATATACATATTAATTCAACCTTTCAAGGCGAAAGGCTTCGCCGTATTGTCGAAGAGACCAATGCCTTAAATGCGGACTTGATTGTGCTTACGGGCGACATTGTTGACGACAGTGTTAAAAATATCCGTGAAGACGCAAACATGCTGAAAGACTTTAAAGCGCCGCACGGTGTTTTGTTGATTATGGGCAATCATGAATACATTCGGGGCTATGAAGAGTGGCTTGCGGCCTTTCGTGAAATGGGAATTGATATACTCTTGAACGAACACCGCATTGTTACACGAGGAAAGAGCGCCCTTGTTGTTGCTGGCCTTACTGACAGGGCAGCAATATCAAGAGGCTATGAAGCGCCAAACCCTTATAAGGCTTTGCAAGACGCACCAGAAAGGGCTGTTCGCCTTGTTTTGTCACATCAGCCAAGCACCTTTCATCAATCTGTTGAAGCTGGGGCAGATATTCAATTTTCTGGGCATACACATGGAGGCGTGGCTTTTTTCTTAAAGTCTATTATCGCAAGAGTAAATGCCGGCTTTGTTCATGGTCTGTACAGTCTTGAAGACGCTTTGCTCTATGTCAGTGCGGGGACAGGATTGTGGGACGGTTTTTTGCTTCGCCTTGGAGTGCCTTCTGAGATTACACTCTTTACTTTGCACGGCAAGCCAGAAGAGCAAGAAAAAGAGCAAAAAGAAGAGACTGAAGAAATCACAAAAGCTCTTTCGACTGGATAGTTTTAAAAGGGTGCAGGTCAAAAGCCTGTGCCTTTTTTTACAAAAAATACAGAAAAAATTCTAATGTATAGACGGTATAAAGTTTTGTGTGTACACTTGCCAGAAAACATACTGTGCCTATACTACTTTCAATATCTTTTTTTAAGATGGGAGAAAAAATGTCTTTAATTTTTACTATTTTACCAAGATTATGTATAGCACTGTGCTTAAGCCTTGGCTTTATTTCCTTGCCTGAAGCCAAGGCCGCACAAACAGAAAGACTTGAACAAAAAGGAAATACTATGCAACTTTTGCGTTTGGCCAATGGCCTTAGCCTCTTGCTTATGGAAGACAAGCGCTTCCCCCTTGTTTCTACACGATTATATATAAAGGCTGGTTCGACTTATGAAAAGCCAGCTCAAGCGGGTATTAGTCATGTGCTTGAGCACATGGTCTTTAAGGGGACAAAAAAACGCCCAAAAGGCGCTATTAGCGAAGAAGTAGAAAGAGCAGGGGGCTACCTTAATGCCGCCACAAGCTTTGATTATACTGTCTATATTACGGATATGCCACACGAGCATTGGAAGCTCGGCATGGATATTGTCGCCGATATGGCCTTTCATGCTGAAATCGATCCCAAAGAACTTGAGGCAGAAAAAAATGTCGTTCTTGCCGAACTGCAAAGAGGAAAGGATTCTCCCTATAGCCGCCTTTTTGAAGATCTTATGGCTTCAAGCTTAGAAAATACGCCCTATGCTCGACCAATCATCGGCTATGAAGACACCATCAAAGCCATGACAGCCAAAGATATTAAGGATTATATCAAAGAATATTATCAGCCACAAAACATGCTCTTGGTGGTTGTTGGCAATATCGAGCTTGATGATGTGATAGCAGAAGCGCAAAGACTTTTTGGCGCATTCAAAAATACGCATTTCCTCGATGAAATACAAATTATTCCTCAAGACACAATAGAAAACAGCCCTTCTATCATTATTGAAAAAGGACAGTGGAACAAAGTCTATTTTGCGGCGGCCTTTCCTGCTCCGAATATGAACAGCTATGAAAGCTCGGTGCTTGACCTTGCAGCCTACATGCTTGGCGGCGATAATACAAGCTATTTTACAAGAAAATACCGACACGAAAAGCAGCTTGTTCATTCTATTTCTGTTGTGAATATGGGCTTGCAAAGGGCAGGGGTCTTCTTTATCACCGCAGAGCTTGATGCGGATAAAGTAACAGAATTTTGGGAGACATTGACAAAAGATTTGGCGAACTTGTCTGACTTTCCTTTTAATGAAGAAGAATTTGCTCGTGCCAAAGTCAATTTAGAAGACGGCTTTTACCGAAGCCAAGAAACTTTGGCAGGCTTTGCTTCAAAAATCGGACAATTTCAGCTCTTTATGGGCGGACAGCAAGGTGAGCGCAATACCATTGACATTTTACGCTTTACTGATGAAAAAACGGTGCGTGAAGCTATAAAGACGTGGATACGTCCAGAAAGGCTCTCAGCTGTGCTTTTGCCGCCAATGGATTATGAAGGGGCTGACTTAGACGCTCTTTTGCAAAAGCATTGGCCTGCGCCACAAAAAGAGCTGGCAAGCGCAAAGCAACAAAAAAATGAAAAAGAAATTATCGATCTTGGCAACAATCATAAACTCATTCTCTTGCCAGACACGAGCCTTCCCTATATTTCTTTATCGCTCTTGTATTCAGGCGGTGACGCTTTAAGCAGTGAAAAAGAGCAAGGCCTCGCTTCATTGACCGCTCGTATGCTTGCCAAAGGAACAAAGGACAAAAATTCTCAAGAACTTGAAGCTTATTTTTCTGATCGGGCGATAAGCCTTATGGCAACAGCTGGTCAACAAAGTTTTTCTGTGCAGGCTTCAGGGCCAAGCCGCTTTCAACATGATTTATTAGAGGGCTTGGGTGATCTTTTGAACAATTCTGTCTTTGACAAAGAAGAATTTGTTAGAGTGCAAAAGCTTCAAATAGCCAGCATCAAGTCAAGAGAAGACAATGCCCTTGGGCGAGTCTTTCGACAGTTGCCGCCCTTTTTGTTCCCACATTCTGTATACGGCTATCAAAGGCTTGGGACAGAAAAAGGCATTATGGGCTATACAGCCGACATGACAAAGGATTTTTGGAAAAAGCAAGCAGAAATGCCCTGGGTCTTGGCGGTTTCAGGCGATTTTGACAGAGAAAGTCTTATCAGTTTTGCTAAGTCTTTGCCAAAAGCTACAAAGGAAAAGCTTGAGATGCCAAAGCCTGTGTGGGGCGAAAAGAAAGAGCTCAACATCAATATGCCCGGGCGAGAGCAGGCGCACCTGATGTTGATTTTTGAAACAGTGCCAGAAAAAAATCCTGATACACCGGGTCTTAATGTCTTGCAATCTGTGCTTGCGGGAATGAGTGGTGTGCTTTTTAAAGATTTACGAGACGATAAGGGCCTTGGTTATACGGTTACAGCCTTTAATCAGCACACGCCAGAATACGGCTATATGGCCTTTTATATTGGTACAGAGCCAGAAAAGCTTGACGAAGCAATGCAGGGCTTTGAAGGCGCCATAGACAAATTACAAAATACCCTTTTGCCAAATGAAGAGCTTGAAAGAGGGAAAAATCAGCTTGAGGGCGATTATTACCGGGCTATTCAAAGCTTTGGGGCAAGGTCAAGTGAGGCTGCAAGTTTAAGTTTGCGTGGTGAAGCGCTCAACTTTTTGCAAGAACAATTAGAAAAAAGCAAGAAGGTCAGCCCAAAAGATTTGCAAAATTTGGCCAAAAAATACTTTGATGTGAAAAAAGCCTATATTGTAGAGCTTATGCCTTTAAAATAAAAGTGTAAAATATTGGGTATTTAGAGGTGAGAAAAAAATATTTTAAAAAAAATTGAAAAAAAGTGCATTTTTTGCTTGCCAAAAGAAAAAAAAATGCGTAAAACCTCTTCTTGTTGCTGGTGTAGCTCAATTGGTAGAGCAGCTGATTTGTAATCAGCATGTTGCGGGTTCAAGTCCCATCACCAGCTCCATTTTTGCCTTGTATTTGGAGGGGTTCCCGAGTGGCCAAAGGGAACAGACTGTAAATCTGTCGTCTACGACTTCGGAGGTTCAAATCCTCCCCCCTCCACCACATAAATCAGCTCACGGATGTAGGAGGCAGCTTGACTGCCATTGGACTACGCATCGAGCGGGAATAGCTCAACGGCTAGAGCATCAGCCTTCCAAGCTGAGGGTTGCGAGTTCGAATCTCGTTTCCCGCTCCATTTGCCGCTCCTTCCAACTCCTTCACCGTCCCTGTTTATTTGGTAACAAAAGCGCAAACACCAAGCTTTAAAGCTTTAGGTGCTGGGCGCTGATGGCGTTTTTGCGCATGGCTTGGTTTTTGGCGTTTTGCATCTAATCATTATAAAAATTTGATACTGGAGATTGTTATGGGTAAGGAAAAATTTGAAAGGACCAAACCCCACGTTAACGTGGGAACAATTGGCCATATTGACCACGGTAAAACTACCCTTACTGCTGCCATCACAAAGGTTGCTTCTTTGAAAATGGGTGGAAAATTTATTGGTTATGATGAGATCGACAAAGCTCCTGAAGAAAAAGAGCGCGGAATCACCATCGCAACCGCACACGTTGAATACGAAACAGCTAACCGTCACTACGCTCACGTAGACTGTCCAGGTCACGCTGACTACATCAAAAACATGATCACCGGTGCTGCTCAAATGGACGGCGCTATCATCGTTGTGGCTGCCACAGACGGCCCAATGCCACAAACTCGTGAACACATCTTGCTTGCTCGCCAAGTTGGTGTGCCTAACATTGTCGTGTTTATGAACAAATGTGACCAAGTTGATGACGAAGAACTCTTGGAACTCGTAGAACTTGAAATCCGTGAACTTCTTTCTAGCTATGGCTATCCTGGCGATGATGTTCCTGTTGTTCGTGGTTCTGCTCTTAGAGCTTTGGAAGCTGATGACGCTGATTCACCTGACGCAAAATGTGTACTTGACTTGCTTGAAGCTCTTGACACCTACTTGCCTGAGCCAGAGCGTGATATCGATAAGCCTTTCCTTATGCCTATTGAAGACGTATTCTCAATCTCTGGCCGTGGTACTGTTGTAACCGGTCGTGTTGAGCGTGGTGTTATCAAAGTTGGTGAAGAAGTTGAAATCGTTGGTATTCGCGACACTGTTAAAGTTACCTGTACTGGCGTTGAAATGTTCCGTAAGCTTCTTGACCAAGGTCAAGCCGGTGACAACGTTGGCGCACTTCTTCGCGGTATTAAGCGTGACGAAGTTGAGCGTGGACAAGTTCTTGCCGCCCCTAAATCAATCATGCCACACCGCAAATACAAAGCCGAAGTGTACGTTCTTTCTAAAGAAGAAGGCGGACGCCACACTCCATTCTTCACAGGTTACCGTCCTCAGTTCTACTTCCGTACAACTGACGTAACCGGTGTTATCGCCCTTGAAGATGGCGTCGAAATGGTAATGCCTGGCGACAACGCTACCTTTAACGTAGAACTCATCTGCCCAATCGCTATGGAGCAAGGCCTTCGCTTTGCTATCCGTGAAGGCGGACGTACAGTAGGCGCTGGTGTTGTTACAACCATCGTGGAGTAAGTTATGCGCGTGAATATTTTGCTTGCCTGCACTGAGTGCAAAAGGCGCAATTACGCTACCGTAAAAAACAAGAAAAATACCACTGGCCGTATTGAGCTTAGCAAATACTGCCCTTGGGATAAAAAGCACACACCTCATCGTGAGACTCGCTAAATAAAACACTTTATGGGCGCTCTACATGGGCGTCCATAAAGCTGAAAGAAGTGTGCAATACCAGAGTTAGAAGTATTTTAGAGCTTTAAGCTCTTTACGCCTAAAAGCAGGAAACTGAATAAAGGCGACGATAAATGAAGGGGTGTAGCTCCAATGGCTAGAGCGTCGGTCTCCAAAACCGAATGTTGTGGGTTCGAATCCCTCCACCCCTGCCACCTTATTTATGCGAGATAAACATGTCAAAAAAAGCGACCTCGACTGTATCACGTTGGCAGAGCTTTCGTGAGTATTTTGAGCTGTCAAAGCTTGAGTTGCGCAAAGTCAGTTGGCAAGCTTGGTTGTACTTGGCTTTGTCCTTGTAATGTCAGTATTTCTTGGCCTTGTTGACTTTGGCTTGTCAAAGCTTATGGCCTTTATTCTTGCAGCCTAAGGAAGCGTTTGCATGACAGAAGATATTCAAAAAGAGCCTTCACTCGAATCTTCAAAAGAAGAAAGTTCTCTTGACATTGATCAAGATGAGGCTTTGACTTTGCAAGAGCAAGATGAAGAAGCCGCTTTAGAAGAGCCTAGCGAAAAAGGCCCAGAAAGTTTTGCTGAAATCGGAGCTATTGAAGAAATGCCCGAAGCAGCGGTATCTTCGCCAAAATCTCGTTGGTATATTGTTCATACCTATTCAGGCTTTGAGCAAAGGGTTGAAGCGACTATCAAAGAAATGATGCGCAACAATCAAGATCAAGGTTTGATTGATGAAGTAATAGTCCCAACAGAAAAAGTCATAGAACTTGGTAAAGGTGGGAGTAAACGCACTTCTACCCGCAAGTTTTATCCCGGTTATATCATGGTTCGCATGACTATGACAGATTATTCTTGGCATATTGTGCAAACTATCCCCAAGGTTACAGGCTTTGTGGGAGGAAAAAACCGTCCTGTCCCAATGAAAGAGTCAGAAGCGAAACACATTCTTTCCCTCATGGAAACTCGTCAAGAACAGCCAAGACCGAAGTTTAGCTTTGAGCGTGGCGAAGAAGTTCGAGTTATGGACGGACCATTTGGCGGCTTTAACGGTGTCGTTGAAGATGTCAATAATGAAAAAGGAAAGCTTCGGGTATCAGTCTCTATTTTTGGACGCCCAACACCCGTTGAGCTTGATTTTATACAGGTTTCAAAAAGTTAAAAATTGGGGATTTGTCCCTGCAAGAAGGTAAAAATATAAACATTATTTTGCCTTCATTACTCACAGAGGTTTGTACTCATGGCTAAAAAAGAGATTGCCAAAATCAAATTGCAAATTCCCGCCGGTTCTGCTAATCCATCGCCACCTGTTGGTCCTGCGCTTGGTCAGCACGGTTTGAATATTATGGCTTTTTGTAAAGAATTCAATGCGAAAACAGCTGATCAAAAAGGTATGATTATCCCTGTTGTGATCACAGCTTATGCCGACCGCTCATTTTCTTTTATCACCAAAACTCCCCCAGCACCGATTTTAGTGCTTAAGGCTGCAAAGGTTGATAAAGGTTCTGGCGAACCAAACAGAAACAAAGTCGGAAGCATTACCGAACAGCAAGTTGAAGAAATTGCAAAAATCAAAATGGTTGATTTGAATGTAAATGACCTTGATGCGGCAAAGCGTACTATCGCTGGTACAGCCCGCAGCATGGGGATTGAAATACGTTAGTTTTTATGGTGGCAAGAACACCAGTCAGTGCATTTTTTTAGAAACAGTGCTGATAAGCATTCTAAAGGACGTTAACTATGCCTAAATTCGGCAAAAAATATCGCAAAGCAGTTGAAGGTTTGGATTTGACTGAGCTTCTATCAGTAGAAGACGCTGTAAGCAGATCCCTTGATGCGGCCTATGCCAAATTTGACGAAACCGTTGATGTGGCTCTTGGCCTTGGCGTTGACCCAAAATATTCTGACCAAATGGTTCGTGGCGCAGTGACCCTACCTCACGGCCTTGGTAAAACAGTTCGTGTAGCTGTATTTTGCAAAGGCGAAAAAGAAGCTGAAGCCTTGGCCGCTGGTGCGGACTTTGCTGGTGGTGAAGAGCTTGTCGCAAAAATCAAAGACGGCTGGCTTGACTTTGATGCTGCTGTAGCCACACCAGATGTTATGGCTCTTGTTGGTCAAATCGGCCGTCAGCTTGGACCCCGTGGTCTTATGCCAAATGCCAAGACAGGTTCTGTAACCTTTGATGTTGCAAACGCCGTCAAAGAACTCAAAGCCGGTCGCGTTGACTTTAAAGTTGACAAAGCTGGTGTTTTGCACGCTCCTCTTGGTAAAGTTTCTTTTGGTAAAGAAAAGATTTTGGGCAACCTTAAATCCGTTGTTGATGCGGTCAATCGCCTAAAGCCTTCTAGTGCAAAAGGCACTTACATGAAGAAAATGGCTGTCTCTACTACTATGGGCCCAGGCTTTAGAGTAGACGCAGGTCAAATTAAAAAGTTCCTCGAAAGCGCTTAAACCTTTAAGCCAATCGAGTTAAGACGCTGAATATATTCCAATGTATGAAGCGTCTTTATGTTGAAATTTGCAAACTGTGCTTCGGCATTTTTTGCAGCGTACAAGGCCATAAAATGGCCTTTGTATGTTTTGTTGCAAAGGCTTAAGCCCTTGCTTGGAATTGGAAAGTTCGAGTCAAAGACAGCAGGCGACGCTTTTTAGCCTCTTTTACAAAGATACTGCCTTATTTTTGTGATTCTTTTATAAGCGTAGAAGCCCTGCTCAGACAAAAATGGCTCGGCCTTTCATACGGCAACCCTTTAGCGTGAGGAGTATCACGTGAACAGATCTGAAAAAGCGGCCCTTATTGAGCAGGTGCGTACTATTGCAGGCACAAACTCAATAGCTGTGGTAACAGATTTCAAGGGAATGTCGGTGGAAGAGCTGACACGTTTGCGGGTTAAAATTCGTGAGAACAGTGGTACCTACATTGTTGTCAAAAATACCTTAGCACGTATCGCCCTTACCGACAGTGCACACGCCCCCATTGCTGATTTGCTAAAAGAAAATTGCGGCATTGCCTTTGGTGATGACCCTGTGGCTCTTGCCAAAGCGGTCTGTGATTTCGCCAAAACTAGCAAAATGCTCAGCATCAAATTTGCTAGCTTTGAAGGACAAGTCCTTTCAGAGGCCCAAGTTGATGCACTCGCAAAGCTCCCAAGCAAACCAGAATTGCTCTCAAGCATGCTTGGAACAATGAATGCGGTTCCCACGAATTTTGTGTCACTTTTTGCCAATATGCTTCGCCCTCTTATGTATGCGCTTAAAGCCATTGAAGAGAAAAAGGCAGCCTAGTGGCCTATTTTGTGATAAATTATTGACACTTAACCCTCTCTCTGTGTGAGTATAAGGAGTATGGACATGTCCGTAACTAAAGATCAAGTAGTTGAATTTATTTCCAATATGACCGTTCTTGAACTCTCTGAATTCATTAAAGAACTCGAAGAAAAATTTGGTGTTTCCGCTGCTGCGCCTGCTGGTGGCATGATGATGGCTGCCCCTGCTGCTGCCGCTGAAGCCGCTGAAGAAAAAACTGAATTTGACGTTATCTTGAAAGACGCTGGCGCCAACAAAATCGGCGTTATCAAAGTTGTTCGTGCTTTGACAGGTCTTGGCCTCAAAGAAGCCAAAGATAAAGTTGATTCTGCACCTACACCTCTTAAAGAAGGTGTTTCTAAAGATGAGGCCGAAGAGGCCAAAAAGCAGCTTGATGAAGCTGGCGCTGCTTGCGAAATCAAGTAAGTTCTCGCTTTATTCGTGTATTTCAAAAGGGCGCACATTGTTGTGCCCTTTTCTTTTTTTGTTAAACGACACTTTTGATTTGTAGAATGAGAAAGCGCATGATTAAAAATGGCCTCTACATCACTCTTGATCCACAATTTGCTGCCTGCCGTGATTGGTTGACCAGCATGAAGGCACATTTCCCTTTTGAAGGTGAAACCGTTCAATCACACAGGAATGTCATCAAACATATTGATTTTGAAGAGCATCGCTTTACAGTAAAATCTTTTAAAATCCCTTCTTTTTTTAAAAGTATTATTTATTCGTATTTTCGCCCTTCAAAGGCAAAAAGGTCGTATGATCACGCCTGTCTTTTTGTGCAAAAAGGTATAAACACCCCAAGGCCCGTTGCCTACATGGAATGGTATGAACATGGCCTTTTAAAAGAAAGTTTTTTTGTAAGCCTTCATAAAGAATTTGAGGCCACCTTACACGGTTTTGAGCGTTATAGTCCAGATGAGCTTGATTTGATACTCAAAAAATTTGTCGAGTATACTTTTAGGTATCTACATGGAAATGCTGTCCAACTTGGCGATTTTTCCCCAGGCAATGTTCTTATAAGCCGTAATGAAGCAGGGGACTTTGACTTTCATTTTGTTGATTTAAATCGAATGATTTTTGCTAAAGTAGGCTATTTTCGAGGCCTGTATAATTTTCGTGCGCAAAGACCAGAGCACTTGACGGCTATTGCCAAAGAATACGCCAGACTTCACGGTAAAGTAAGCCAAAAAGAGCAAGACTTTGCCGCAAAAACTTTACACCGCTTCTTTGCTTGGCATATGTTTTGGCCTAGGCTTCGCCATGCAATTCGAGATTTTCTAAAAAAACTTTTCCGTCAAAATGCCTAAAAAACAAGCCAAAACTATTTCTAGCTTTTTGGATGATTTTTCTCTATACTCTTTGCAAGAGAGGAAATTTCATGAAGCTTTTATCGCTTTTCAAAAATAAGGGCGACTTGGGCGAAGACGCTAGGCTTTTTAAGCGTTTGATCGCCTATTTTCGCCCCTATACATTCATCATTATCTTAGGCATTATCGCTTCTTTATGTGTAGCGGCTTCAACGGCCGGCATTGCGTGGCTTATTAAGCCAGCCCTTGACGATATCTTTATCAATAAAGACACCAAGATGTTGTTTTGGCTTCCTTTTGTTTTTTGTGCAATGACCATTGTAAAAGGAGCAGGGCGCTATTTTCAAAATTTAGCCATGAATTACACAGGCTTAAAGGTGCTTGAGGAACTTCGACATGAAGTTTTTTCTCGTATTATCACCTTGCCTCTTCTTTATTACGAATCTATGCAAATAGGCAATCTGATGTCTCGAATCACCACAGACGTTGCCGTTATGCAAAGAAGTTTGCCTGCTTTTGTTGAGATAGTTCGGCAATTTATGACCATGGTCGGCCTTATTGGCGTGGTCTTTTATCAAAATGCCGAGCTTGCTACTTATGCCCTTGTCGTCTTGCCCATTGCCGCTTCACCCTTTATTTATTTTACTCGCAAGCTTCGCCGTTACGGAAGGCGCAACGCCGAGGTTGCCGCCAGTATCACTTCTATTTTACAAGAAAGCCTAAGCGGTGTTCGTGTTATCAAGGCTTTTTGTGCTGAAGAAAAAGAAATCACTCGCTTTCAAGAAGAAAATGCCAAAGTAAGGCACATGGCTTTGAGGCAATCTTGTGTGAGCGAATTTTCTTCGCCTGTGATGGAACTTATCGGCGCTATCGGAATAAGTTTTGCCATTTGGTTTGGCGGTTATCAGGTGATAGATGGGCTGATGACCACTGGCGCTTTTTTTTCCTTTGTCGCTTCCCTTGTCATGCTGTACGACCCTTTACGCAGGCTTATGCGTGCCAATTTAGAGGTGCAAAACGCATTTGCCGGCGCAGAAAGGGTCTTTTCTATGCTTGATGACCTCAACAATATGCCCGAACATGGCGGCACGAGGATGTTAGAGGGCGCTTTAGAAAAAGTTGAACTTCGGCATGTCAATCTTTCCTACAAGGTTTTGGACGATTTGCCCTTTGCCAAAGAAGCTGGTGATGCAGCAAACAAGACTGCCCTAGGCGAACATTCTTGGACAAGCAAAGAAGAAAGCGAGCCAAGGCTTGCGCTGAATGATGTTTCTTTGACAATTGAAGCGGGAAGCCGTGTTGCTCTTGTTGGCCCTTCTGGTTCTGGAAAGACGACTTTAGCTAATACACTTGTACGTTTTTATGAACCGCAAAGTGGTGAGATTTTACTCAATGGCCATGCCTTGCCCGAATACAATTTGGCTTCTCTTCGAGGGGCTGTTGCCATTGTAGCACAAGACGGTTTTTTGTTTGATATGTCTTTGCGTGAAAATATCGCTTATGGCCAAGACAGCATTGATGAAGAAGCCGTAAAAGCAGCCGCAAAGGCGGCCTATGCCGATGAATTTATTATGTCCATGCCAAATGGCTATGACACGCTAGTTGGTGAGCGTGGAGTCAAGCTTTCTGGTGGCCAAAAACAGCGCATCACCATTGCAAGAGCCCTGATGAAGAACGCGCCCTTGCTTATCCTTGATGAGGCAACAAGTGCGCTGGATTCTGAATCTGAGCGCATGGTGCAAAAGGCTCTTGACAATCTTATGCAGGGGCGTACGAGCCTTATCATTGCGCACCGTTTGGCGACGATCCTTACGGCGGATAAGATTGTTGTGATGGAAAAAGGGCGGATTGTGGCTGAAGGGACGCATGAATATTTGCTCTCTCATTGCGAATTGTATCAGCGTTTGTACAAGATGCAATTTGGTGTCGAAAGTCTTTCAGAAACAAAGCAATCAATGAAGAATGGAGCGGAGGCCTGATGTCTTTTAAATACAAGCTTCTTGGTTTTTTGCTCTATGTTTTTTACCGTTTGTATTGCTCTACTTTGCGCATCAGCATGGTCAATCGTGCCTTTTTGGACGAAACACAAGGCAAAGAAGAAAGCTCTTGTGTTGTCGCCTTTTGGCACGACGAATTCTTTCCTTTGACCTACACACGCAAGGGTATTCGCAGCTTGGCTATGGCCTCGCCTTCCAGAGACGGCGATTTGCTTGAGGGTGTGCTTAGTCGCATGGGAGTCAAGGTTGTGCGTGGTTCGAGTTCTCGAAAAGGGACGCAGGCCATGCTTGAAACGGTGCGCATGGTGCAAGAAAAGGCCTATGCTGTTTGCATTGCTTTAGACGGCCCAAGAGGGCCAAGGCACAATATCAAACACGGCGCTTTGTTCCTTGCATCAAAGGCTGAAATTCCTATCTTGCCGACACGCCTCTTTATGGAAAAAGCGCATGTCTTTAATTCATGGGACCGTTTTCAGATGCCTTTGCCTTTTTCACGAGTCCGCATTGTTTATGGAGAACCTTTCCTTCTTTCTGCTGACGGCGATGAAGAGCATTTAGAAAAAGCGGCTGAAGAACTCAAAAAACGTATGAATTCTTTGGATATTCATGATTTTGTATAGTCGATAAACATACTCTTAATAAAAACAGGGAGAATATTATGTCAGTAATTTGCGTAACAGGCGCTTCAGCAGGGATCGGCTTTGCTATTGCCGAGCATTTTTTAGAGGCAGGTTGGAAGGTTGTGGCTATGGCAAGACGTGGAGAGCGACTTGACGCTTTAGCAAAAAAATATCCTGGCAAGGTGCACGCTAGCCTTGCTGATGTGCGAGACAAAGAAGCCGTGGCCCAAGCCTTTGCTGAGATCCCAAAAGAATTTTTGCCCATTGATGTACTTGTTAATAATGCAGGTTTAGCCCTTGGTCTTTCGCCAAGCCATGAGGCCTCGCTTGACGATTGGGAAGTTATGGTAGACACCAATATCAAGGGTCTTTTGTACACGACAAAGGCAGTAATTTCTCACATGGTTGAGCGTGGGCAGGGACATATTGTCAACATGGGCTCGATTGCCGGAAAATATTCTTACCCAGGTTCAAATGTCTATGGTTCAACAAAGGCCTTTGTGAATATGTTTTCAAACAATTTGCGCACTGATTTACACGGTACAGGCCTGCGTGTCACCAATATCTCCCCGGGAATGCTCGAATCAGAATTTTCCGATGTTCGCTTTAAGCAAGACGGGGAAAAAGCCAAGGCGGTCTATGCTGGCGCTGATCCTCTCTTGCCTGAACACGTCGCCGAAGCGGTCTTTTGGGCGACAACACAGCCTGCTTGTGTGGACATCACCGAAATCGAAATCATGCCCACAAGCCAAAGCTTAGGGCCCTTACAAGTACACAGAAAATAAACTTGTTTGGGAGTTTTTAGCTTTTAGGGGAAGTGCATCGCTTACTGAGCTTTTGCACTTCTTTTCTTTTTCGCATGATGAAGGCTAAAAGCTTCATATAAATTTCCTCACCTTAAAACTTGACACTGTGCGGACTATAGCCGATACTGTCCTTTGCCTTTGTGAAGTCAAAAGTTTTTGGGGAAGCCCTATCATAAAAGCAAAAGAACAGCAAAAAAGAAGGAGAAATCTTCATAATGTATTCAACATCAGAATTTAAAAAAGGCCTGAAAATAGAAATGGACGGCGTGCCTTATGAAATTATTGAATTTCAGCATTTTAAGCCGGGTAAAGGCGGCGCCATGATCCGCACAAAATTGCGCAATGTCTTAAACGGACGAGTTGTCGACAATACCTTTCGCTCTGGTGAAAAAGTAGGTCGCCCAAATCTCGAAACAAGAGACATGCAATTTCTCTATCACGAAGGCACAGACCTTGTCTTTATGGACATGACAAGCTATGAGCAACTCACCATGCCCGCAAGCGATACAAGCGGAAAAGCGGCCTTTTTAAAAGATGGACAAGAATGCCGTGTGCTCCTGTACAATGAAAAACCGCTCGATATTGAAATCCCCATTACCCTTGTCTTAAAAGTGATCAGCACCGAGCCTGCAGTTAAAGGCGATACTGTCTCAAATGTAACAAAACCCGCCACGCTTGAAACAGGCGTTATTGTGCAAGTTCCTGTTTTTGTTAACGAAGGCGACACAATCAAAGTTGACACACGCTCTTGTGAATATCTTGGACGTGAATAACATTTTTGCATAAAAAAGGCCAATAGCGTAAAAGTCACCATGACCGACAAAAAAGCAAAAAAAGACGAAACAAAAGAAGGCCCACAAAATGGGACTAAGCTTGAAGCCTCGACAGAGGTTCTTGGGAGCGGTCGCAAACTTTTGCGAGAGCTCTTTGGCCTCTTTTTGCTCTTTTGGGGGCTCTTCATACTTCTTAGCCTCGTCACCTATAATCAATACGACCCAGGCCTCAATCACGTCGTTTCAACGCCCGTGCCTGTGCGCAATCAGGCAGGGCTTTTTGGTGCTTACCTTGGCGGTCTGCTTGTTGATGTCTTTGGTATAGCCGCCTATGTGTGGCCGCTGATTTTCATCGCTTGGGGTACAGGCTATGTGGCCTCGTGGTTCAAGATGATGTGGTGGCGCTGGATAGGCTTCTTTGTGCTTGGTGCTTGTCTTATATCTCTTGGTGCGGCTTGGGATCTCGGCATTGGAGACGTTCGCGGCGGCGGTATGCTCGGCATGAGCCTTTATACCTTGGGGACAACCTATCTTAGCCAGGTCGGTTCTCTGCTCGTCTGGCTTTTCCTACTCTTTCTTTCTGTTGAACTCGCCTTTGGTCTTTCGTGGATACAACTTTTACGAAAGGCTATTGCCCTTATTCATAGTAAATTTGCCAAACATTCCAAATCTTTATTTGCGCTCCCAAAGTTCCTCCCTAAGACTTTACCCAGCATATCTATGCCAAAAATCGGCCTTTCTGGGAAGCTTTCTTCAAGGCGTCTTCCTTCTGAGGATGTTTCGGAACTCAATGACAAAGATGAACCAATTGAGATTATTCCTCTTTATGAAGTGCATCAAGAAGAAACTGTCAGTAGTTTTCCACAGCCAAATCCTTCTGCTTCAAACAACAATAATGAAAGCGCACAAGCTTTTGAAAAATCAGAAGAAATTGAGCCAAAAAATCTCTATGCTGAAGCGCAACCCACAGCCCTCGCCGAAACAGCAACAAACACTCCCGCTGGTGCGCCCGCTCTTAAAAAATCAAGCTTCACTTTGCCAAGCACAGATTTATTGCAAGGCCTGCAAGAAAATGAGCCTCCGCAAGACCCTGAAATATCCAATGCAAGAGGTCTCTTGCTCATGGAATGCCTAAACAATTACGGCATTCAAGGGACACTTGTCCGCTATACTTCCGGCCCTGTTGTTACCCTTTTTGAAGTGCGCCCAGCCGCTGGTGTAAAGGTAGGACGTGTTGCCACGCTCGACAAAGAGCTGGCCATGGCCCTTAAAGCTGTTGCTGTTCGCATTCAAGCCCCAGTCCCTGGGAGCGACACCATAGGCTTTGAAGTTCCCAATGATGCCAGAGCCTTTGTGAGTTTTCGTGAACTTCTCGAAGCGCCAATTTTTTCCAATTCCGCTTCACTCCTCACCCTCGCCATAGGCAAAGACATCGGAGGACATCCCGTAGCCGCCGATCTCGCCCGTATGCCGCACTTGCTCGTTGCAGGTTCAACTGGCGCAGGGAAATCTGTCTGCCTCAATGCCTTCTTGCTAAGCCTGCTCTACAAAGCCACACCCGATGACCTTAAACTGCTCCTCATCGATCCCAAAAGAGTGGAGCTTGCTGTTTACGCCGACTTGCCGCACCTCGTTCACCCCGTCGTGACCGAATCGCTCTTAGCCAAGACCGCCCTTGAATGGGCTGTCTATGAAATGGACAGGCGCTATACAGAAATCGGAAAGCTTTCACAGCTCGGTGTGCGCAATTATGTTGAATATCATCAAAGACTTGCTCAACTTAGTGCCAATAAAGATGAAAGATATGCCGACCTTGAGCCCTTCCCCTATCTTGTCATAATCATCGATGAGCTTGCTGACCTTATGTACACAGCAGGAAAGGACGTGCAAACCGCCATCGTCCGCCTCGCTCAGCTCGCCCGTGCCGCAGGTATACATCTCATCGTCGCAACTCAACGCCCAAGTGTGGATGTTGTGACAGGCCTCATCAAAGCCAACTTCCCCTGTCGCATCTCTTTTCAAGTGACCTCAAAGCACGATTCGAGCACTATCCTTGACGTCGGCGGTGCAGAGCGCCTGCTCGGCAAGGGCGATATGCTCTATAAGCCAAGCGGTGCGATCCCACAACGCCTTCACGGGGCCTATGTCTCTGATGAAGAAGTCATGGCTGTTGTCGACTATTGGAAAGCCAAAGCCAAACCTGACTATGCAATCAATTTTGAAGAATGGGGAGCAAAAACAGAAGAGCCAAAAAGCTTCGCATCAGACAGAAATTCTTTTTCTGATAAAGACGAAAATCTCTATCTTGAAATCCTCGCCTTCTCAAAAGAATGCAATAAAAATCTGTCGATTTCTCTGCTGCAAAGACAATTCAGCATTGGCTTTAATAAAGCTGCTCGCTTTATGGACAGAATGGAAGCCGAGGGCTATATCAATGCAAGCGATAGGCCAAATCGCCCAAGGGTGTAAGGGATAGAAGAGTTTTTGGGCATTTGAGGAAGTTTTTTTAAGTGGAAGTATGCTTTGTCTGTAAAATTGTTTATATTTCGTTGGGTTTTGGGTAATTCTTTTTGAAGATACCTTTTCTTTGTCGGGAAACTTGATGAGAAATTACTCTTTCTTTGTATTGTTGTACGAGGGGGACGAGGGGCCTAAGGGGGGAAGATATTCCCCACCATAAGCCCCTAATCTCCCTCGAACAATAATAAAAGATAACTTATTTATTAAAAAACAAAGTAATGTGACAAAATAAGTCCCTTTCGAAGAAAATCCCTAAAAACTAAACCTCAAAAAAACCTATATCCCCTTCATAAGCTCTATAACAAAATCGATGTGTTCTTTTGTCAGGTAATTGTGCGTGACGAAGCGCATGTGTCCTTTGTTATCTGAATTAATGCGGACATTGTTTTTTGCCATGTAGTTGACGAGTTCTTGTCCTTTGAGGGGGAAGTTGTTGAGCTTGAAGAAGGCCATGTTGATTTGTTGTCTTTCTGTGTAGACTTCTATGCCTTTGATTTCTTGGAGTTTTTCGCAAAGGTATTTTGCGAGATCGTGGTCTTCTTGTAGGCGTTTTGACATTTTTGTGAGGGCGATGATGCCTGGTGCGGCGAGGACACCTGCTTGTCGCATTCCACCGCCGAGGATTTTTCTTTTGCGTCTTGCGAGGTAGATGAAGTCTTTGTTTCCGACGAGCAGTGAGCCTATGGGTGCGCAGAGTCCTTTTGAGAGGCAGATGGACATGGAGTCTGCTAATTGAGCGATTTCTTTGACGTCAACGCCAAGGTAGGTTGCGCCATTGAAGATGCGTGCGCCATCGATGTGAATGGGGAGTGCGTATGTATCGGCTAGGGCTTTGATATTTTTCATATAATCCATTGAGGGGACACGTCCGCAGGAATTGGCGTTTTCGTATGAAATGAGGGCGGTTTTTGGGGAGTGTACATCGGTAGTGTTTTTTCTGATGGTTTCTTCGACAAGGTCGAGAGGCATTTCCCCATTAATTGTGCGTATTGTGCGGATTTGTGCGCCAGCGATGATGGCGGCAGCGCCTGCTTCGTTTGCGACGATGTGGCAATCGTCTGGGAGGATAATTTCATCGCCTCTTTGTGCGTGAACAAAGAGTGCGCATTGGTTGCTCATTGTGCCGCTGGGGAAGAAGAGGGCGGCTTCTTTACCGAACATTTCTGCGGCTATATCTTCGAGTTTGTTGACTATTGGGTCATCAGCATAGACATCGTCTCCGACGAGGGTGGTGCGCATGGCTTCGCGCATTTCTTCTGTGGGGATAGTGACGGTATCGCTGCGTAGGTCAATGGTATCGTATATCATTTGAAATTTCCTTTGTTGTTTGAAGTTTTTTTTGAGGGCGGGGCAGTGAAATAACAAAAAAGGCCGCTTTGATGAAAAACGGCCTTTGAGGTCTTATTGAGAGAGTGCTTTATTAAGAAGCATGTTGCATTATCCAGTGAGTTTGTACAAGTTTACTCGCCGAGTTGAATGCGGACAAATGCGCTAATGGTGACGGTATCGTCGAGAGCTTTGCTGCATTCTTTAAGCAAATCGCCAATTTTGAGTTTTTCATCACGGATAAAGTTTTGATCGAGAAGGCAGATTTCTTTGCAGTATTTTTGCACGGCGCCTTCAGCGATTTTTTCGATGATGTTTTCTGGTTTGCCTTCTTCGCGGGCTTTTTGACGGTAGAGTTCACGCTCACGCTCAAGGATAGCGGGATCAACTTGATCAGCGCTGATAGCAAGCGGGCTTGAGGCCGCAATTTGCATAGCGATGTTCTTTGTCATGTCTTGGAAGGCTTCGTTTTGTGCGGTAGCATCTTTTGTGCAGCAGACATTCACAAGAACGGCAATTTTGCCATTTGAGTGAACATAAGAGCCGATGCGGCCTTTGTCTTCGACTTTAAGCATTACAGTGCGTCCAAGGACGATATTTTCACCGATGGTAGCAATGGCCTCATTGAGCAGGTCTTGCACGGTGAGTTCTGCATTGTGATGACAGGCTTGTAAGAGCAGTTCTTCGACATTTTCTGTGAAGTTTTCTGTAACTTGTTTTGTGATAAGCCCAGCAAATTCTTGGAATTTATCACCACGAGAAACGAAGTCAGTTTCGCATTTGATTTCAGTAAGCAAGGCGCAGGTGGCGTCTTCGTTGATGACAAAGCCGATGATACCTTCAGAGGTAGCACGGCCGGCACGCTTAGCAGCTTTTGAAAGGCCTTTTTGACGAAGCCAATCGATTGCGGCTTCCATATCGCCCTGATTTTCTTCAAGGGCTTTTTTGCAATCCATCATGCCAGCGGCAGTCCGCTCACGCAATTCTTTAACCATAGAGGCAGAAATAGCCATTGTAAAACTCCATATATTCTAGAATGTTAAACTATTTTGTATGAATTATTAGGCTTGTTCGCCTTCAGTGTTTTCAGGTGCATCAATTTTGTCAAGAGTTTCAGCTGGAGCTTCGACTGCAGGGGCTTTGGCTGGTTTTTCAGCAGCTTCAGCAGAGGCTTGCATGGCGCCTTCTAAGTCTTGATCTTTGCTCATGGCTTGCCCTTCGAGAGAGGCTTCAGCCATCGCTGTTACAAAGAGTTTGATAGCACGGATAGCGTCATCGTTTCCTGGGATGATGTAGTCGATAAGGTCAGGATCGCAATTTGTGTCGGTGACGGCTACGATGGGGATACCGAGTTTGCGGCATTCTTTCACAGCGATTTCTTCACGTTGCGGGTCGATGATGAAGGCGATTTGCGGGAGGCGATCCATTTCTTTGATACCGCCGAGTGTGGCCTCAAGTTTTGTGAGTTCACGTTGCAAATTCAAAATTTCTTTCTTTTGGTAACGATTTACAGAGCCGTCTTCAAACATGGCTTCGAGTTTTTTCAAACGGTCGATGCTTTTTTGAATAGTGGCAAAGTTTGTAAGTGTTCCACCCATCCAGCGGTGCGTCACATAGTATTGACCGGCTCTTGTGGCTTCGGTTGCGACAGCTTCTTGAGCTTGGCGCTTTGTGCCAACAAAGAGAACTCGGCCGCCATTTGCGACGGTTTCGACGATTTTGTCGTGTGCTGTACGGTAGAGTTTAACGGTTTGTTGCAAGTCGATGATATGGATGCCGTTACGTGCGCCAAAGATAAAGGGGCGCATTTTTGGGTTCCATCTTCTTGTTTGGTGACCAAAGTGGACACCTGTTTCGAGCATTTGCTTCATGGTAACATAAGCCATAATT
>CAYJIB010000023.1:0-20126 GCA_964370125.1 uncultured Desulfovibrionaceae bacterium
AAAAAAAATTTTTCTGCGTAAGCGTACTTAAGTACGTGCGTATAAGAAAAATTTTTTTTAACGCCGCTGGCGGAAAAAAGATGCATCGCTCAAAAGAGTTCAAAAAAGTCTACGAGCACAAGAGGCACACAGGCAAAGCAACAAGGCTTACTTGGCAAAGCCTTAGCCGGGCAAAAAATCACACCCTATATCCCCATATTATTGTATCCACAATCAACATACATAATCTCACCAGTCACACCCTGGCTAAGATCAGAAGCAAGAAAAACAGCCGACTTGCCCACATCTTCAATAGTGACATTGCGCTTAAGCGGGGCTTGCTCTTGAATACGATTAAAAATAAGCTTGAAATCAGAAATGCCAGAAGCTGCTAATGTTTTTATAGGGCCGGCACTGATCGCGTTGATGCGAGAATTATGCGCTCCAAGATCGACAGCCAAATAACGAACAGAAGCCTCCAAGGCCGCCTTTGCTACACCCATGACATTATAATTGGTGATAACCTTTTGCGCACCATAATAAGAAAGCGTAATAACAGAAGTGCCCTCATTCATAAGAGGCTCAAAAGCATTACAAAGAGCGGGCAAAGAATAAGCAGAAACGTCCATCGCCAAAGCAAAACCAGAACGGCTCGTTTCAATAAAACGCTTTTGCAAATCTTCTCTTTGCGCAAAGGCTACAGAATGCACTAAAATGTCGATCTTGCCCCATTTTTCCTGAACAATCTCAACGGCTTTTGCAATATCTTCATCGCTTGACACATCACAAGGGAAGGTAAAGGCGCCGCCCAAATCTTCACAAATGGGTTCCACTCTTTTCTTAATAGAATCGCCCACATAGCTTAAGGCAATGTCCGCACCGTGTTCTCTAAAGGCAGCAGCGATCCCGTAGGCAATGCTTTTTGTGTTGGCAACACCAAAGATAAGGGCTTTTTTGTTTTGTAAGAGCATAGCTTCCTCGTTTGGTAAAAGGGTACTTTATTGTAAATAAGTAGACTTGTGTCTGTCAATCATAACAAGCCTTAAATTTCTTTGCCTAATACAAAAGTAAGAGTAAATATTAGATAACTAAACTTGTGCCTGTCAATACACGATAGGCTTCAAAATACTTATTTTTTGTATTATCAATAATGTCTTGTGGCAAGGTTGGCGGCGGGGCTTTTTTGTTCCAATCTTGGGTATTTAGCCAATCACGCAAATATTGCTTATCATAACTTGGCTGGCCGCGCCCTTCGGCATAAGTCTCTTTTGGCCAAAAGCGTGACGAATCGGGCGTAAGCACCTCATCAATAAGGGTAAGCTCATCACCAACAAGGCCAAATTCAAATTTTGTGTCGGCGATAATGATGCCACGCTCTTCGGCATATTCTCTGGCATTCATAAAGATGTCCATAGAAATCTTGCTGACCCTGTCAACAAGGTCGCTGTCCATAAGGCCATAGGCTTGGTCAATGGTGATATTTTCGTCATGGTCACCAAGTTCTGCCTTGGTAGAAGGCGTAAACAAAGGATTTTCAAGACGAGCTGATTCTAAAAGGCCTTCGGGGAGTGTATGCCCACACACCTTGCCCGTAGCCTTATAGTCGTTCCAACCAGAGCCCGTAATATGCCCGCGAATGATGCATTCAATGGGCAAGGGTTTGGCTTTTTTGGCAAGGATAGAGCGGCCCTCAAGCAAAGAGGCATAAGGGGCTAAGACCTTTGGGAATTTTGTGACATCGTGCTCAAGCACATGATTGGCGACAAGGTGGCCAAATTTTTCAAGCCAAAAGAGGGTGATTTGATTGAGCACAACGCCCTTATAGGGTATGGCTTCATTCATCACCACATCAAAGGCCGACATGCGGTCTGTAGTCACAAGAAGAAAGGTTTCTTCGTCAACAGAATAAATATCACGCACTTTTCCCCGATATATTAAGGGGATAGTTTCTATGTTGGTCTTGGTTACAATTTGCATGACGCGGTCCTCATAGGTGGTTAAAAAGCTCTATTTCTGTATAAATAAGTAAAAAACGTTATTTTTGAAGCCTTGCTTCCATTGAAAGGGCATGGGCTTCTAAATTTTCCATTCTGGCAAGCCTTGCTACATGCGGACCACAAGCTTTTGTAAAGGCCTCACTTGCGGCAATAATGCTTGTGCGCTTGCAAAAAGTTTGCACAGAAAGGCCAGAGGCAAAGCGGGCTGTTCCGCAAGTGGGCAAAACGTGATTTGGTCCTGCAAAGTAATCGCCTAAAGGTTCTGGTGAATAAGGGCCAAGAAATATGGCACCCGCATGGCGAAGTCTTGGCATGATGTCCCAAGGCTTTTCTGTAAGCACTTCAAGGTGTTCTGGGGCTACTTTGTTTGAAAATTCAATAGCTTCTTCCATGTTTGGCACAAGGACAATCGCCCCATAATCGCCAAGCGATGTTGCGGCAATTTCTGCACGGGGGAGGGTGGCAAGCTGTTTTGTAAGCTCTTTTTGCACTTCTTCGGCAAGCTTTGCTGAAGGCGTTACACAAAGAGAACTTGCAAGTGTGTCGTGTTCTGCTTGGGAGAGCATATCGGCGGCAATGTAGGCGGCATTTGCGCCTTCATCGGCAAGCACAAGGATCTCACTTGGCCCTGCAATCATATCAATAGCGACATGGCCTTGCACAAGGTGCTTGGCTGTGCTGACAAAGATATTGCCAGGCCCAGCAATAACATCAACAGAGGCAATACTTTCAGTGCCAAAGGCTAGAGCGGCGATGGCCCAAGCACTGCCGACAGCGTAGATTTCATCGCAATCAAGAATATGCGCAGCGGCCAAAATGTAGGGATTTACACTGCCGTCTTCTCTTGGCGGTGTGACAATGCGGATTTGCGAGACGCCAGCAACAAGGGCAGGAATGGCGCACATGAGAAGTGAAGACACGAGGGGGGTATTGCCGCCTTGCCCACCGGGGACATAGAGGCCCGCAGAGTCGACTGGGCTTATGCGCTGGCCAAGGATTGTGCCGTCTTCTTGCGTGAGAAACCAAGACTTTTCTTTTTGGGCTTCGTGGAAGGTGCGGATTTGTTTGGCGGCAAGGGCAATGCTTTCATAGGCTTCTTGTGGAATAGCCTTGGCCGCTTCTTCGATGTGTTTTTTGTCTACTCTGATGGGGGCCTGCATATTTGGCGCGTCAAAGAGCCTTGTGTATTCAAGCAGGGCAAGGTCGCCACGGCTTTTTACATCTTCAAGTATATCAAGGACTTTCTTTGTGATATCTGAGGAGGCAGAGACATTTCTTGCGGACAATTTGTCAAGCAAGCTGTCCCATTCATTGGAATTTTTAAAAGTATATAAGGGGCAAGGCATCGAGTGACTCCATAAGCAAATAAATAATATCGTATTGTACATCAACATTACAAAAAAGCCAAGTGCAAAAAATGTCTAAAAAAGACCCAAAAAGCTTGGCACAGATTGTGCTTAAATAAAGCGAGGCGGAATTTTTTGCCTCATGCTTTTTTGCCATAAGCTTTTTTACAAGCTTACATGACTTTTGTGCTTTTTCTTTGGAGAATAGCCTATGTTTTCTACTTTATATATCGGTGCAACCGGCCTAACAACGCACGGCAAGGGGATGAATGTCCTCTCGTCCAATATCGCCAATGTGAACACCACGGGCTACAAAAAACAGTCCGCCCTTTTTCAAGATGTCTTTAGCGATACCTTGTCGCAAGGGACGACTGTTGGTCAGGCCTTTAATCAGGTAGGCAATGGTTCGCAACTTGGTGATATTCGTACAAATTTTGAGCAAGGCAGTTTTGAACCAAGCAATACAGTTACTGATTTAGCCATTGAAGGCAATGGCTATTTTCAGGTCACAAAGGGCGATGATGTTCATTATACGCGGGCAGGAAATTTCCGCTTTTCGCATGACGGCTTCTTAGAAGATCCCAATGGCTATGTTGTTTCTGGTATCCCCATTACAGAGGGTGAAGAAATCACCGCTGGCGGTGCGCAGCCTATTCAGATCGACTTTTTAGACGAAACTGTTGCGCAAAATGTGCCGCTGGCCAGTTCAAGCATTGAGGCGCAATTTAATTTGAGCAATATGGACGATACTGTGAGCGATGCTGAAAATCCCTTCTTTTCGATGGCGACAGCTTGGGACGGCACACAGGCAAATCCTTTGAGCAATAGCTCTTATGCCTTTTCTTATCCCATGACGGTCTATGATGCAGAAGGCACAGCGCAAGAATTGACCATTTATTTTGATAAAGCTCCGGGCACTGGCGGAACACAGGTCTTTGAATATGTTGTGGGCATGGATCCAGCTCTTGACGGAAGGGCCCTTGCACAGCCCCTTACGACAACACCTGACCCTAATGATCCAAACGCTGGCACTGGCACAACAAATCCAACAGATCCTAATGATCCAAACGCTGGCACTGGCACAACAGATCCTAATGATCCAAATGGCGAAACGACAACAAGTCCAGCGCCAACGACTTCGGCTTCTGCCGGTCTTCTTATGGCGGGGACAATCACTTTTTCAAGCAGCGGTTCGATGCTCGATATGTCTGCCTTTAGCCCAACAGGCGCAGATCCAACAGACTTAACAACATGGACGACAAGCGCTCTTGTAAACGGCTTGCCGAGCATGGATATTGAATTTAAAGACATGGCGGGCGAGGCTGTTTTAACTCCGCAAAGCATCACTCTTGATTTGGGCCTTGCGAGCGGGGGTGAGGATTGGACAATAGGGGAAAATTTTGCCGACCCTTCAAGCATAGGGACAGATCCTTCTCTTCTTCCTTCTCTTGGTGAAGTCAGCCCAGATGTGAGTTCAAGCACGGCTTATGACGGTTCTTCAAGAAATGTCAATTACAGCCAAGACGGCTTTGGCAAGGGCGATTTGCACAATATGTATATCACCGATGAAGGCATAATCGAATTGCACTATACCAATGGTGTGGTTGTTGACGCCTATGCTATTCCTCTCTATCGTATGACGAGTGAGGACAATTTACGCAGAGAGGGGAACAATCATTTTTCTGCGCCAACAGCAGCGGGTGAGATAATCACAGGCATAGCGGGGAGTGATGGTTATGGGACTATCGCCGCTGGGCAGATTGAGACGTCGAATGTCGATATGGCTTTTGAGATGGTCAATATGATTGTTATGCAGCAGGGTTTTCAGAGCAATAGCAAGTCTGTGACGACGGCTGATGAGATGTTGCAGAAGGCTTTGGAGCTGAAGCGTTCGTAAGTTTTGAGTTTTTGTAGTTGTTTTTTTATTGAAAACGGTCTTGTGTTTTGCTAAATTGTGAAACACAAGATTTTTTATTAAGAAAGGAAAAATCATGGCAAAGAATGCCTCAATATTCAATGATGTGCTTGGGCCTTTGATGACAGGGCCAAGCAGTTCACATACGGCCGCTCCGTGGAGGATAGCCTATACGACGGCGTGTTTTTTAGAAGATATTGTCTCTCTTCAAGTTTTTTTTCCAAAAAACAGCTCTTATGCCGAGGTCTACCAAGGCCAAGGCACAGACATTGCCATCATAGCAGGCATTTTGCAGCTTCCCATCAATTCACCCTACTTTAAAGAGGCAAAAAACATTGCCAAAGAGCGTGGCCTTTCTTTTTCTTTTTCAATCATTGATGAAGAACATGAACACCCAAATACCGCCATTTTCAAGATCAGCTCAAAAGAGCAAAGTAAAGAAATCATGAGCCTTTCAACAGGTGGCGGGGCTTTTTGCCTCATCGCTATTGACGGGCAAAGGGTCGATATTTCAGGTGAGGCGAATTTTTTGTATGGAACAGAAAAAGAAGGCCTTCAAGAGATTGTCAATAGTTTAGAAGAAGGCAAAATTCAATCGCAAATAGCAAGCGACAATGCCGATTTCTTCTTGCTCAAGGTCAGTTCTGCGCCTTCAGAAGAGCTTTTACATAAAATTCACACAAAAAATGCGAGCGTCCTTTGTATTCCCGCTCTTTTGCCTGTTGCCGCCTATGAAGAAAGGCTCGTGCCCTTTAAAACAGCGCAAGAATGCCTTGACTATTGCGAAAAACATGCACTTTCTTTTGCAGAGGCGGCCCTTTTGTATGAGATGGAATATTCGTCTTGGCCAAGAGAGCAAGTTTATGAATTTGCGGACTTTTTATTTAAGGCCATAGAAAATTCCATACAAACAGCCCTCTCAAGCGAGCTTAAAAGCTTGGGTTTTTTACGGCCAAGCGCAAAGAAAATGTATGACAATTTTATGGCAAATCAGGCGAAGACGATAGACAGCGGCCTTGTGCAAAAGGCCTGTATTTATTCGACAGCCATTATGGAAGCAAACAGCGCTATGGGCCTTATTGTGGCGGGACCAACGGCCGGTTCTTGTGGTCTTATTGGCGGGGTCCTTGTCGCTCTGTATGAAAGCGGAAAGTACACAAGGCAAGAGATTTTGGAGGCCTTTCTTTGTGCGGGTTTGGTCGGTATTTTTATTGCGCATCAAGCGACTTTTGCGGCCGAAGAATGTGCTTGTCAGGCAGAAATCGGTGCGGCTTCGAGTATGGCTGCTGGGGCAATAGCGCACTTACTTGGGGCATCGCCAAGTGAGTGTTGCAAGGCGGCTTCTATGGCCTTGCAAAATATGCTGGGGCTTGTTTGTGATCCTGTGGCAAATTGTGTGGAAATTCCTTGTGTTAACCGCAATGCCAGCGGCCTTGCAAACGCCATTGTCTCAGCAAATATGTTGATGTGCGGCTTTGATCCTTATATCCCCTTAGATGAAACAATACAGGCCATGTACGCCATAGGGAAGATGTTGCCACAAGAATTGCGCTGCACTGGCCTTGGGGGCCTTAGTGTTACGCCGACGGCTCAGAAAATCAAGAAGGAAGTTGAAGGGAAATAAATTTTTAAAGCTGCTGGTAGAAAAAGCAGAGTGTCACCCTCATCCCAATTCTTTATTCGAGTTCTTCATTCAAGTTCTTCTAGGCGTAAAAAACGCCCAGCAACAATCAAAAAAGCCCTTTTGGCTGCTCTTGCAAGACGGCGATTGGCAAGCCCCAAGGCATCGTTAAATACTCGCTCTATAGGGCTTTGTGCAATGCCGCCAAGGCCCGTCTCACTTGAAACAATGATCCAACGGCATCTTGTGCTTTTTGTAAGCTGTAAAAGGTCATCAACTTCTTGCGCAACAATCTTTTCAATGGCCAAGATGTCAAGTGGATCTGGCTGGCTGAGCAAAATATTCGATACCCACAAAGTCACGCAATCAATAAGGATAGTAGGGCAATCTGGCGGCAAAAGCTTGCTGTGCTGAGCGTCCTCAACGCTTTTATTGTTATCAAGGCCGCAATCTTCAAGGGCTTTGGCGAGGTGTTTGCCAAGCTCCATGGGGCATTCAAGGGTCTGCCAATGCTCTGGCCGTCTTTCAGTGTGCCTGTCAATGCGGGCCTGCATAGAAGGGTCATTTTGGTCTTTGTCAGCTGTTGCCACATAGATGACAGGGCCACGTCCGTGCGCCTTTGCACGGTATTCTGCATGATAGCTCTTGCCGCTTCTGATGCCGCCAAGATAGAGGGTGATATTGGCTTTTTGAGACATGGTCTTTCCTTTTCTTTCCAATCTTTAGAATTAAATTGTTGTAATGCCTTTCTCAAAACGCTTCCATGAATATTCAAGGACGGCGCATGATGAAATAAAATCTGCAAAGTCAAAGACTTCTATGTTTATATGGCCTCTAAAATCTTCCTTCCACAAGCAGTGCATAAAGGCGTCAATGCAAGAAGGCGGCATGTTTTCAAGCGATTTGTGGTCTTTGGGCTTATTTCCAAAAAAATCTTGCCACAAAGCCGAGCCATACAATAAAGGGGCAGTCATTTCTTGCAATTTTTCGAGAGAATACAGGCAATCTTTATTTGGTGCAAGACCGTGCAGATGAATAAGGCGGATTTTTTCTTGCCAAGCAGAAAAAAAAGGCAGGGGGTCAAGGCCGTCTTTCCACAAATGCCCCACATCAAGACAACGAGAATAGCCTGTATTTTCAAAGCAAAAATCCCAAAAGTGCGGTGAATAGCCTTCGAGATTTTCTATGGCAAGGTGCTGTGGAGAGGGCAAATTGCTTGCAAGTTTTGCTAATAAATCTTTGATTTGCTGGCTTTCAGTGTCGTTAAGTGCCTTGTCTTCTTTCTTAAAAGAAGGAAGGTCGACATGCAAGACAAAGCTATGGGGCTTAAGTATTTTTGTGCGTTCAATGGCCAAAAGGCAGGCATCGTACAAGGCTGTTCGGCTTTTTTCGCTCTCGCAATTGTTCGTTGTGGGGAGGTGAATATGCAGACTTGTTTGTGTTTTTTCTAATATATCGGCTATGGCTTCAACGTCTTTGTGGCTTGGCAAATATTCGCCATTTTCCCCTGTGTCTATAAGCAAAAGCGCGACATCTTCACAATGCTCACTCACAAAAGAAAGGGCAGAAACATAGTCTTTATGCACGAGAAAAGAGGTGCTGCCAAGTCGCATATTTGGCAAAGAAAATTTCATAGACTTGCACAAAGTCCTAGCAAAACAAGGCATTCGACAAGTTCAATACTGCAACCAAAAATGTCTCCGCTAAGGCCGCCAAGACGTTTTTTTGCCGCCCTTACCAAGGCAATATTGCCCATAATAGCCAAGGCAAGGCTAAAAAATCCCTGCCAAAAACTGAGGCCAAAGAGGGGGCTAAACAGGCAGAAAATAAGGAAAAACACAAGGCCAAAGAGCAGGGCAGAGCGGCTGTCTTTTTCTGAAAGACCTTCTTTTATGCTTGGTCCAAGACCTTCTTTTCGTACATTTTTTTCTTTGATGACAAGCACGATGAGGCTTCTGGCTAAGACAGTGGCAAGGCTTAAGCAAAAAAGAAGAGAGCCAAGACGCAAGGATTGGCTGTCTATGAGCTTGGTTTTATTAAGGATAATGGCAAGGCAGGCAGATTTTAGGGCAAGAACAAAGAAAAGACTGATGCCCGCATAAGCGCCAAGTCTTGGATCTTTCATGATTTCAAGACGCCTTTCTTTGCTTGTTTCGGCAAAAAGGCCATCGGCGCTGTCGACTAGGCCATCAAGGTGCAGGCCGCCAGTTAGCAGGCACCATATAAGGCAGGCCATGAGTGGGCTTAGGCTGGTTGGAAAGAGGAAATGTAAGCGGAAGAGGGCAGTGCCCAAGATTGTGCCGATGATAAGGCCAACAAGAGGGGCTAAGCCAAGGAAGCCGTGCAGGCTCGAAATCTCGCCAGAGGCATTTTGCCCTCTTGCCTCTTCTTTTAAGTCTTGCTTTCCAACAGGCAATCGGGTGAGAAAGGCGAGGGCGTGTGTAAGCTTCATGTTCTTTCTATTTCAAGCTTGGTCCACTGCTCAAGAGCTTTTTGTGCGGCTTTTTGCTCAGCTCGTTTAAGGCTTGGGCCTTCGGCAGA
This sequence comes from uncultured Desulfovibrionaceae bacterium, assembly GCA_964370125.1. Classification (GTDB taxonomy): domain Bacteria; phylum Desulfobacterota; class Desulfovibrionia; order Desulfovibrionales; family Desulfovibrionaceae; genus CAYJIB01. The sequence goes on from CAYJIB010000023.1 coordinate 9,400, forward strand.
AAAGCTTTCGCCATCGGGCAAGGCGACACAGCTTGTAAAGGATTTTGCGTGTTCTGGGCCTTGGCTTTTCATAAGGCTATAGACAGGCAAGGCTTTGCAGAGGCGTTGCGTGTGTTCTTGCAGCTGGGTTTTGTAGTCTTTTGTTTGAGCGGGTTGGGTGTGTTTTGGCCAATGGTCGGTGTAGAGATATTCTATCACCCTTCTTGCGGCAAAAAAACCGCCATCGAGGTAGATTGCACCAAATAAGGCCTCAAGAGCGTCAGCAAGGACAGCATTGCGCTTGCGTCCGCCTTGGGCTTCTTCCCCTTTTCCAAGGCGTAAAAGAGCGTCAAGCTTTATTTCTTGGGCCAAGGTGGCGAGCATACCTTCATTGACAAGGGCAGAGCGAAAGCGTGTGAGCTCCCCTTCACGGTGCTTGGGAAAAGCCACAAAGAGATTGGACGAAATGACAAGCTCAAGTACGGCGTCTCCAAGGAACTCTAAGCGTTCATTGTGAGAGTCGGCCATGTGGTGTTCATTTAGCCAAGAAGTGTGCGTCAAAGCTGTAAGCAAGAGGCTTTGATCGCCAAATACATAGTCTATACGTTTTTGAAGAGTGCGCATACCTTATTGTTTGTTCATAAATGAAATACAATGCTCAACCTGACGCCCCAAAGAGCTTTGTCTGTGTAGGGCTCTTTCAATGGTATCAATGCCTTTAATAACTGTTGAATGGCGTCTGTTGAAGCGGGCTCCTAAATCTTCCAAGGAAATATCCGTGTGTTTTCTCGCAAGATAAAAAATAGTATTGCGTGCCAAAACATGCTCTTGTTTGCGTGAACGTGAAGCGAGTTGTGGAAAGCTTAAATCAAAGGCCTTTGAGACATGTTGCACGATGCTGTCAAGGTCGAAAATGTTGGCTTTTTCACAATACTGTTCAAGCACTTCCTTTGCCAAGTCTTCTGAAATGGGCAAGTCTAATAAGCCCGCCCGCAAAACAAGGGTGTGCATGAGACTTTCAAGCTGGCGGATATCCCCACAAAGCTTTTCAGCAAGCATGTGCGCAATAGAGAGCGGCAAGTTCATATTGTGCTGGCGAGCTTTTTCCATAAGAATTCTTGCTCGCATGGTGCTGTCTGGCTTTTCGATATTGGCCAAAAAACCAGAAGCAAAACGTGAAACCAGTTGGTCATCAACGTTTTTGAGTTCTTTTGGTGCAAAAGCACTGGTCAATACTACACGGCTTCCGCTATCTTGTAAACTTTTAATTGTGCTAAGAAGCTCTTCTTGCATCTTAGGCTTATTTTGCAAGAATTGAATGTCTTCAAAGAGCAAGATGTCGACATCTCGAAAACGTCCTTTAAGGTCTTCGATTGTGCGATTTTGCATAGCTTGTACAAAAGAAGTTGCAAATCGTTCGGCTGTAAGATAGGCGACGCGGGGGCGGCTTCTGTTTGAGACCTCACAAAGCGCTTTGCCGACGGCGTGTGTCAAGTGGGTTTTGCCAAGGCCAGAGGCAGAACTCAAGAAGAGCGTGTCGACGGCTCTGGTATTTTTAATCATGGTTTTGGCTGCGGCATAGGCCAATTCATTTGATGAACCGACAACAAAAGAGTCAAAGTCGTGTCGCCAAGCCATAAAATTTTCTGCAAATGAACCATTAGATAAAGGTAGGGGGAGAAGTGTCGCTCTATTGTTTGGTCCTTCTTCAATGGCGAGTTGATTGTAGTTTGCTCTACCGCAAAAGTTTTTTTCAGCCTTTTTGTTGTGCGAATTTTTTATATTTTGCGGGGCAAGGTCATCAAGAGATTTGTCCTCTTGCTTTTTTGAAGGATCGATCACATCAATGTGCAGTGCGGTGAGGCCGCTGTCTCTCATGGCATCTTCGATGCTTGAGGTAAAGTTTGAGCGTACCCAGTCGGCTGTAAAATGATTGCTAGCAATAAGGTGCAGATTTTTGTCTTTTGTGTTTACCAAAAGAGGCAAAATCCACACTTCGCAAACTTTTTCACCTAGCTTCTGCTGGAGTTTTTTATAGATTATGTCCCATTGTGTGTTCATGGCTCTATTTTTATAGCAGACTTTGGATTTTGTAAAGTGCCTTGCTTTCCCTTCATTGACAAGTGGTCTTTTTCTTTTCCATACGAGCTTTTTGGTTGTAAGTGCTTTATATTGTAGCTTTTTATTGCTCTTGTGGCGTCCTGTATAGCTTTTCTGACTTCCTTGGTATGAGTACATTTCCACAAAAAATAAGGTTTTTTTCCACAGATTTGCTTTTGTTTTTCCACAAGCCTCTTGTGAGAATAGGCCTTTTTTGTTAAATTTCATTTAAAATTCAATTTTTTTGCATGGGCTTATTTCTCTTATGAAAGCCTGCATTTGCCTATTTTTTAAGAAACATTGTCAAAAACAAAAAAATTCTTCCTTTTCTTCTCTTGCACTTTGTTCTCGACTAGCCTATGCTCATTTTTGCTTTCACGATACATTTTACCTATGGAGGAATGTCTAGTATGTTGAATAAAGTCATGATTATCGGTCGTCTTGGGCGCGATCCTGAAATGCGCTATAGCCCTTCAGGCCAGCCGGTTTGTTCTTTACGCATTGCCACAGATGAATCCTATACAGACAAAGACGGGCAAAGAGTAGAGCGCACAGAATGGCATTCTGTGTCTGTATTTCAGCGCCAGGCAGAAAATTGTGGCAAATATTTGCAAAAAGGTAGCCTTGTCTTTGTTGAAGGTTCTTTGCAAACTAGAAAATGGCAAGACCAACAAGGGCAAGATCGTTATACAACCGATATCCGTGGACACAGAGTGCAATTCTTAGACAGAAGGGGCGCGTCTCAGGGTGATGGCTATGGACAAGATTCTTATGGCCAAAGCGATCAGGGCTTTGGACAACAAAATGCCAATAACCAGCAGCCTTTTCCTTCTGAAGTCAGCGGATCTAATTCAAGCTCTATGGACGATGTGCCTTTTTAGCATAACTTTTTGAAATAAAACAAAAAGACTGCTGTTTCTTTGTTATTACTTCTTGGGAGTGTGTCTTATTGCTATTTCAGTAAAAGGCTCTTTAGAGGGCTTAAAGCCCAGCCAAATAAAGGCCCTTCAAAAGCTCGGAAAGCGCCGTTATCCGACCGATCTTGGTTATACAAGGGCGCAAGCTCACGAGCTTGCAGGCCTTTCGCGTGAGCTTTCTCGTCAAATCGGCCTTATGCTTGATCGTACAGGCAGGCTTGTTATGTTGATTGTGGGAACGCCCACAAATTTATACATTCCTGAACTTCCCCCGCCTAGAAGCTCTCGTGGCCTTCGTGGCTTGCGTCTTTTGCATACGCATTTGACTCTTGACGGCCTCTCGCAAGAAGACCTCATGGATATGCTTTTTTTGCGCCTTGACGCTATTAGCGTTTTAACCGTCAATAAGCAAGGCGAACCCGTAACGACCCAAAGCGCACATCTTTTGCCCACGAGCAATGAAGGCGACAAGGCCTATGTGCTTGAAGAGTCCTTTCCCTTTGACACACAGCATCATAATTTTCTCGCGCAGTCTGAAGCCCTTGATGAAGAATTTGCGAGAATTGTAGAGCAAACAAGCCGCATTGAAGGCGCAGAAAGAGCTGTCTTGGTCTCGGTTGCCACAAGCCCCAGGGCTGAACAAGAGCGCAATTTGGACGAATTAGAAGCCCTTGCCCAAGCGGCTGGCATAGAGGTTGTTGGGCGTCTTGTACAAAGGCTAATGGCTATTCACCCAAAGCACTTGCTTGGCAAGGGAAAGCTTGCGGAGCTTGAAATTTCTTGTTTGCAAAAGCAGGCTTCTTTGGCCATTTTTGATGGAGAGCTTAGCCCCACTCAGCTTGGGCATTTGGTTGGCATCATTGAGCGCAAAGTTATCGACAGAACACAACTTATCTTAGACATTTTTGCAAGGCGCGCCACAAGTCGAGCGGGCAAATATCAAGTTGAGATGGCACAGCTCAGTTATATGCAACCTCGTCTGGTGGGCAAACACAGGGCGATGGACAGGCTTATGGGCGGTGTTGGCGGAAGAGGGCCTGGTGAAACAAAGCTTGAGACCGACAGACGCCGTGTGAAGGATCGCATAAGCAAGATCAAGCAAGAATTGGCTTCTTTGCGTTCGCAAAGGGCTTTTGTCCGTTCTCGCAGGGATAAGCAAGGCATACCTGTTGTGGCTCTTGTGGGTTATACCAATGCGGGCAAGTCAAGCCTACTCAATACACTCACAGGCGCAAAGGTGATGGTGGCAAACAGTCTTTTTGCGACCCTTGACCCAACGACAAGACGGCTTCGCCTGCCCAAAGAGCAAGACATTGTGCTGACAGATACCGTGGGTTTTATCAGAAATCTCCCCAAAGAACTGACAGAAGCCTTTCAGGCGACCCTAGAAGAGCTGTACAATGCCGATACGCTCTTGCATGTGGTTGATGCTTCGCACGCTGACTTTGAAGAGCATATACAGGCTGTTGATGAAATTTTACACAAGATGGAGCTTGGCGAAAAAAGGCATGTGCGTGTCTTTAATAAATGGGACGCTGTGACTGAAGAAAACAGCTTGCGTATCCTTGCTCTTTATCCCGATGACTTTCGTGTTTCTGCTATAACAAAAGAAGGCCTAAAAGAGCTTTGTGAAAAACTTGCGGAACTGTGTGATTGACACAAAAAAAGGCATTTTCATGCCTTTTTTATTTTTCGCTAAGTCTTTCTGAAAAGGGCATGGAAATGCCTTTTTTCAGCTTCGTCTATTTAAATACATTCTCAAAATATTCATCAAATTTTTTGGATCAATGGGCTTTGTGATATAATCATTAAGTCCAACCTGCATTCCTTCGTCTTTGTCTTCTTTCATGGCGTTGGCTGTTACCGCAATAATGGGTAATGTTTCACGATCAAATGTTTTGCGGATTTCTCGCGAAGCTTGAAGGCCGTCCATAACAGGCATTTGCATGTCCATAAGCACAATGTCAAAAGTCTCTTCATGCACCATATCAACGGCTATCTTGCCATTTTCGGCTATCTTTACATTGGCCTTTGTTGCGCTTAGAAGCTCTTCCATCAAAAGCTGATTGATGACATTGTCTTCTACAACAAGGATTTTGAAGGCGCTAAAGTCGTTTGAAGTGGTATTTGTCGCATTGTCTTTTGGTGAAAGAATGCTAGCGTCTATTTCTTCCAAAGAAAGAATAAAGGTAAAGGTTGTGCCTTGTCCTAGTTCGCTTTGCACAGAACAAGTGCCGTGCATAAGGTGTGCGAGGCTTCGGCTAATAGCAAGGCCAAGTCCCGTTCCGCCAAAGCGTCTTGTGATTGAGGTGTCTGCTTGTGAGAAAGGCTTAAAGAGCTCAATTTCTTGTTCTTTTGATATGCCAATGCCTGTGTCCCTTACCTGAATACAAACAGGCAAAGTGTTTTCTGGGCGCTCTAGTTCGTCAAAGCCTTCAGTAGCCAAAGAACAAGAAAGTGTGACACTGCCTTTTTCGGTAAATTTTATGGCATTGCCGATGAGGTTGTTTAAGATTTGGCCAATGCGTACTGGGTCGCCCTTGTAACAAGTTGGCATATTGGGGTTAAATTCTAGTTTAAGATCCAGATTTTTTAGGCGTGCATTTTCTTGATGCATGGCTATATTGTGTTGACAAACTTCTTGTAAATTGAAGGGAATGTCTTCAAGCTCAAACATACCCGCTTCAATTTTTGAGACATCTAATATATTGTTGATGATGCCGAGCAAGTTTTGCCCGCCTAGCTGGATTTTTTCGAGATATTCATGCTTCTTTTCTTCGCTGGCATTGCCTTCAAGGCAGAGGTGGGCCATGCCGATAACGGCATTGAGAGGTGTGCGGATTTCGTGGCTCATATTGGCGAGGAAATTGCTTTTCATGCGATTTGACTCATCGGCTTTTTTGATCATGTCTCGCATAGAATCGACCATGGTCTGCAAAGCTTTATACAAAACACCAAGTTCGTCATTGCGCTCAAAGTGTGTGAGGGTGTGAATAGTGGCGTCGTTAAAGCTTTTTGTATCAGCAACAAGTTTTGCATATTTTTCGCTATTTTTTGTAAGCGTATACCAAAAAGCGAAGAAAGAATTAGAAACTTTTCGACCAAGGCTTTGTTTTGAGGTGCCTAGATTGAGATTTTTATCAAGCACGCCGTCTGCTACTTGTTCGGCATATTGTACGGCAATGAGCAAGGCATAGACGATGCTTTTGATATAGGTCGTTACAATGAAGATGAGAATAGTGATAACAAGAATAGCGATGAAGAAGGAATTGTTGCGAATTTCTTCACTTGGTGCTTCGAGCTCTTGAATATCGTGAACAGCAACAGCTGTCCAGCCAGTGTCGTAGAGGGTGTCATAAAAGGCTAATTTTTCACGACCACTTTCATCTGTAAAGACGATTTCGCCTTCGTTGTTTTCAAGAATTTCTATGCCCCAAGGCACATTTGACAATCTTTGGTTAAAGACCTTTGTTGGGTCTTTGTGAACAAAGACATTGCCTGTGGCGTCCATAACAAAAAGATAGCCCATGTCACCAAGAAGCATTCTGTTGGACATGGCGTCAGGAAGGCGTGAAACGTTAAATACAACGCCCATGATTTTGCCATCTTTTACACTATAAACAGGGGCAAAGGTGTCATAAACCGCTATGCCCTCATACATATAAGGATTGCCAATGGCGACATTGCCGTTCATGGCTTTTATAAAAGCCCCTTCGTCTTTGACATTTTGCCCAATAAAGCGGTCTTCTGTATGGAGTAAAATTTTGCCTTCTTTAGAAATAATACCAAGCATAACATAGCTGTAGGTATTGCGCATATTGACAATGCGGTCTCTGGCGTCTCTTGTGTTGGCTCTTTTAAGGTTTGGATCGCCAGAAAGATAGTATTGAAAAACAGTGGTTTGAGCGAGAGAGACAGCGTTAAGAATGTTGAATTCTAAATCATTGTCAAGTTCGGCAAGGGCATTGTTGATCGCCATTTTTTGTAAGGATCCACTCAGTTCTTTTAAGGTATCATTACTCATCTCGTAGCTGATGAGCGTTGATCCAAAAAGACCAATAGTTACAGCGAGCAAAATAGGAATCAAGATTTTATATAAAATTTTCAATTTATTCTCCAAAGAAACGGCTATGCAACCTAAAACCTAACAGAAAAAACAAAAGAAAGCAATTAAGTTTTTTGCACCTGTTGAATGCCGTCTAAAAGCCACTCGCTTTGTCCTGTAAAGTGTCTGGTAAAGTGCCAAACTTCTTGAACATCTAAGGGAGTGTCGCCGGCAATTTCGCTGTCTGACTCTCTAAGCAGTACAGAAAAGTACACAGTGGCGACTTCTTCATTGTCTTGTCTTTCAACACCAACAAGGGAGGCGTTGACCAGCAAAATATCCGTGCGTCCTTGTTCTGGACTTTCTTCTGCTTGTTCATAAATACTTTGCATAAAAGTCTTTGTTGAGAATTGGGCAATGTCGTCAAGGTCACGCTTGTCCCAAGAGGCATTAAGTCTGGCATAAAGAATTTTTGCGCCTTGCAAAAAGTCTTCGCTGTCAAAATCGTTGGGAACTGTAGGGTTTTGTCTTGTACTGTCTTGTGCATTATCTTGGCTATTTCCAAAAGACTGCGCGTTATTTTCATAACTTTGGTTTTGTGGTTTTGTTTGTGAATAATTGCTTTGTTGGTTGTTTTCACGCAGATTGTCCCAAGACATACCGCCCCGAGAACTGTTTGAAGGGCCAGAAGGCTGAGCTGCTTGTGTTTGATAATTGTTGTTTTGCGCTTGACGGCGTCTGCCAAGTAATTTGAGACCAAAATAAATCAAAGCACCAAAAATAAGGATATCTAAAAAACCAGTGCCATGAAAGCCCCCGCCAAAGAGCATAGAGCCTATAAGGGTGCCCGCCAAAAGACCGCCAAACATGCCGCCCATACCGCCACGAGCCATGCCACCAGCGGGTCCGCTTGCTTGTTGGTTATTTCTCGCCCCTTGCTGAGAGTTGAATTGCGAACCTGACTGACTAGGGGGAGCAGTCTTTGGCACAGTGCGGGTAAAGGGGCTTGACATGCTTGGCTTGCTGCCAAAAGAACGGCCACGCCCAAAGCGTGCGGCCTCGGCGTCTTCCCAAGCAATAAAAATAAAGGCAAAAGCAATAATACAAGCAAGGCAAAGAAGTATGCGATTCATGATTTTTCCTTATTGTGTTAATTGTCAAAATGCTTGTCAAGAAGAGGCGCAAGAGAAGCTCCAAAATCCATGACCAAGCTTGATAATGTTTCTACCATAGAATTTGGAGAATTGCCACTTTGTCTGTGCTGAACAAAGCGGGCTTCGTGCAAAATATTTCCATTGATGTCGAGCAAGAGCCATTGTGCGTCTAAGGTACAGGTATCGTTCAAATTTCCGTCAAATTTGTTGATGGCCACTCGCAAATAGGCTTTTGGTTTGACAGGGATTCTGTCTGGTAAGGCGTTGACGTGTTTAGAATTTTGATTGATGGCTTCGTTTAAGACTTGTTCAAAGCCTTCTGCTATGGGTTCGGCCCAGATGTCGAGTTCTGAGAGCGTAATTTGTGCGCTGCCTTGATCAACAAAGACCATAGAGCTTTGATCAAGATATCTGGGGATAACTATGGGGCCGACGATGATATGGGCTTTGTCGGTGCTATTGTCTGTATTTTCAGTGTTTTGGGCTTGCCTTGGCGCTGTCAAAACATAATATTGGCTTTTTGGGCTTCGCACACCACAAGCAACACAGAGGCAAGCGAGAAGAAAAAAGAGGGAAAGACGCAAAGTTTTTTTATAGGACATAGTTTTTCCTTAGTGTTATGGCTGTGGCTTGCCAAAAAGCAAAATTTCAGGCTGGCGTTCGATGTCTGTCGTGAGTTCATAGACCGCTCTGGCAGCTCGCCTTAGCTCATACAAGCTTTCTTGGAAATTGCTGACCATTGGATTTGCGGGATTGATATTGTATTGGAGCATTTCTAAAAGTTTTTCGATTGCGTCCATGTTTTTGTGAGCATCGTCTAAGAAGGTATGGACTTTTCCGTCAATCTTTGGAACGCTTGAGCCGATACTTGTTGCAACAGTGTTGGCTGTGTCGACAAAATCTTGGGCGTGTGCGACAAGTTCTGTAAGAGCCTTATTGTTTTGCTCAAAGGCATAGAGGATTTGTTCAATCTCTGGAACAATTTGGCTTTGGTTGATATCTTCAAGTAAAATAAGCAATTGTTCAGCGCTTGAATTGATATTTTCTGCGATGTGTTGAATGGGGATATTGTCAAAGCGCTTCCAAAAACTTTCAAGACGTGAAGGAATGGCAGGTATTTGCGCAACATCATTATAATTTGGCAAAGAGGTGATTTCTGAAGGAAGGTCGGCGCCAGAAAAAAAGTCAAGCTCTATCATGAGTTGACCAGTAATGAAGCTTTGCGGAACCAGTCTGGCTCTAAAGCCTCTTGCAAATAAAGGATTTAAAGCCTCTTGCAAATCATCGCTCCCCGCGCGCTGTAAAAAATTCTTGTCACTGTCTGCATTGCCTGTAAAAGTGATGTATACGGGAGCGATAAAGGCTTTGCCATCGGCTTGTGCTAAAGTAATAGCCTTTACTTGCCCAATAGGCACACCACGAAAAGAAACCGTTGCCCCAACACGTAGGCCTTGTACAGATTCTTCAAATAAAATAACGACTTCTGCTTTTGGGCTAAAGAAGGTGACTGAACTAAAGACCGCAATGGCAGAAAAAATAAGCAGAACAGCGCCTATAATAAAGGCACCAATGAGGGCAGGTTTTGAACTTGCTGACATAGTAAAAACCTTCTTACATTTTGCCACGGCGTAAAAAACGCATGACATCTGGTTGGCTTGTATCGTTTCGCAAATCGTGTGGTTTTCCGACGGTCAGCATGGTGTGCGTGACATTGTCAAGATAAATGGCATTGCTTGCGATATTAAAAATGCTGTCCAAGTCATGGGTGACAACAACAATAGTCATATCAAGGCTTTCTTTGAGCTCGAGTATGAGGTCATCAAGAAGGCCTGCACTTATGGGGTCAAGACCAGCAGAAGGTTCATCAAAAAAAACAATCTTTGGATCAAGAGCAATGGCACGAGCAAGGCCGGCTCTTTTTCTCATGCCCCCGCTGATTTCAGAGGGCATATAGTCTTCAAAACCAGCTAGACCCACGAGAGACAGTTTTAATCTCACCTGTTCTCTTATTTCTTCTTGACATAAATTTGTGTTTTGCTCAAGGGGCAAGGCCACATTTTCTGCTAAGGTCATCGAGGTCCACAAAGCCCCATTTTGAAATAAAAGACCCATACTTGAGGTCACTTTGTGGCGTTCTTCAGTTGAAAGCCGCCAAAAATCTTGGCCTTCATATAAAACAGCACCAGAAAGAGGTTCAAGTAAGCCGACAAGACTGCGCAAAAGGGTAGACTTGCCGCAACCACTTCCCCCCATCACAACAAAAACATCTTTAGGATAAACAGAAAAAGTCAAATCTCTTTGCACAACATAATCGCCATAACCAAAGCTCAAGTCACGCACCTCAATAAGGGCTTTAGCTTTGTTATTTTGAATGCTTGTTTGCGTATTGTGTGCTGTCATGCTGCCTAAAAAATTTTGTTAAATATGAAGAATAGAAAAGAAATAGGTCAAAAGAGCCGTTGAAACAACGATACCGACTATAGCATACACTACAGCCTTCGTTGTGGCAAATCCTACAGCGGCAGCATTTCG
>CAYJIB010000023.1:20136-20525 GCA_964370125.1 uncultured Desulfovibrionaceae bacterium
GCCTGTAAGCGCAATGAGCATACCAAAAACAAAGGCATGCGCAAGGCCGACCCACACATTGGCAAAGATAAAGCCGTCTTTTGTGTAGGTAAAATATTCCAAAGGACTAATATCCATAAGCAAAATAGCCACAAAAGCCCCGCCGAGTATGCCCATAAAATCGGCATAAATAACAAGCAAAGGACACATGAGGGTTAAAGCGATAACTCTGGGTAAAACCAAGAAATCATAGGGATTTATACCAAGGGTTTCAAGGGCATCGACCTCTTCATTGGCCTGCATAGTGCCTATGGTTGCGGCATAAGCAGCACCTGTCCTTCCTGCCATGATGATGCCCGTCATAATCGCACCCATAATGCGTGTCATGCCAATGGTTACAAGGCTGGCAA
>CAYJIB010000023.1:20535-23282 GCA_964370125.1 uncultured Desulfovibrionaceae bacterium
TTGCGCCAAAAAGTTGGAGCTGCATTACACCTACAAAAGCCAAAATTGCCCCAACAAGCAAGGCAATCAAAGAAACAATGGGCAAGGCTTCTGCACCGCTTTGTTGAATGTGTAAGCTGATATCGCTAAAGCGACAAGAGGATTGTTTACGAAAGAAACGAGAAAAGGCGGCGGCCATATGGCCGACAAAGGCAAGGACATTGTGGCTTATAGCAGGAAAAGCCAAGGCTTTTTGACCAAGATTGTACAAAAAACCTGTTTGTGCAGAGCTTTTTTGTGCCTCTTCATTTTTTGGCACAGCGAGGGCAAGTTTTGTGAGTCTTTGCGCGCCTTCGGGGATATGGTGTTCTTCAATAGAAATATTGTGTTTTTTTGCAAGGGCGTGCAAAGTGTAGAGAGCGATGACCAAGGCGCTGTCCCACGTTGTGACGGCCTTGGCATCAAGCGATAAAGTTTTTATTTTTTTTTGTTCAAACAAGGCTGTGGCTTCACTGTAGTCAAGTGGAGCTACATTTTTTTCCCAAGCGCCCTCAAAGCTTACAAGAAGACAAGCGTCTTGACGCAGGCTTACATGAAAGCTCGCTTTGGGGCTTTGATTTTGCATGAGCGTTCCAGTGTACTTTATTTTGTAGAAACACAGACTTTTGCGGGGCGCAAGAGCCTTGTATGTAGTTGATAGCCTCTTTGCATAAGTTTGCAGATGTGACCAGGCTCCATGTCTTCACAAATTTCTTGGGCGACAGCTTCGTGAAGCTCTGGATCAAAAGCTTGCCCGACTTCGCCAAGGCTTGTGAGGCCGTGTTTTTTGAGTGCGTCCATAAGCATTTTGTGGGTCATTGAAACGCCTTTGAGCAAGTCTTGGCAAGCTTCGTCTTTGCTTCCGTACATGATGGCAAGGTCAAGGCTATCGATTGCTGGCAATAAGTCGGCAAGGATGGCTTCGCTTATGTATTTGCTTTTTTCTTCCCATTCACGGCCAAGTCTTTTCTTGAAATTTTCCATTTCGGCAAGGGAACGAAGTCGTGTGTCTTCGGCTTCTGCCTTTACGGCAAGGCAGTTTGGGCAATTTTGTTCTTCTTCGAAAAGATTTGCTGATTCAGCACAAAAAGCAGCTTCTTGCGCGCCTTCGTCAGAAGCATCGGAGGCAAGAGAGCTGTTATTTGATGTGTCGTTAAGATTTTCTTGTGACCATTCTTGGTCAGCTTCAGGTGTAGGGGTATTTTGAGCCGCTTTTGCGTATTGTTGCATTTTACTGTGGATATTTTTTTGGTAAGTCACGAGACACGCTCCTTTGTGTACGGTGTTTGAAAGCATATAGTACGCATGGGCTTATTGTCAAGATGACTATTTCCGGGTGGCTACTTTGAAGCTTCGGCTCTTTTGATTTTTGTTATTGTTTTTTTCTCTATACAAAAATTAGCGAGTTTCAGAAAAAGCAATATGCGTGCAGGCCTTTGTGCTTTTTTTGTGTTTTTTGCTTTGCTCGTGATCGTTTACGGCCTTAAATTGCGGAGCCGTAGACTGGCAATTTGGACAATGCCAATAGAGCGATTCTGCTTCAAGCATGACAAGCTCTTTTTTCTCTTGATAGCAGGGTTTACAAAAAGGACCTTGATTGACATTTTCTTCAACAAACCAATAACCTGCGTGATTAAGATACATGTCATCAACCAATTTGTCTTGTTTGATGTAATTGCGCAGTTGGGTTCGTAAAATAGTATTTTCATCACAAAGAATGATATAACGAGCTTGCATTTTCATGAGCAAGGGCTTGGCTTCTTCAAGCTTGTGCTTATCAAACAAGTCGTAGAGTTCTTTAAAATAGCTAAAGGCAAGCATGGTGATCTCGTAGTTGTTAAAAGGATTTTTTGGGCTTTGTGTCCCTATGCTCACCCTATCGGTCTTATGTAAAAAAACTTTAGGCTTGTAAAGCATTTTGACAAAGTCTAGACATTTGCTTTGCGAGTATTTGGAGGCTATCGTTCTTGAATTGTTCATTTTTTATTTGCCTATTTTGCAAACTTTTGTTTGCCTTGTCTGCGTGTTTCTTTGTCGTGCTTACTTTTTTTGTTTGTCGTGTTTTTGACTTGATTTTTTTCGCTAATTTTCACTGTTTTACGCTGATTTTCACAAACTTTCGTTTTTTTGTTTGAAAAAAATTGTCTAAAAAGACTTGCCTTTTGTCCGATAGTTTGCTATTTGACTATTTCGTTGCGGAGAGGTGTCTGAGTCCGGCTTAAGGAGCACGATTGGAAATCGTGTGTGCGTTAATAGCGTACCGGGAGTTCGAATCTCCCCCTCTCCGCCAGAAGTAGCAACAAAATAATCCAAATTTGACCGCAAAGTCTTGTAGATACAGGCTTTGCGGTTTTTCTTTTGCCCCCATTTTATTGGGTAGCCCGATAGAAACTAAAAAGAATCCCCTTCCTGTCAAAGAGTAAGAATATCTGCCTTGCAGATGGTAAGGGTTTATTTTTATACTTTGCAGCCATCAGTAAACGCTGGCGAGCTCGTTATTTCTTTGAGGCTTACTCTTGGCAAATTCTCTTAAAAAAATGCGGAAATAAGGCATTGCGCACCTTATTTCCGCATTGATACTTTGTTATCTTATACGCTTAAAACTCATACCTAAACGTGGCATTCAGCAAATGCCCCGTTTCGTGTTCCGAAGCTTGCAGATTATAGTTCAAGCCAAAGCTTAGGCCGCCTTCATGCGCCACATCAAAGCCAAGGCCTCCGTTAAAGGC
>CAYJIB010000024.1:0-23062 GCA_964370125.1 uncultured Desulfovibrionaceae bacterium
GCTGGGTAAATTCCCATTTTCTGGGAGAATTTGCACAATATTGTCAATTGTGCCAGACAAATATCCAAGCTTGGCTTGAAAGAGGGTGTGGTTAGATACTGAATTCGTATTGCTGGCAATGGGCGCAGTATAATAAAGTATGTAGGAAGCGCCGGGCTCAAGCGCACCGTCTTTTGCTACAGGGACAGCTTCCACTTGAATGTTGTCGTTATTTGTAGCAAGAGAAGCAACTTTTTCTAGCCAAAAAGTGTATGGAGAATTTGATTCATAGGCTTCTGCAGCATTTGAAACAAGAGTGTATGTGTCAAGAACGACTATGCCAAGGATATTTCTATCAGCTGATAAGAGCTCCCCCTTCACCGCAGCAGGAAGATCGAAATAGCCATCTTCCAATTCAATGCCTTCTGTATTTTCAGGCACCTTGAAGCTCTGCATATAGGTCACAAATTTTGCTGTCTCGCCTTCTTTTACAGGGACATCTGTTAAATTGCTTTCTAATTTGAGGGCCCAAGAATTATCGCCTATTAGTCCCGTAAAGCCCGTATCGAAGTAGGAAGGGTTCACTACAAAGAATGTAGAAATTGTCGCCTTTGTTGCGAGGGCAAGATAGCTTTTATAGTCGCTAAAAGCGGGATCGCCTTGTTTGTCATTTGGGGCAACATAGGGACCACCAGTGCTAAAGGCTGTGAGCTCTGGCAAAAGAATTCGGCTTACATTGGCGATCTTGTTAAGGCCGTTAGCCACGCTTGTTGTTTCGGCATTTGCCGTCTCTGTAGAGCTAACAACATAAAAGATTGTATAGTTCTCGCTGCCCTCTATTTCTGCATTTGGGGTAAGAGGCAAGCCTCTCGGCTGTGAGCTATTGATTGTATTTGTCTTTACAATCCAAAATTCCCCGGGCATCGTTGTAAAGCCTTCACTCAGAGAATAATCGACAGCAAGGCCATCTTTATTGATAAATTGAAGCCCTATCTCTTCTATGGTTTTTGGCTCTGTATACAGGCCACTTGGCGAGAAACTCGTATACAAGACGAGGGGGACTTCTCCTTCTGGGCTTTGGCCAAGGCCGTTTAGCAAATTACTTGCTTGTTTGCCGAAGATTTTAACAAGCTGATAGCCCTCTGGGATGGCGAGATTTTTTTGCGCATCTGTCGCTTCAAGGCTTACTGTGTTCGTTGATGAAAGGTTGGCATAGCTAAGCTTAACGTAGTCTTGTACGAATACATCAGCGACACCTAAGATTTTTTCAGGCGCTAAATAAAGAGCGACATTGAAGTCGATTCTATTGTCTTCATTGCTTTGATCAGCCGTAAATGGCTTGTCAGCATTGGCGGCATTGTCTTTAACAGCAAAGTATAGAGTATATTGTTTGCCACGGATAAATGTGTCTGTTGCGCTCATGGGATTTTCTGCACCGCTCTGAACAATCCAATAGCTCCCTAAGAGCGGACTTTCCTTGGTCGCAGCCTTTGGTGAAAAGGCGAACTGATCATATTGGGCTTCAGGCCCCACGCCAAGAAAACGCACGCCATTTGCATTGCTTTTACCGTCTAGGTACGTGGTCGCAAAAAAGCTAATGTTGAAGACAGCTGTGTAGCCTTCTTGGGCAGTGGTCTGCGATTGTGAAACAGCAGAAAGTGCGTATAAAGCAAGATTTTCTTTTATCTTAGGCAAGGTGTTTAAGATGGCCCCCATAGGTTTATTCCATGTGTCCCCTACTGGAAGGCTGTCAATTTGATGGTTAGCGTCTAAATCTACGACGCTCATACCATTAAGAGGCAGGGCTCTTGCCGCTGAAGAGAAAAAGCTCATCGCAAAAAGAAAGAGCGCCACAAAGGCAAAGAATGATGTGAGAGATTTTTGCTTTGAGAGTTTTGTGCCTGAAGAATTTGTGCCTGAAGAATTTGTGCTTGGGAGTTTTGTCTTTTGCATAAAAAAATCCTTGTTTGAATTTGCCAAAAAAAGTTTGCTTTATAGGTGTATAACAGTGAATGAAGAAAGTTTAGCAGAAAAAGATGCACTTGTCGAGAGATCTCTATGCCTTGTTGCTTGTGCTTTTATAAATTTTCACAAAATCCTTTTCCTTGAAGTTA
This sequence comes from uncultured Desulfovibrionaceae bacterium, assembly GCA_964370125.1. GTDB lineage: Bacteria > Desulfobacterota > Desulfovibrionia > Desulfovibrionales > Desulfovibrionaceae > CAYJIB01. The sequence continues at coordinate 2,094 of CAYJIB010000024.1, forward strand.
ACATTCTTTTACGTTACAATTTTACATCAATTACAAAAACTTTACCCAAAAACAAACTATGCGAAGCCCACTCCCCCAGCCAAACTTCCTTCCAACAAGCCGCAAGGAAATGAATACCCTTGAATGGGAAAGCCTCGACATTCTCTTGGTGACAGGTGACGCCTATATCGACCACCCTTCTTTTGGTGTGCCTCTCCTTGGGCGCTATCTCATTTCTTGTGGCTATAAAGTGGGTATCTTGGCACAGCCCGCTTGGAAGGGAGAGGCCTCAAAGGAAGCTTTTTGTGAAATGGGACGCCCAAGGCTTTTTGCAGGTGTAACAGCGGGTGCGCTTGATTCTATGCTTGCGCATTATACCTCTTTTAAAAGAAAAAGAAGCGATGATGCCTATACACCAGGCGGAATTGCTGGCGCAAGACCAGACAGAGCTGTGAATATCTATGCTGCTAAAATAAAAGACTTTTTCCCAAATCTCCCCTTACTTGCAGGCGGCATAGAAGCCTCTTTACGCCGTGTCTCGCATTATGACTTTTGGTCTGACAGCTTAAAGCCATCTCTTCTTTTTGAAGCAGGGCTTGACCTTTTGGTGTATGGCATGGGCGAGCGGCAACTCTTAGAGGCCGCAGAAAGAATGGATGAAGCTCTTGATAATTTTGGCGAAGAAGCTTTAAAGGACAAGGCACTTCTTTCACAAATTTGGTCAGGCATAGACGGAACCGTAAGAAATGTTTCACGAGAAACAGTTAAAGAAAAGAAAGCCCTCTGTCTTCCCTCACATTATGAAATCCTTAAAGACAAAAAAAAACTCATAGAGGCGACACTCTTACTTGAAAAAACTTGCCATCAAGGCGAGATGCCCCTTTTTCAAGAATACGATGAAGGTAAAATCCTCTGGCACGAAAAGCCCGCAAAAACACTACACACAAAAGAACTTGACGCTCTCTATAGCCTCCCCTTTACAAGAAAAGCACACCCAAAATACAAAGGAAAAATTCCCGCTGAAGAAATGATTTGCACAAGCATTACTAGCCACAGAGGCTGTGCGGGCGGATGCTCATTTTGCTCACTTGCCCTCCACCAAGGAAGGCGCATAGCCTCTCGCTCAAAAAAATCGATCGTCAAAGAAGTCGAATGCATGATTGAAGCAAGAGAGTTTGAAGCCAAAAAATTCGGGAAAAAAGCTAAAAAACTCTCAATCTCTGATGTTGGCGGGCCAAGCGCCAATATGTGGCAAGCACAATGCACAAAAAATGACGACAAATGCTCAAGACAATCTTGCCTCACGCCAGCGATTTGCAAATACTTTAAAAGCAAACAAAAAGAATGCATTGCATTGCTCAAAGAAGTAGCAAAAATTCCGCAAGTTGCCCATGTGCGAGTGGCAAGTGGAGTGCGCTTTGATATGCTACTTGAAGATAAAGAAACTATCTTGCCCTATACAATAGACTTCACAGGCGGACAACTCAAAGTCGCACCCGAACACATAAGCCCACATGTACTTGACTACATGAGAAAACCCCCTTTTAAACTTTTTGAAAAATTCATCAAAATCTTCTACGAACTCTGCAAAAAACATGACAAAAAACACTTCATCGTGCCTTATTTGCTCAGCGCTTTCCCCTCTTGCACAAAAGATGATATGCACAAACTCAAAAAATGGCTTCAAGATAAAAATTGGCAACCAGAACAAATTCAATGCTTTATACCAACACCAGGAACTCTCGCCACAGCCATGTATTATGCCGAGCACAATACGAAAAATGAAAAAATCATCGTTGCAAAAAAAGATGCCGATAGACGTGAACAGCACGAAATTATTCGCAAGAAGCAGAAAGCAAAAAGGCAAAAAACAGAAGGTCAATGCCTTCGGCGACCAAAGGGGATAATCCCCTTTGGAAACCCTAGCAAGTATAAATGAAGGGAATTTGAATTGGTGAAAGCTCATCTTTTGACAAAGCCAGGGAAAAGACTTCAGCAGGCTGCCGCTTGCTATGCTAAATTGTGAAAAGAAAAAATTTTTACTCTAAACTGGAATATACGCTTTGACGCAGGCTGCCGCCTGCTCTGCTTTCTTATGATACATAGAATTTTACGAATTGATACTATAAGTACGGTAGACCTAAACTTTTAAAAAATGGAGCAATCCTTGCCAAATTCTTTTTATGATGAATGTAGCCTTGAAGAAGAACAACAAGACAATGCTGAATTCTTACCTTTTTCTTTTAAAGTAGAAACAGAACTCGCAGGCACACGTCTTGATGTACTGCTTTTCACCAAAAGCGAGAGAGACGATGTTTCACGTGAAAAATGGAAACAAGCCATCCGTGAAGGAAAATGCCTTATAAACGGCCAGCCAAAGACCTCACCTTCATACAAGGTGCGCCAAGGTGAAAAAATTTTGTGTGAATTGTTTCAAGAAGAAAGCAAACTTGAAGGTGAAGAAGGCAAATTGCAAGTTCTTTATGAAGATGAAGATTTGCTGCTCGTCCACAAAGAAGACGGCCTCACCATGCACCCTTGTCCTTCTGCACCAAAAAACACCTTTCTAAACAAAGTCTTGTTTCATTATCCCGAAATAAAAAAATTAGGTGGACAAAGGCCGGGTGTCGTCCATAGACTCGACAAAGACACAAGCGGAATTGCCATTATCGCTAAAAATGCAGAATGCGCGCTTTCACTCTCAAAATCCTTCGCAGACAGAGAAATCAAAAAAGAATACTTAGCCATAGTCTTTGGTGACCCGCCAAGTGAAGGCGAATGTCATGAACCTATAGGACGTGATCCAAAAAGCAAAATAAAAATGGCTGTCCTAGAAAAAGGGCGAGAGGCTCACACATTTTGGGAAGTTCTTTGGCGTGACCCACAAAAAAAATGCGCCCTGCTTAAAGTTCAAATAACAACAGGACGCACACATCAAATACGCGTGCATATGGCGCATTGCGGCTTTCCTTTGCTTTATGATACTTGCTACGGCAATGTAAAGTCGCTTGCCTTTTCATTGCCAAATTACGCCATAAGAGAAGCTCAAAACATTCTTGCGGACTATTATAATGATACAAATCTTGAAACTCATACCCATACACAAAATCATTTACTCTTAAGACAAATGCTTCATGCACACAAGCTAACATTTACTCACCCAAAAACAAAAAAAGAATTGTCCTTTAGTTCAGCCCTGCCAAGAGACATGTTGACCGTTCTTCTTGCTGCCTCTATTCAGCCAAAGTATTTGGTTTTGACAGGTCTTCCAGGCTCTGGAAAATCGACAGCTTTGAACTTTTTTGAAAACATGGGTATCCCAACATGGTCGGCCGATGCCAGTGTGAGGACATTGTCTGAGCCAGGGCAAATGGGCTGGCTTGCGATCAGAAGCCACTTCGGAGACCGCTTCTTTTTAACAAATGAAGGCGAAGAAGGTTTACCGCCTTTAAACAAAGAGGCCCTTGCTTCTGCTATCGTGCAAGACCACAGAATAAAAAAAGACCTAGAAAGCATTCTTCATCCCTTGGTACAAGAAGAACATAAAGCCTTTTTTGCTTCAAAAATCGTTGAAGAAAAGGGCATGGCGCTTGCTGAAATCCCTCTTTGGCCTGAAAACAACAGCCACATAAAGGGAAGTCTTTGGCAGAGAAGGGAAAAAAAGAAGCTCCATGGTAAAGAAAATGAAATATTTCCTTTTCCTGTTGAGCTTATCGCTATTAAAGCTCCTGCAGAAATACGTCATGAACGATTGCTTAATGGACGTGCTTGGACAAATGAGCGTTCTCAAGCCTTTGACGCTATGCACCTTCCTGAAGAGAAAAAATTTGCGTCTTGTAAATATTCTGTTTTAAACGCAAACAAGCTTGAAGATTTTGAAGAAGAATTACGAATTGTATTTAAGACAATGCAAGAAGAAAAAGTTAAAGAGGATAAGGAAAAGTTTCAGTCTTTGTTAAAGAAAGCAGGCGATTAGTTTTAAAAAAAGGTGCAAAAATGAAAAGTAAAAAACTGTTTAAGGTTGGCATTTTTCTTTTTAACGAAATTGAAGTACTCGACTTTGCAGGCCCTTTTGAAGTCTTTTCAATAGCGGCAGATACAAAGACTGGCGAAAAGCATTTTGATGTTGTCACGATAGCCCAAAAAGCTGAACTCATTACTGCTAGAAATGGCCTGAAAGTACTGCCTGATTTTTCTTTTGCTGATATGCCTAAACTAGACATTTTGATTGTCCCCGGCGGCTACGGAGCAAGAGAGATTGAAATCAACAAGGCTTCAACCATTACTTGGATACAAGAAATGGCAAAAGCCTTGCCTCTTTTGGCTTCGGTTTGCACTGGGGCTTTTTTGCTCGCAAAAGCAGGTCTTTTAGACGGCAGAAAGGTGACAACGCATTGGGCTTCACACGACAGATTAGAAAAAGATTTTCCTGCTTGTGAAGTCATTCGAGGTGTGAAATTTGTCGATGAGCGCGATGTGATAACTTCTGGCGGCATATCAGCTGGCATCAATATGTCTTTCCATATCGTGCAAAGACTGTGTGGTCTTGAAGTCGCAAAAGCTACTGCCAAGCGCATGGAATACGATATTGAACTTTAAAATTTCATCTTTAAATTTTATTTAAATTTAAGAAATAATGCTAAAACAGAAGAAATTGTAAAAAGGATTTTAAAACTATAAAGCCTTCCACAAAAGAAAATTGCTTTCAAAAATCGCTTCAACTTTATTTTTCGCCTTTAGGTAAGTTAAAAAGGATTTGACTGTACTCCCAACTAGAACATATTGGTTAAAGTCCATCTTGAGCTTGTAATGATTAAAGACTTTTTGCAAGATGTTTTCAGCTGTCAGCGGTAAAGTGCAAAGTTCGCAAAGCAGGTCTGCAATTTCAAGTACTTTCTTGCTGTTATAGCTCACAAGAGAAGCAATGTCCTCCGTCACATCACCATGCGAAGGCACAAAATATTTGGCCTCCATCTTTGTAACTTTTTTTAAAGTCAAAAGAAAAGCTTCAACATCATAGATAAAGGGAATGTGATATTTTTCTAAAATCTGCTTTGAAAAAAGACAATCTGCCAAAAAAAGTACGTCTTTATCAGCCTCAAAGCCCACCATATCAAAGAAATGCCCTTCTAAAGAAAAGCTTTTAAGCCTTTCTGGTAAGCTTTTTTCACACAAAGGCAAGACTTCGCTTTCAGCAGCAAGCAAAAAAGAATTATGCAATTCTTTCGGCGGAAAGCCTCCATAAAGGAAAGATGGGCTGATGATTGGGTGCTTTGCGAGCGCAGCATTAATAGGCGGAGCGTAAATTTTACAAGCTGTTTGCCCTTGAAGGTATTTGTTGCCACCTATATGATCGGCATTTGCGTGGCTATTATATATCGCTTTAAGCTTCCATGAATTGGCCTCAAGAATTTGCCTTACTTTACGCCCTGTTTCTTTATTGTTCCCGCTGTCGATTAAGCAAACGTCGGTATCATTTATGCGAACAAGTCCAATTTTTGAGGGGCACTCAATATAGAAGCAATTTTCTGTAAGCTGAATGAGTTCGTACATAGTTTACCTTTAAAGATTGTTGTGCTTTTCTGCCGTGCTTTTATAGTGTAAAGAAATGTTAGCCAAGAGCCTTTCCCCTGTCAAGCTACTTTAAAAGCTATCTTTCAAGAATGATTTTTCACGTGAAACATTTAAAATTATCCCAAAAAAATTTACAAAAAAAGGCTCTAAACTTGATTATGAGCATATTTAAACTCAAAAGCTTGACCGTCACCAATATTTTGTGTAAGCTCATACGAGCTTTTTAATTCGAGCAAGGCCCATCTCAACGCTTTGCCCAAGAGCCCTTGCTGTTTCACGGGAAACACAAAAATCCACTCAAAATGGGCGCGCAAAAGCTTAAAAAGGGCAAAAAACTCCCTTTTCTCATAGAAACAATACAAAAATCTTCTCTTCATCATAAGGATAGCACATGACACGCATTATCGCAGTGGCAAACCAAAAAGGCGGCGTTGGCAAAACAACAACAGCTATCAATCTGGCCGCCTCACTTGCCATCATGGAAAAAAAAGTCTTGCTCGTTGACGCTGACCCTCAAGCAAATGCAAGCAGCGGGCTAGGCTTTGTTGGCGACCAGCTCAACGACAATACCTATACAGCCATTCTCGACCCAAAAAGAGTCGAAAAAGCCCTTGTACCGACATTTTCGCCCTTTCTCACACTCATGCCCGCTTGCACAAGCCTTGCCGCCGCAGAAATCGAACTTGTCGATAAAATGGCAAGAGAATACTTCCTTGAAGAAATGCTCTTGCCTATTGCAAGCCGCTTTGAATTTATCATCATAGATTGCCCGCCCTCGCTTGGTTTACTGACGCTCAATGCTCTTTGTGCCGCAAAAGAAGTCTTGATCCCCCTGCAATGCGAGTTTTTTGCCCTTGAAGGCATCGTCAAGCTCTTACAAACCTATGAGCAAATCAAAAAACGCCTAAACCCTGCTTTGCAAGTGCTTGGTGTCGTGCTTACCATGTTTGATACAAGAAACAATCTGACAAAACAAGTGCAAAAAGAGGTCTCTGCATGTTTTGCGGATACGCTTTTTACAACCGTTATTCCAAGAAATGTGCGCCTTTCAGAAGCCCCAAGCCACGGCAAGTCGATCCTTCACTATGACATCAAGTCAAAAGGCGCAGAGGCCTATTTGGAGCTTGCCAAAGAAGTGGTCCTTAGAGGCCCTAAAATGGCAAAAGCAAAAAACTAAAAGCGCATTGCGATAAACATTGCGATATTTTGAACGTATATATAGCATTGTGCCTTGCCAATGACTGTATCTAGCTGAAAACAGAAGGATTTTTCAATGAGCAATAAAAGTCAAAGCGGACAAAACATGAGCAAGGGCCTTGGAAGAGGCCTTGATGCCTTGTTTCGCAATACGGAAAATGTGGCCAATATTGAAGCGCAAGAAGAACAGCAAAGCGGTTCTCTTTCCTTGCCTGTTCACGCTCTTCTTCCTTTTGCAGGGCAACCAAGGCAGCACTTTGATGAGGAAAAGCTAGAAGAGCTTGCGGCATCAATAAAAAGTCAGGGCCTTGTACAAGCGCTTATTGTGCGTCCTGTAGCAAAAGAAGATCACCTTTCGGGGGCTATTTCAGATAAAATCAGCCATGAAATTATTGCTGGTGAGAGACGTTGGCGAGCGGCAAAGCTTGCTGGCTTGCAGGTTGTGCCTGTTGTTGTGCGGCCGCTTTCGGATGCAGACGCCTATACGGTTGCTTTAATAGAAAATGTACAAAGAGAAGACTTAAATCCCATTGAAGAAGCAAAAGCCTTGCATCAGCTTCGTGTGATGACGGCTTGTTCTCAAGAAGAACTAGCAAGTCGCCTTGGGAAAAGCCGCTCAAATATCGCTAATACTTTGAGGCTTTTACAGCTTTCAGAGCCTATACAAGACAGCTTGCAAAAAGGCATGCTTTCAGCTGGCCATGGGCGTGCGCTTCTTAGCCTGCCAAGGCAAGACCTACAAGACCTGCTCTTTGCCTGTATTCTTGATAAAGGCCTGTCGGTACGAGACGCAGAGACCTTGCTTCCTTATATCAAAGAGCATGAGGCCTTGCCAGAGGGCTTTGCGGCTCAAAGTGAAGAGCTTTCGACAAGTGAAATTTCTGAAAATCAAGAGGCTTTAGCTCAAAATCCTCAAGCTGAACAAGCAAAAAAACGCAATCGTAAAACAAAAATGCCAGAAATAGTCGCCATGCAAAAGGCATTGCGCAAATCTCTGCAAGGCAAGGTCAATGTAGCAGGCGACAAAAAGATGGGGCGCATTACCCTTTCTTACGACAATGAAGAAGCTTTAGAAAAACTTTGCCAACGCTTAGGCATAGATTATGGCAGTTTTTTTCAAAAAGACAGCGAAGAAAAGAATGAAGGATAAAAGCATTGCGCATAAAATAATCGCATTGCGCAAAATGACATAGCCTTCAAAAACAAAATACAAAGATAAATTGCTGATAATTAAAACTTTTTAAAGGATTTTCATGGACACGATAAAGCACGAAGCCCTAGCCCAAAAGTTTTCGCAATGCCGCATCTTGGTTATTGGCGATATTATGCTCGACAGCTATTTGTACGGCGAGGCAAGTCGCATTTCGCCAGAAGCTCCAGTCCCTGTGGTGCATATTCGTGAAGAGAAGCATCTTCTTGGCGGTGCTGGCAATGTGGCGCGCAATATTGCGTCCTTAGGGGCACAGGTGACCTTGGTCGGCCTTGTGGGCGACGACGCACACGGCCAAAGCTTGCACGATATCGTTGAAAAAGAGGGCATAAGAGGGATACTGGGCGCAACGCCTGGGCGTTGTACCACGGTTAAGAGCCGTGTTGTGGCGCAAAATCAGCAAATGATCCGACTAGACTATGAAAAAGTCGAAGCCCTTGAGCAAAATACCGTAAGAGAGCTGATTAAATTGATTGAGCCCTTGCTATTTGAGCATGATGTCCTCATCATTTCAGATTATGCAAAAGGCCTTGTTTCAGAAGATTTTATGGCTGCTTTACGTGATTGTCTTGCAAATCATGCCAAAAATCACAAATCTTTGCCTTGGTTTGCCGATCCAAAGCCACAAAATATGCATCTTTTTGCGGGTGCGACCATGCTTACACCAAATGCAAAAGAGTTGGCTATGGCAGATCAATCTGTACTGAAAAACAAAGAAGACATTCTTGCTGCTGGTGAGCGAGTACGCAAAAAAGCAGGGGTTGAGCATCTTTTAGCGACGCTTGGGGCAGAAGGCATGGCACTTTTTATGCCTGACGGTTCTGTTTGGCACATTCCCGCAATGGCACAAGATGTCTTTGATGTGACAGGGGCAGGGGATACGGTTATTGCGACTCTTAGCCTGGCTATTGCGGCGGGCTCTTCCGTGCAAAAGGCTTGCATGATAGCCAATGCTGCGGCGGGCTATGCTGTTTCGCAATTTGGGGCGGCAGTACTAAAGACAGACACCTTGATCAAGCAATGCAAGCTCAATCAAGAAAGCAATTTTACTCGTTGGAAATAACGCATTGCGAAATAAAAACAAAAGTATAGCCTTTAAGCTCTTGCAAATAAAGGAAATTATCTTTTAAAAAGCTTTGCCAAGTCGTCTTGCGCAAAAATCCGCATTACGGGTCTTCCATGAGGGCAAAAAAGAGCGTCTGCCCCGTACCTATCACAATCTTTATGCCATTCATCAAAAAGCAAGGCTGCCATATGTGGGCTGACGTGTTCACCTGCACGAATAGATGAATGGCAGGCAAGTCTGTGCAAAATTTCATCAAAATCGGCATAATTATTGTCTAGCGCTTCTTTCAAAAATTCTTGAGCTTTTGAACGATTAAGCAGGGAAGGCACAGCGTCAACACGCAATGCGCCTTCTTGTAGCGTACAAATAAAAGACCACTCTCTTAAATGTGGAAGAAGTTCTTGTGCTTTTTCATTTTGTTTACCTGAAAGGGTCAATTCTATGGGTAAAAGCAAGGTTTGCGGCGTATTTATAGCATTTTGAGAGCGTAAACGGCGAAAAATGACGCTTTCGTGAAAGGCGTGCTGATCTATAATGATAAGCCTTGAACCTTCTCTTACAAGCAAATAGGTTGCGGCTATTTGGCCTAGATATTCCCATTTGTGCTGTGATTGCCAAGTATTGTGCCCAACAGAGCTTTCTTGCCATGTGCTTTTTTGCGATTCGGCAGCCTCTTGCATCGCCTTTGCCTCTTCAAGGCTGTAAGAGCCAAATTCATCTGATGTTCCTTCAGACCTTTTATAAAAATTTGACACATCTGCTGGCTCTTCATGAACAGAATAAAAGTCTGAACTAAATTGCTTGCCAAGGATATGCTCAGCACAAATCCCATCAAGGGCTTCATCAGCAAAGGCCTGTCTTTTTGGCAAAATCTCTTCTTTGTCAAAACTTCCCCAAAAGCCTTGCGGTCTTGGCTCAAAGGCTGAATTGCGAAGAGGCTGATTGACTTCATCGCTTTGACAAAGTATTGCCTTACAATCCGAATTTGAGCCCTCTGAAGGTGGAAAGTTGATTTGTTCAGGTAAAAAAGCGTGTTTTTCTTCTGTTTTTTGTTGAAAATCAGGAAAAACACTTGATAAGCAATGCGCATTGATCGTATTAGACAAGGCTTTATACACAGCAGAAAAAACAAGCTTTTCATGCCGAAAGCGTAGCTCTGACTTTGCAGGGTGAACATTGATATCGAGTTCTTGGGGGGAAATGTCTGCAAAAAGCACAAGGGCAGGGTATTGATTGCCTAAAAGGCGCCCTTTATAGCCTTCTCTGCAAGCCCTGATCAGCATTTTGTCGTTAATTGGCCTTTGATTGACATAAAAAAGCATATGCGAAGAGCGAGGCATGCTCTTTTCTGGGCTGGCAGCAAGCCCACAAAGCTTAATGCCTTCGGCATTTTCTTCATGGCCTAGGCATTGTTCAAAAGGAATAAGAGAAGAAACAAGGTCTTTTGGCCAAACTTGTGACAAACGTTCTTCCAGTCTTTCATCTTTATAAAAGCGAAAAATTTCGCCCTTTTCTGCGCTAAGAGTAAAGCCAACATCAAGACGTGCTAAGGCTGTACGGAAGACAATTTCTTGAATTTTGCGAAGCTCGGTTGCTGCAGATTTGAGAAATTTAAGGCGCGCAGGGACAGCCGCAAAAAGATCACGCACCTCAATAAGTGTGCCTTGTTGCAATGAGGCAGGGCCCTCTTTTATGATATGTCCGTGCAAAACATCAAGATACGCCCCTTCTTTTTCAAAAGCCGATTCCATACGAAAAGACGAAACAGAGGCAACACTTGCAAGAGCCTCGCCCCGAAAGCCATAATCTTGTAAAGTCCATAAGTCGCTAATATCTTTAAGCTTGCTGGTTGCGTGGCGCTGTACAGCAAGGGGCAGTTCATCCGCAGGAATACCAAGACCATTGTCCCTTATGCGTATAAGGCCTTGACCGCCTTGCTCAATATGAATATCGATCTGGCTGGCTCCAGCGTCCAGGCTATTTTCAAGAAGTTCTTTAACAACATTGGCAGGCCGCTCAACCACTTCACCAGCAGCAATCTGATTGCTGACATGCATGGGCAAAAGATGAATAGTCTTTCGCTTATGGATTGGCATAGCGAACCTCATAGCCTTTTCCAATTAAATTTCTAGAAGAAACAGCTCCCCTGCGAATGATTTCAACACAATTACTTCCACAAAGCTTGGCTATGGTAGAAGGTAAGCCGCCTTTTGGGAATGGCTCGCTATCAACTATGCCTGAAATATCGCGAAAAAAACGACAATCAAGATTTGAAAGACAGGCTACAGATTCATAGCCGCTGATATTGGCAGAACTTGCCGTAAGAGGTTCACCAAGAGCCAAAGAGATTTCGCAGGCTATGGGGTGGCTGTCTTGGCGGACAGCCACACAAGAAGAGCCACCAAGCAAGACACGTGGGACTTGTGGACGAGCGGGCAAAATAAGCGATAAAGGCCCAGGCCAAAAAGCTTCAATAAGGGCAAGTTCGTCTTGGCTAGGACTTGCGACTTGCTCAAGCTGATCCATTGAGGCGATAATAAGCGGCAAGGGTACATTGCTCCGTCTTCTTTTGATGCGAAAAACATCTATAGCGGCTTCTTCAGAAAAAACACGACTCCCAAGAGCATAGAAAGTTTCAGTGGGAAAAACACAAACCTTATTGTCTTTCATGTACTCAATGGCTTTATCAACATCAATAGATAATGAGCTTATTTGGTTCATTTCATTTTTTTGTTCTGTTGTCATTTTCCTTGCCTCCAAAGTCATAAAGATATATACTTTCGTGCATGGCACGAGAAATCATACGAATAATTGCGGTCGGTCGTGTAAAGACCAAGCCTTGGAAAGAGGCCATAGCCCTCTATGCTTCAAGGCTCAAGCATTTTTGCGAAATAAAAGAAAGCCTCATCAAGGACGCTGATTCTTCTTTACCAAAGAAAATTCGCATTCAACAAGAAGGGCAGGCCATTTTGTCAAGCCTTGGTCCGAGGGACATTCCCATTTGCCTTGATGAACAAGGATTGTGCTACACTTCGAAAGAACTTGCAAGTGCTTTAAGCCACTTTTCTGAAAATGCCAATCAGCAGGTCTGTTTTATCATCGGCGGAGCTTATGGTCTTGATGAAGAGGTGCGAAAACGTGCCAAATTGTCGCTGGCTCTTGGCCGCATGACCTTTCCTCATGAACTTGCACGTGTGATTTTGTATGAGCAAATTTATAGGGCAAAGACCATTCAACACCGAATAGCCTATCATAATGAGTGAACTATGGACGCAAAAACACTTCTAAGCACTATCGTTCGAGCGCAAGTGCAATTAAACAAAAAAGAAAGCCTTGAGGCCATGAAGCTTTTAACAACAGCTTTGCAAGAAAGTGGAAAACTTGCTTCTGTGCCTGTTGAAATTAAGGCAAAGCTTCGAGACAGCCTGCAAACTTTAGCAAAAGACCCTTTGTTTTTAGAATATTGCCCAAAGGGTATTTCCTATACCCCAGGTAAAGAAGCCGCCCTTGGCGCAGGGATGCAAAAAGTTGTCGATGTTATCGTCAAAAAACTGAGCACAGAAAGCAAAGAGCAGACAAGAGCAAGAAAAATGCAGCTTGATATTCATTATAACGAAGGTTTGCGCCTTCTTGGGCGTGGTGAAGCCTCCGAAGCTGACGAGCAATTTGCACAGGCAATAAGCTTTTGCAAGGACGAATTTAGCCTATATGCTCTTATTGGCAAGGCCCTAATGGATGCAGGTGAAGTGCGCAGATCGCTCCCTTATTTTAAAAAAGGCCTTGACGCTTCTCCAGATGATGCAAAAATGAAAGAACTTTGCGCAAAGGCAATTGAAATGCGCAATGCGCTAGAAAGCTCTTAGTCTTTGATGTAAAGAAAATAAAAGCAATACACAGGCAAAACGCATTGCGATTTTTATCAGCGATGGCGATTGCTAAGGAAAAACAATGCCAAGAATTTTTTCTATCATAGCCCTTTGCGCCTGGATATGCTTGCTTTGGCCCTATCCAAATGTCGCTTTTTTGGCGGCCTGCATTGCTTGCGTCTCCTATTCTTGGTATCAAAGACTTTGTTTGCGCTTTTCACCACTCAAAGGCCTTGTTTTATACACAATTGTCATTATTCTTTGCACCACCTTGCCCATCGGTATTCTTGTCTTGCTTGTTGTTCCACAAGCGCTTAATGGCCTTAGAATGCTCGAACGCTTTAGCAATCCTGTCCTTTTACAAAGCCCAGAGCTGCAAGAATGGCTCGTAAAGGTGGACGAATGGCTAAAAGACATCCCTGGCCTTGAAGGCGGCATTCACCAGGTGATTGGCTATATTGCGCAATTAGCTGGCGATGCCGCAAGAATAGTTGTCAATAGCGGCCTTGGCATTGCGGGTGGAGCTTTTAATTTTGTGGTAGACATTTTCCTCTTTATTCTTGTAACTGTCATGTATGTCATGTATGCCGAAGTCATTTTTGACTTTAGCATGCGTATAACAACGCTTTCAAAGGTTGTGCTCAAGCGCTTTATCGTAGCTTTTCGCAATGCGATATTTGGCATCCTTATGGGAGTGGTTTTTGTGGCCCTTATTCAAGGAATGTTGTGCGGTCTTGGCTTTATGATTGCGGATGTTCCGCAGCCTGCCTTTTGGGGTCTTGTGGCGACCTTGGTTGCGCCCATTCCCTTTATCGGCACGACCCTTGTCTGGATTCCCATCTCCCTTTGGCTTTGGCTTACAGGCTCAAGCATTGCGGCTATAGGCCTGGCTGTTTGGGCAAGCCTTGTTGTAACTGGAGTTGACAATGTTATGCGTCCGCTTTTTTTGCAACAAGGGATAAATACCTCTTTTATTGCGCTTATTGTGTCAATTATTTGCGGTTTGGCTGCCTTTGGGCCATCGGGAATTTTTGCAGGCCCCATCCTTGTTACCCTTGCTCTACAAGCCAATCACGAAAGCCATATAGGCACAAACAATTCTTAAACACCTAAAACTCAAAGAAATTATGTCACAAGAAACACAGACAAGCCCAAAAAAAACATACAACGGCCCTTGGTACCGTCAGCTTGGCACGCGCTTAGGCCGCACAAGCCGCTATCTTTGGCTCAAATTTTTACGCATTGAAGCAAGCCCGCACAATATCGCTATAGGCCTTGCCGCCGGTGTGTTTATTGGTCTTTTGCCTGTTTTGCCTTTTCAAACCGTCCTTGCTGTCGCCCTTGCCTTCATCGTGCGAGGCAATAAATTGGCGGCCGCTCTTGGCACTTGGGTGTCAAATCCATTAAATTGGGTGCCTTTTTATATCCTCTTTTATTATGTTGGCTCACTTGCTGTGCCCTTTGAAGTGCCTCCCCTAGACTTGCAACAGGTTGAAATGATGCAACTTATTGAGGCAGGCTGGCAGCTTTTTGCCGTAATGATGCTGGGTGGTCTCATTATTGCAACCCCCTCTTCTGTCCTCTCTTATCTTATTGCATACAAAATCATTGTAGTGTATCGTAAACGAAAGGCCGCAAGGAAAACACAGAAATTAGAACTTGCAAAAGCTGAGCTTGTGGGTGACTTAGCTGACAATGCCAATGAAGGCTTTGACCAAAAAGTGACAAAAGATCTTTGAAAGAATAAAAAACCCACAAACAACCTCAAACACTTGCCATGCAAAAGGAGTTGTATTTTGGACCGAAGTACGGAAAAGAATGTTTGGACGCGATTCAAAGATTTTTTTAGTGGTCGAACACATGAAAGCCTTGAACAAACAATCTTAGAAGCCCAAGACGAAGGCGAACTCGAACAAGAAGAAAGCACTATGCTTTTGCGTGTGTTGCGCCTTGACACTGTTCAGGCTCAAGACATCATGACCCCAAGGACAGATTTTGACTGTATGCCTCTAGAGGCGACCTTTGCTGACCTTGTGAAATGCATAGCCGAATCAGGTCATTCTCGCATTCCCATCTACAAAGAAAGCCGTGACGATATTGTTGGCATTGTCTATGGTAAGGATCTCTTGCCCCTGCTTATCTTGCCTAGTCAAGAACAAAAGACCATTGAATCTGTCATGCGCTCGCCCTTTTTTATTCCTGAAACAAAACTTGTCAGCGAGCTTTTACAAGTCTTTCGTGCCAGAAAAAATCACTTAGCCATCGTTGTTGACGAATACGGAGCGACTGCCGGCCTTGTCACCATTGAAGACATTATCGAAGAAATTGTCGGCGATATCGAAGACGAACACGATGCCCCAAAAGAAGAAGACATTCGCCAAAATGAAGAAGGCTTTTTAGACCTTAGCGGGCGTGCCCTTCTTGAAGAGCTAGAACCCTTTGGTATTGTTGTTGATACCGATGAAGTAGAGACCATCGGCGGTTATTTGTGTCTTGAGGCCGGACATGTGCCACAAGCTGGAGAAGAATTTGCCCTTGTTGGCTGGACTTTTGTCGTGATAGAAGCCGATGTTAAACAAATTCGTCGTATTTTGGCAAAACCTCTTGAATTTGACTAAGTCAAATGCAAAATTCACATTAAAATATACCAATTCCTAAAATAATACGCAAAAAGACCTTGGAAAAAAGATTTTCGCTTGCAGAAGGACAAAAACAATGCCAAATACCGCTCGTTCCAACGCCATTCTTGGAATAACCAAGTACACTTCAACCTTTAAACCCTTAAATTTTGCTTCAACAAAACCCTCTGATATTTATGCCACCAATGTCTTTAGTGACAGAGTGATGAAAGAACGCCTGCCAAGATCGGTCTATCTTTCATTAAAAGACAGTATCGAACAAGGCACACAGCTCGATGTCAGCATTGCGGATACAGTCGCTTCCGCAATGAAGGACTGGGCTATCGAAAAAGGCGCAACTCATTTTACGCATGTTTTCTATCCCCTAACAGGTGTTTCGGCTGAAAAACACGATTCCTTCCTTGTACCAGACGGCTTAGACAATGCCATAACGGCTTTTAATGGCACAATGCTCTCTCAAGGCGAGTCCGATGCCTCAAGCTTCCCTTCTGGTGGTCTTCGCTCTACCTTTGAAGCTCGTGGTTATACCGCTTGGGACATTACAAGCCCGGCCTACATCATGTCGCAAGGCGGTGGCTTTGTCCTTTGCATTCCTACAGCTTTTATTTCTTGGACAGGCGTTGCCCTTGACCTCAAGACCCCTCTTTTGCGCTCAAATCAAGCCCTAAGCAAGCAGGCAAAGCGCGTACTCCAAATCTTTGGCGTAGAAAGTTCTTTGCCCATTATTTCTTATGCTGGCCTTGAACAAGAATTCTTTCTTATTGACCGTAATTTTGCCTTTGCTCGCCCAGATCTCTTGACAAGCGGACGCACACTTTTTGGCTCTAAACCCCCAAAAGGACAAGAGTTTAACGACCAATATTATGGCGTTATGCCTAGGCGCGTGCTCAGCTGTATGATGGAAGCAGAGGCCGAACTCTTTCGCCTTGGTGTGCCTATCCGCACAAGGCACAATGAAGTCGCGCCAAGCCAATACGAAATAGCTCCAGTGCATGAGGCTGGCAACTTGGCCATCGACCACAATCAGCTCATCATGACCGTTTTACGCCGCATTGCGAAAAGACACGGCCTTATTTGCCTCTTGCACGAAAAGCCCTTTAAGGGCATTAACGGTTCAGGCAAGCATTTGAATTTTTCCATCGGCAATGCGGAGCTTGGTTCTTTGTTTGATCCAGGCGACACACCGCATGAAAATGCCATGTTCCTTGTCTTTCTTGTGGCTATGATAAGGGCGATTCACAAATTTGCCAGACTCTTGCGGGCGACCGTTGCGACTGCCGGCAATGAACACCGCCTTGGGGCGCATGAAGCCCCGCCTTCCATCATCTCTATCTTCCTTGGCGATCAGCTTACCGACCTTTTAGAGCAATTTCGCATAGGCAATATTCAAGGCTCAAAAGGCCAGCGTATCATGAACATTGGCGTGGACGCTCTGCCGCCTTTGCGAGCTGATTCGGGTGACAGAAACCGCACCAGCCCCTTTGCTTTTGTGGGCAATCGCTTTGAATTTCGTGCCCTTGGCTCGTCTATGCCTGCCTCTGACTCACAAAGTGCCCTTAATCTTATCATGGCGGATTCATTAGACTTTGTTGCCACTCGCCTTGAGCAGGCCTTGCAAAGTCAAAAACAAACAATCAATGACGCTGTTACCGCTCTTATTCAAGAAATTGTTGAAGAACACAGCGCTATCATCTTTAATGGTGACGGTTATTCTGAAGCTTGGCACAAAGAGGCTGAAAGCCGTGGTCTGCCCAATGACAATTCTACGCCAGAAGCCTTGGCTAGCTTGCTCAAGCCCGAAGTTATTGACTTGTACACAAGGTATAAGGTTCTTTCGCAACAAGAACTCAAGGCCCGGCATGACAGTTATCATGAAATCTATATCAAGACCATCACTACCGAGGCGCAGCTTGTTGTACGTACGGTGCGCACCTTGCTCTATCCTGCTGGACTTCGTGCGCAAAATGAATTGGCACAAGTCGCTTTAAGCTTGCAACAGCTTGGTAAAGAGCCTGATACGGTCATGCTTGACCATATCAGCGAGCTTTTAACCGCATTGCGCAAAGCCACTGAAAAGCTCGAAAAGCATCTTAGCAATGAAAAGCAGGGCGTGGTTGCAGAGGCTATGCATTGTTGTCAGACTATTTTGCCTGCCATGTATGAGGTGCGCTTGCTTGCGGATTCTTTAGAGAACCTTGTTCCTGAAGATTTGTGGCCTTTGCCTTCCTACCAAGAAATGCTCTTTATTAAGTAGCAGTACGCTGAAAAGGAAAGCTTTATGACTTCATGCCCTGTACGTCTGTGTTTTTTGCGCAATGCGCAAGCCCATTATTCGCAAGAAGCACAAAGCATAAAAGGCGACAAAAAGCCTCAAGGCGCTCATTTTGGCTACGCCACGGCCTATTCAGTGGGTTTTGATTTGCGGGCTTGTATTGATGAAGAAAGCCTCACAATAGAGCCTGGTGAGCGTGTGCTTGTCCCAACAGGCATAGCCATTGAGCCTCTTGTCGAAAATATCGCCGCCTTTGTCTATTCACGCAGCGGGCTTGGCGGTCTGCAAGGCCTTGTTGTTGCACAAGGCGTGGGCGTCATCGATCCAGATTATCGTGGCGAACTGAAAGTGCCCTTATTCAATAATAGCAAAAAAGCCATTACGATTGCTCCTTTTGACCGCATTGCGCAAATGATTTTCCAGCCAGCCTTCCAAGCACAATTCATCCTCTCCGAAAAGCTTTCAGAAAGCGGCAGGGGAGAAGGCGGCTTTGGACATTCTGGCTTGAAATAAAATTCTTATTTTTAAAGACAAAAGCTGATAAAGGCATAGCAATACCTTTATCAGCTTCTTTTTTTAGCTTTTTCAGCCAATTTCAATCAAAAACTACAAATTGATTTTGGGCAAACCACTAGGATTTGTTGCTTCGCCTTGCGCAGAAGGTCTTTCATTTTGAAGACTTAAGCCCAAAGCTTGGCCTTGCTCTTTGTGGTTTTCTGTGCTGACAACCTTTGTGCCGCTTTCCATATTGCCGACAAAACTGTTGGCTAGATTTGTTGGGGAAAGCTTTGGCCCTTTTTTAACAGCCATATCGTCAAGCTGGGCAGACATCGTGGCACAGCGAACATTTAAGCGTTCGATTTGGCGAAGGATAGTCGCATTTTCTTCTTGTAAAGTTTTAAGGCTCACAGATTGCGCCTTCCACAACCAAAAAAACATGCAGGACAGACCAAAAAACATCAATGCCAAAGCTAGGAAAATCATAAATACACCCTCAATTATTTTGCAAAGTCGTTCTTGCTGAAGTCACCTTGCTATTGTGCCTAACATTTTGTATACTTTTGTGCGTTGCTTTTCATTTTTTGCACATTGTAGAGGGAGCGTCAGCTCGCCCTGCAAAAAAGTATAGACCAACACACAATATTTTGCAAGGTGCTTCTTTTTATGTCAAATTCACCTATCCGACCGACTCTGCTTGTGGCCAATGCCCAAGGCGAAATTGTTGATGACCCAGATCTTTTGCTCGTATGCCGCCGCGGCACAGAATGGGCATTGCCAAGACCAGATGAACTTATCCCCCTGCCCAAAGACAGCGATTTGTTCTTGCTTCCCAAGCGCTTTGCCGTTGGCCTTGACATCGAAACAGGGCAAGTTGAACAACAAGAAGACTATGCTGTTGCGGCCTTTGTTTCCCCAGGCTACACCCTAACGGCACACCCAGCCTATGTCTCAGAAAAAGACGCCCCCATGCTGCCGCTTTTTGCTTATGGCGCTGTGGGCTATTATAATGACAGATTTTATGTTTGTGCAAAGCGTGTTGATGAAGACCAAAGACAGGTCTTTACGCCCTCAATGCTCTCAAAAATCCAAAAAGAAGCCAAAAAACTCATCAAGGCCTATCCAAACAATCGCCTGATGCAGCACCTCATGCACCATTGTGTCTTGCGCTATTCTTGCCCTGCTGCAAGAAATCTCTGCCTTGGGCGTTATGAGGCCCCCTTGCCTGTTTCTCGCACCTGCAATGCCCGCTGTATCGGCTGTATTTCAAAGCAAGATGAAGGGAAAATTTGCTCAAGCCCCCAAAGTCGCCTCTCTTTTACACCAAAAGCACAAGAAATCGTCGAAGTTATGCGGCATCATGCCCGAAATGAAGTGGAAAAGCCTATTTTTTCCTTTGGACAAGGCTGTGAAGGCGAACCCTTAACCGAACACCGCTTGCTTGAAGAAAGTATCGCCCTGTTTCGCTCTGGTGGCGGCAGAGGGACAATCAATCTCAATTCAAACGCTTCCTTGCCCTTTGCTATAGAAGCTCTTGCTAAGGCAGGGCTAACTTCTTTGCGGGTGAGCCTCAATTCTGCCGTACAAGAAAGCTACAATCGTTACTATCGACCGCAAGGCTATGAGCTTGACGATGTCTTTGCTTCTATGCGACTTGCTTCAGATAATGGCGTGCATGTTGCTGTGAATTTGCTGTATTTTCCTGGAATTACCGACACAGAAGCCGAGCTTGAAGCCCTTATTGCTTGCCTGCAAAAAAATGGCGTGCAGCTTGTGCAACTTCGTAATTTGAACATTGACCCAGAATATTATTTACAAATCATGGAAGGCTGCGCAGACGGTCCTTCTGTGGGCTTTAGTAATTTCCGCAAACGCATAAGAAAAGCTTGCCCCGGCATTGAATTTGGCTATTTCAATCCTTGGATTGAGGGGGTTGAGGGCTAGCGGCTTGACAATGTTCCAAAAAATGGTAACTTTATTTCTAGCAAAGGACCATAAATGATGTGGAATGTGATAGTAACAAAAAAAGTTGCAAAGTCTTTGCCTAAGCTGCCTAAAGGCGTATATGACGCTTTGCGCTTGCTTATTCGTGACATGGAACAAAACGGTGCAGTCCGAGGAAACTGGAAAAATTACAGCAAACTTGGCTCAGGAAAGCATCATTGTCACATAAAAACAGGACGCCCAACCTACGTTGTTGTGTGGGAAGAGCTGGCAGGACAAATAAGACTTATCGAGGTGCAATATGTTGGAAGCCACGAGAAAGCCCCTTACTGATGAAGTGCAATTGTCTTTTACTGTGCCAATGTACATGGTAGAGCAAGTGTTGCAAGTTATGCACTCTTATGGTTTGCGAGAAGAAAATGAAAGTGTCCCTTGGCAAGAGCTCATGCCAACAAAGCAGGAAGAGTGGCCGCAAATTGCTTTGCGTGGCGGGCGCACAAAGGAAGGCTTGACGCAAAAAGAGCTTTCTGAGCGCACAGGCATTCCACGCTCACACCTTTCTGCTATGGAAAATGGCAAAAGACCTATCGGAAAGAAGAATGCCGCAAAGCTTGCTGAAGCCCTGAACCTTGACCCTCGTTTGTTTTTGTAAGCAACAAAATCCCCCCTAAAACATCCTCAGGCCGAATATCCACAAGGCAGGCATAATCGAGCTTGCAGCTGT
>CAYJIB010000025.1:0-15806 GCA_964370125.1 uncultured Desulfovibrionaceae bacterium
CCCCCCCCGCGCCCCCCTCAAATATATGCGCCTCGAAAGTTTA
The DNA here is from genome assembly GCA_964370125.1 of uncultured Desulfovibrionaceae bacterium. Classification (GTDB taxonomy): domain Bacteria; phylum Desulfobacterota; class Desulfovibrionia; order Desulfovibrionales; family Desulfovibrionaceae; genus CAYJIB01. The sequence goes on from CAYJIB010000025.1 coordinate 44, forward strand.
ACTTAAAAAAAACTTTACTAGCTTAATATACTTTTACTATAAAACTTGCGAGGCGAATATCTTCCCCACCATAAGCCCATAATCCCCCTCACACAATAATAAAAGACAACTTTAATCTTTAATAAACTTATTTGACAAGAGGACTTCCTCTCAAAGAAAATCTTTAAAACTTCATAGAGGTAGCAAGTCTCCTCTCAAAGAAAATCCCTAAAACTTCATAGAGGTAGCAAGTCTCCTCTCAAAGAAAATCCCTAAAACTTCATAGAGGTAGCAAGTCTCCTTTCAAAGAAAACTTCCCAAAAAAATAAAAATGCCGTGTCTGGCAAGCAAACACAGCACTTTTTTGATGATTTAGATAAAATCGGCTATTTAATTGTTGTGGCCTTAAGCTCTATAACCTTTGACCAGCCGTCTTCAGAGCTGAACATATTTGCACAAAGTGTATTGTTGTCTGTGTTTAAGTAAGGTGTAAATTGCAAGCCGCACTCATTTGAGTTCTTCCAAAGAAGTATTGCTTTTCGGTTGTTGAGCAATTTTGACAAGGGAAGTTTATCTGCGACAATAATTACGCTTTGATTTTGTTTTATGCTAGAGCTATTCTCTTGTATGGCTAAGCGCATACCTTGAAGGTTGATGTCAATAAGGGTGCAAACTATCGGTGAACTGCCCTGAGCAGCAAGACTAAGGGTGTAAGGGATTTCTGCAATGAAGCGATCGTCATTGCGTCTATTGCTTGACATGGTGGTAATAAGTTTTTCAAGCTCATCTGAAAGAACAGCTAGGTTCCCCACAAATTCTTGTGATTCGCCCATGTTTCCGACGGTTTCTTCTGCCATGACGCTGATTTCACTCATAGAGCTGGCGACTGATGCGCCTTTTTGTGATTGTTCTGTGACATGGTCAGCGATTGAAGCCACTTCTATGACGGCTTGTTCAGCGATACCAACAATGCGATGAAGGCTTTCGCCAGATTGCCTTGCAAATTCAGTAGAGGATTGGCTAAGCTCAGCGGTTTGTTCGGTAAGAGCAATACTTTTTTCAACCTCTGTTTGAAGTGCGGAAACAGTGCTATTGACCTCATTTGTTGCGTCCATAGTTTTTTCTGCAAGCTTTCTTACTTCATCAGCAACAACGGCAAATCCACGGCCAGCATCGCCAGCTCTTGCAGCTTCAATAGCGGCGTTTAATGCAAGCAAGTTTGTTTGGTCGGCAACGTCCTTGATAAGTTCAACTATATTGCTGATATTTGTCGCTCTTTCTCCAAGAGCTTCCATGCTTTTTGTCATGCCCTCTGCATGGTCGGCTACTTGTGTGATGTGTTCTACGGTTTTATTTACAATTTCGCGGCCATTTTCTGCTTCTGTTCTTGTATTTTTTGTGTTTTCAGAAGTTTCTAAGGCTTTTCGCGCTAAGTCTTCTAGGGTTGTGCTCATTGCAGAAACGATAGCCACAGCTTCTTGAGCGGCCCTTGCTTCAGTGCTTGCGGCGGCAGAGGTTTTGTCTAGCTGTGTTTTTAGGGCATTAAAGCTTTCGGTTTGCTGTTTGTATATATCGTTGGCCGTGCTTGAAGAGACACGAATGCGTCTTGTTAGGTTTGTGATATTATTTTGTGAGGTGAATTCGCCTGTCGTGTCGGTAAGCAGCATACAGGCGCCAATGGATTTTTTGTCTAAATCGTACAAGCGGACAGCGTCAACGCGTATATATTTTTTTTCACCTGCAGCATTGATTTGTATGGCGGGGTGATTGTGCAGATATTTGCCTTCATAAAGAACTGTGTCAAAGGGTGTTATAGCCTTAGGGTCATTATGTAAAAGCTCGCCCGGTGTTTTTCCATAATAGCTTTGTGGAGAGCCACTAAGCCCCCAATACGTAAGGAATTCATTGTTCAAAAATATAATATGATTGCTTGGGTCTACAACAACAAAGGGCGAAACAATGCTTTGCATAATGCCTTGAGAAAAACCAAGACGCTCCTTTAATTGTCTGACCATAGAACCTAGAGATTCTATAAGGGTACCCATTTCGTCTTTTGAGTTAGAGTGAATAGTGCTAGCAAAGTTGCCCCCTGCAACTTCCTTTGCATAATTTGTTGTCATTTGGATTGGGCGAACAATAATGGTGCGCACAAGCATGAAAGCCAAAAGAAGGAAGACAGCAGCCAAAAGTCCGCCTGCCCCGATGTATGAATACAAAATGGTTCTTTGTGTTGCGGCGGCAACTTCTCGAGAAACGCCCACAAAGAAAATGCCAGCATTTTTGCCTGCATGGTCCTGCCAAGGCCAATAAATTGTGTCGTATTCTTTGCCCAAGATCACATTTTCAGAAACGACTGTCTTGCTTTGTCCAATAACGTCACCATAAATACTTGGATTATTGAGCGGTGTTCCAACAGCTGGCTTTCCATCACGCAAAATAGTTGTCGTCATACGCATATCGTCTAAGAAAACAGTAGCTTCTACATTGTAAATGTCCTTAAAGTCATTGACAAACTTCCCAGAGGTGATGTTTTTTCCTGCAAGGATAACGCCGACGACCTCGCCATTATATTCAAGAGGAACAGCCGAAGAAAGGGCGAGAGGAATAGAGCCAAGGACGCCCATGCCGACGACCCCTTTTTTTTCTTGTAAGGGGATCGATACGCTTTGCAAGTCGCTAGGCAAAATGTCGCCAGTCTTGCTTGAATGGCTTCTTGCGAGTACGCGTTTATTTGCATCAACAACTGTTACAAATTCTACACCGTCAAGGGCGGCGATGTCTTTAATAGCAAGATTAAGGGCTGCCAGATCGTTAAAAGCAACAGCTTGTGCTATTTCTTCATTTTCTTGGATAATGGCGCTAAGGCTGTGTTGGGCATCAATAAGATAGTCCATTTCTTTTTTCATAGCTTTTGAAGCTTGGATAAGCTGCTCATGCTGTGTTTTGCTGCTGTATTCACTAAAAATATAATTTCCTGCATAGCCAAGCGCAAGACACAGGCATATTATTACTCCACCAACCATAAGCATGATCTTTGTCATGATTTTCATAAAGCCATCTCCTAAATAAACTGATTCTGGCATCTTGTAGACAACAAAAATTCTATAAAAGGCAAATTCTAAATTACAAAATCTATGCCAATACTCAGCAGGAATTTTTTACATGTTGAAATTAAAACACTTTTTTAAAAACTAGTACAAATTGCTTTGAAAAGCAAGGAAAAAGACCTTACAAAAGAATTTCTATGTGTTTTTGTACTGAAAAAAGAAAAATTGATAAGCCTGGCAAAAGCTTTGTCTATTGACAAATGTCATTGTTTGTACGTATTTTTATTGAAAATATCAAACAGCAAATAATTACACCATGTTCATTTTATGTGGAGGGAGAACGACATGAATGAGACAGCGAGGAAATATCTTGATGAGCTTTTTAGGTTAAAATGTTTATCGATAACAAGTCTTGATGAAGAAGGAAATCCAGAGACAAGAATAATCAATAGTATGATGGTGAGTGACGAGGGGCTTTTTATTATCTGTTGCAAGGGCAAGCCTTTTTACTCGCAGTTAAAAGAGGGGAAGAAGGTTGCCATTGCAGCTTTTGATGCAAGTAATTCGGGTGCGATACGTTTGCAGGGCAGTGTTGTTCAGGTGTTTGGAGAAAAACGTCAAGAGGTCCTCGATTTTATGCGAGTGCATCGCTCAGGATTTTTTGAGCTTTATGATGGAGAAGCCCTTGAGATTGTAGCTTGTTTTTTGGTCGACAAGGCAGAAGGTGAATTTTATCATTTGACCGACAAGCCTATTTTTCGGGAGTCGTTTGCTTATGGAGGCGCTAAGGAAAAAGAGCAGGGCTTTGTGATTGACGAGAAATGTATAAGCTGCGGACTTTGCAAAGAAAAATGCCCTGGCTTGTGTATACAAGAGGGAGAGCCTTATTTTATTTCCAGAGCGCATTGCTTGCAATGCGGCCTGTGTGAAAGGCTATGCCCACAGGGGGCTATTGTGCGATTGCATGGCCGCTCATGAAACATGTATAGCCCATGACAGCCGCATGAAAGTGAAGCTTCAAAAGGGCTATCTTTACAACTCACGACGGACGCTGAAAAGGCGAGTGTTTCGCAAAGAGTTATCTTTACACATCATGACAGGCGCTTAAAAAGGTGAGTGCTTCAAAAAGGTGAGAATACCAGGCAAGTTGACAGGCGCTTAAAAAGGTGAGAATACCAGGCAAGTTGACAGGCGCTGATAAAGTAGTGGATACAAGGCGGGCAAGATTTTGCTAGCGAAGTGTACGCTTTTGGTACATGAGCGACGCAAAATCGATGCCCAACGCCGCAGACACTGCTTTATCAGCGCCTGTCAGGTAGGATGCCGGTGAGATGCCCCTGCCCCGTCGACTCAATAACATTGCGCCAAAGCGAAGAATGAATAGACAATTTCCTCTTCTTCGAGGTCACAAGCTCAAGAGGCAAATGCACATATCTGTCCATAATTTTAGCAACAACCATAGCCGTCTTTCCCGCCATAGCCGCGTGCAAAGCGTATTGTCCCAAAAATCCACAATAAACACGGTCGTTTGCGTTTGCAGGCACAGAACGGATAATATAGCTGGGATCAATATAGCGCAAGGTAAAAGGTACTTCTTCAGCTTTCAAATATTTTTGAATTTCTTTTTTTAAAAAAGCCCCAATATCGCCAAGCACAGGATTTCCAGAAGGATCTGTCTCGCAAAGGGTGGGCATGAGGTGTTGTCCTGCGCCTTCTGCCACAACAATGACAGCGTGCTTGCGAGCAAGCAGGCGTTGTTTTAAGGCGGGGAGAAGGCCGCCTTCGCCGTGCAGTTCAAATTTTGTTTCGGGAACAAGCACAAAATTGCTCTCACGACAAGCAAGAGAGGCTTGAGCCGCAATAAAGCCCGACTCACGCCCCATAAGCTTAACAAGACCAATGCCGCCGTGGCTGCCAAGAGCCTCAACATGCGCACAGCTGATCACTTGGCTTGCTATGTCAACAGCGGTATCAAAGCCAAAAGATTGCGGAATAAAATTGATGTCATTGTCAATGGTCTTTGGGATGCCAATAACAGAAATGGGCAAACGCTGCTTTTCAATACTGTCTGCAATGGTCTTTGCGGCCTTCATGCTGCCGTCTCCGCCGATGACAAAGAGGATATTTATGTGCGAACGCCTAAGGGCCTCGACAATTTCTTCTGCGTCTTGTGGCCCACGAGAAGAGCCGAGCAGGGTGCCACCAAAACGGTGAATATGCTCAACAGCGGTCGGGGTGAGGTTGATAAGGTCGTGCTTATACGAAGGGATAAAACCTTCAAGGCCGTATCGAATGCCAAGGATTGAGGGGATCTTGTATTCGTGATGAGCCGCAATGACGATAGAGCGAATGACATCGTTGAGTCCAGGGCAAAGGCCACCACAAGTGACAATGGCGCAACGGGTCTTGCTCGCGTCAAAATAGAGTTTTGAGCGAGGGCCGGCTTTTTGGAAAGCGACATTTTGTTGATGTTTGATGTCTTCGGCATGTTCGCTGTCAAGGCACAAATGCACAAGTTCGTCGGCTTCCATGAGCTTAAAGGGCAGGGGAGAGGGAATTGTCGCCTTGCCAAGCTTGGCAATGGGGAAGGGAGTGTCTTGAAAGGGAATGGTGTGTGGCATAATTTTCTCTCTCTTGTAAGCTATTGAGTTTTTAGCAGAATTTTTCTAGACAATCTTTAATGTCTTGAAAGAATATACTTTTTGCTTTCTTGTACCAAGGGCCCTTTTGTGCTATCTTTTTTCTGGTTTGTGTTTGTGCAGAAAGTAGGCGGCGATGATGCTTCCTGCTTGTGCGACATTGATAGAATCGCTTTCTGGCCAAAACATAGGGATATGCAAGCAAAGGTCACAGCGCTTTTGTACATTGTGGCGAATACCTTCGCCTTCGTTGCCAAGAACAAGGACAGCGGGCAGGTTTAGCGGGCTATCAAAGACATTTACGCTGCTTTCTGTTGGTGCGCTCGTGGCATAGACGGTAAAGCCTTCGTTAATAAATTTATCAAGGCTTTGCGCAAGGTTTGTGACCTTGGTGATGGGCAATTTTTCAAGAGCGCCCTTTGCTGCTCGCATAGCACCAAGGCCAAGATAGGCGCTATTGTGCTTTGGAATAACAATGCCCGCACCGCCAAAGGCATAGAGCGATCTGGCGAGTGTGCCGACATTGCCTGTATCCTGCACTTGGTCAAGCGCAATGACAAGGGGGAGCGGCGCTCTTTTGGCTTTTTCGATAAATTCATCAAGGTCAAGAAAGCCCGCTGGATAAAGGCGAGCGACAAGGCCTTGTTGGGCCTTTGGGTAAAGCTTTGCAAAGCTTTTGGCGTCGCTTAAGACAAAACGCACACCCTTAGAACGGCACACATCAAGAATACTGCTGCGCTCCAAAGCGGCATGACCCTTACGCAAAAAAACCGTGTCGATTTTTTCTGGTTGACTTTCTAAAAGCTCCATAACGGGCTGTAAACCGTCAAGGATAACAGCGTCATCAAGACCGGCTTTTTTGTTGAGATTTTCTTCAAAGTTTCTAGACTTTTCAGGCCTTTTGTGGAATTTTTCTTTCATTTTAACTTTGTAAACCTTTGTAATGTATTGTTAAAAAAATTAAGCTTCATTTTTTTACAAGAAGAAGCCTAAGGAATGCAAAAAAGTGACGATAAGAATTGTGTCATGGGAAAGCACCTTGTTTTTGGCACAGTTTGTCGCTTTTGCGAGCACAAACTCCTTTAAAAGTGTGTGTGATGTGTTTAGGAGGTTCCAATGTATTCTATTTTTATGAAAGTGTCCAGAAGGATGAGATTTTGCGGTCTTGCCCCTTTGAGCAGCCTTCGTATGGTGTTTTTGTGTTCTTTGATGGCCTGTATGCTTGTGCTTTCGGCCTGTTCTTCAAAGACATCTGTACCGATTGATCCTTTCATTGCCAGCCCAAAAGCTCTTGAAGCCTCGGCTGATCCAACAAAATACTTACCCAAAGGGAGCAAACCCTTTAGCCCAGCAGAAAAAAGAGCCTTGATGTCTGTTGGGGCTTTTGACAAAAATATTTCTGCAAAAGATATGATTGACGTAATGATGCATTTTAAGCGTTATGTGCATGATGAGCGCAAAACGATTGAAAAAGGCATTAAAAACGGTCAACCATACATCGCCTTTATGCGTCAAGTCATGCGTCAGCACGGCCTCCCGCAAGAACTCGCCTACTTAGCCTTTGTTGAAAGTCTTTATATCCCCACAGCCCGCTCAAGAACAGGTGCGCTTGGTATGTGGCAATTCATTTCTTCAACAGGCAAGGCTTATGGAATGCGCCAAGACTATTGGGTAGATGAACGTTATGACATCTTCGAATCCACTCGTGCGGCCGCAACCTATCTTGGAAAACTCAACAAACGCTTTGACGACTGGCATTTGGCTATCACTTCATACAATGCAGGTCAAGGAAAAGTTGGTCGTGGTCTTGAGGCCACAGGTTCAAAAACCTTCTTTGAGCTTCGCCGTAAAAATAGTCAATTAGAAGGCACAAAAAATTATCTCACAGAAGAAAACCGTCAATATTTGCCAAAATTCTTAGCCATTTGTAAAATTATGCGCAATCTTGAAAGCCTTGGTTTTGAACCCATGCAAAATATCGGTGCGCCGCCAGTTGTCGCCATTAGCCTTGAGCCAGACACCGACCTTAAAGCCCTTGCTCGTTCATCGCAGCTTTCTTGGTCAGAATTTAAAGACTACAACCCGACATTTAAGCGCACAGCCTCCCCTCCAGGACGCAAAAGTATCGCCTATGTGCCACGTCATTCTGTCAGCCGTGCAAAGGTCTATATTGCGCAAACAAAATCTCGCCCAGCAAGAAATAAAAGCAGAACACAAGTCGCTAGCGCAAGTTCTTCACAAAGAAATTCTAGCACAGCCTCAAACCAAAAAATCAAAGCCGGCTACACCTATCAAGTGGTGCGTGGCGATACCATGTCAAGCATTGCAAGGCGCAGCAGCATAAGCCTCGCCCAGTTGCGCAGCTTAAACCCTGGCATTGAACCCCTAAAAGCCGGCGCAAGAGTGCGTGTGCCCAAAAAACCTATGGCAACAGATCCCTTGCTTGCACAAAATAAAGCCGCTGTTGAAAAAACACCTACTCGGGTAAGCTCCGCAATGGTCGCACAAAACGCAAGCGCGCGCAATGTCCGCTATGTCGTGCAAGACAAAGACACCATCTGGGCCATCGCTCGTAAATTTGATGTGCACCCAAATCTCATTATGGAATGGAATAGCTTAAACAGACAAAGCGTCATCCGCCGTGGGGATGTGATCAAGGTTAAAGTCCAAAACATATAAGAAATTTATTGTCTTTTTGCCCTCTGGCGACGTCAAAACCCATTTTTGCTCCATGTCATGTACCAAAAGCGTACACTCATGTCGCAAAAATGGGCTTTTCCTTGCCAGAAGACAAAAATCCTAATAAATTTTTTTCTCTGAAGATTTTGGCTTTCATAGATGTTGAGGTTTGATATTTTTTATGGCTTTATTTTTTATGGCTTTGGTTTTTATGGCTTTTGAGGACTTAGTTTTTATAGTTTTTGTGGATTTGAAGATTTTGGCTTTTTTAGATGTATTCTGCAAAAAGTATAAAGCAAACAATTAAAAAAAGTCAAATTTCGCACTGCCCGATGTGGTGTCTCGTACAGCTTGACAAAAAGCTTCTTTATGTGCAAGGGGCAAAGAGCAATGATAGGTCACTTTTTCTGCAAAGTCTTCTGAAACAATGCGCACTTCAAACCTTTCTGCAATCCGCAAAAAAAGCTCCACAAAAGAATAAGCCAAGACAACAAAAAGTTCAGTCTCCGCAACACGAAGCTTTGTTGGTAAAGTGAGAAGCCCTTCTTGTACACTTTGTTGATAAGCTTTTACAAGGCCGCCCGTGCCAAGCTTCACGCCCCCATAATAACGAGTCACTATAGCCACAATTTCACCTATCTCACTGTGCAGCAAAACCGTAAGCATAGGCCGCCCCGCTGTGCCGTGTGGCTCGCCGTCGTCATTATAGCCCACAAAGGCCGTATGCCCCGCAGGCCCCGCAGCAAAGGCCGTACAATGGTGTGTGGCGTCAGGCATGGATTGGCGAATTGATTGAATGCAAGCCCTAGCAATTTCAGGGGAATTTGCGTGCGCAATATTCGTTATAAAGCGAGAACGCCGAATAAGGATTTCCACTTGATGGAAGCTTTGAGCGGGAAGATCGGGAATGAGATAAGACTTTTCCATGGCATGAAGTATAGCCAGCAAAAGAAATCTGGTCAAGGAAAGGAATTTTTTGAGACAGGTGCTTTGGGGCAAAGGATTTTTGAGAGCTAAGTAGTCGGCACTGAAAAATAGAGCAAGCTATTAAAATTGAAAGTTTTTTAGCTCAAAATACGCTAATAAAATTGCCAAAGAAAATTAGCAGAAAAATGAGTGTGGAATACGAATTTCTTGCAATTTTATGGAGCCAAAGAGATATTTTTCAGCTTCGACTAAGCCAAAGACTGAAAAAGACATTTTCATGCCTTTTTCAGTCTTTGCTTAATGGCTAAAGGCGTACAGAATTTAAAAGACCGCCTGCACGGATAATGGCGAGTTCTTCTTCGCTCAAGTCGTTGGTGACTTGTATTGTTTTTTCACCGACTTGCAATGAACAAGCCTTACCAGCCTCAAGCTTTGTGCTGTCGAGTTTTATCTGCATTTGTGTTTCGATGCCTTCATAGTCTTTAGGCTCAACAAAAAGCAAGGGCAAGATACCAAAATTGATCAAATTAGCCCTATGAATACGAGCAAGCGAACAAGCAAGCACAATGCGCACGCCAAGATGTCTTGGCGCAAGGGCTGCGTGTTCACGGCTTGAGCCCTGACCATAATTTTCTCTTGCGACAATCACACTGCCCTGCATGGCACGAGCCCGTGAGGGGAAGTCGGCATCGACTGGGGTCAAGACATATTCTGCTATGGCCGGGATATTTGAGCGCAAGGCAAGGATATGTGTGTTTGCGGGCATGATGTGGTCTGTGGTGATATTGTCTGGCAAAACAATGCTCACTTGTCCTTCGCATTGTTCTGGGAGTGCAGAGAATTTTTCAAGAGGCACAATATTTGGCCCACGCACAACGTCCACTTCTTCACCTTGCCCAGAAGGCAGCACAAAGAGGTCTTTAATGCTTGGTACATTTTCGGGCAAAGACTGACAACTTGGCGGTGTGCCCCATGTGGCGGGATCGGTAAATTCACCGTGCAAGGCCACTTGGGCGGCTGTGAGCGGGCTTGTCAAATAACACTGAGCGTCCTTTGTGCCGCTGCGTCCTTCAAAGTTGCGGTTAAAGGTGCGCACACTCACCCCTTCAGAAACAGGCGCACCGCCCATACCGATACAAGGCCCGCAAGAACACTCTAAAAGTCTCACGCCAGACAAGAGCAAATCGTTCAATGCGCCATTTTCAGCAAGCATTGCCAAGACTTGCTTTGAGCCTGGAGAAATGCTTGTGGAGCAGCTTGGGGCAATCTGCTTGCCTTTAAGCACCATAGCTGTTTGGAGTAAATCTCTATAGGAAGAATTGGTACAAGAGCCAATAGACACTTGCTCTACCTTAATGCCTGCCAATTCTGCAACCGTCTTAATATTGTCTGGCATATGCGGGGCAGCGGCCAAAGGCACAATTTTGCTCAAGTCAATGACAAGTTCTTCGTCATATTTGGCGTCTGTGTCGGCGACAAGCTCAGACCAATCTTCTTCACGGCCTTGGGCTTTTAAGAATTCACGAGTGAGTTCATCGCTTGGGAAGATTGAGGTAGTTGCGCCAAGTTCTGCGCCCATATTGGTGATGGTGGCACGTTCTGGCACGCTCAAGGAAGCAAGGCCAGGCCCTGCGTATTCAAAGACACAGCCAACGCCGCCCTTTACGGTGCGAATTCTTAATATCTCTAGAATAACGTCCTTTGCTTGAGCCCAGCCTGTAAGCTCGCCTTCAAGCCATACACGCACAACCTTTGGCATCGGTATGGTGTAAGGCTGACCCGCCATAGCCAGAGCCACAGAAAGACCGCCCGCGCCCATAGCCAAGGCGCCAATGCCGCCAGCTGTTGGAGTGTGGCTGTCAGAACCGACAAGGGTGACGCCAGGTTTGGCAAAATTTTCAAGGTGCAACTGATGGCAAATGCCTGTGCCAGCAGGTGAAAAGAGGGCGCCATATTTCGAAGCGACTGTACGCAAAAAACGGTGGTCATCGGCATTGCGAAAATTTGTTTGCAAGGTATTGTGGTCTACATAGCTGATGGCCAAATCCACTTGCACCTTTTCAACGCCAAGGGCTTCAAATTGTAGCCAAGCCATTGTGCCTGTCGCGTCTTGGGTAAGGGCTTGGTCTATGCGCAAAGCCACGGCCTCGCCTGCCTGCATACTTCCGCCAAGTAAATGCTTTTTGATGATTTTTTGTACTATATTCATGATACTTCTCTTATTGCTAATTAGGCTGAAAAAAGTGTTTCACTCAAAATCCCCCCTTCCGCAAGAGGGGATTCTTTTTTACTTTATTGTGCAAAGACTACAGCAATTCACCAATGCGCTGACCAAAGGCTGTTGTGCCAAGCACCTTACTTCCTGTCATTTGCTTTGCCAAATCAATAGTGACCAAGCGATCGTTAAGGTTTTTTTCGATAGCTTTACGAATGCGCTCTGCCGCCAAGGGCCAATTCATATGCTCAAGCATCATAGCCGCACTCAAGAGCAAGGAGCAAGGATTGGCCATGTCCTTGCCAGCAATAGCGGGGGCTGTTCCGTGTGTTGCCTCAAAAAAAGCGAGTTCATTTGAGAGGTTTACACCAGGCGCCATGCCAAGGCCGCCCACTTGCGCCGCTAGGGCATCAGACAGATAGTCGCCATTGAGGTTTGGTGTGGCGATCACGTCAAAATATTCTGGCGAAAGCAAGACCTCTTGGAACATAGCGTCAGCAATGCGGTCTTTTATGGTGATGCGACCGGGCTTTGCTTCGGCTTCGGAGCAGATTTTGTCCGCAAATTCTTCTTCTGCCACTTCATAGCCCCATTTCCTAAAGCCGCCTTCGGTGAATTTCATGATATTGCCCTTGTGGACAAGGGTCACATTGCGTTCACTTCTGTCGCTTGAGCTGTTTAAGGCATATTGTATAGCCGCACGCACAAGACGCTTAGAGCGAAAAGGGCTCATAGGCTTTATGCCAATGGCGCTGTCAGGGAAGATTTCTACGCCAAAGGCTTCGTGTAAGAAATCTGCCAATTTCTTGGCTTCTGGGCTTTGGCTTTCGTATTCAATGCCCGCATAGACGTCTTCGGTATTTTCACGAAAAACCGTTACATTAAGTTTTTCTGGGTGCTTTACTGGGCTTTCAATGCCCGCATAATGCTTGATGGGGCGCACACAAGCATAGAGGTCTAAGACTTGCCGAAACATAACGTTAAGACTGCGCATTCCTGTGCCGACTGGAGTGCCAAGCGGGCCTTTAATGGCGACTTTTGCGCTTTTTAATGTTGCTAAGGTTTCTTCGGGGAGGACTGTGCCTTTTTCTTCAAGGGCTTTGTCTCCAGCCAAGAGTTCAATCCAGTTGATGCTTGTGCCATAGTCTTTTTGTACAGCAGTGTCAACAATGGGGCGTACAACCTTCCAAAGTTCTGCCCCGATACCATCGCCTTCAATCCAATAAACAGTATTGTTTTGCATAATTATCCTGCTTCACTAAGTTCTAAACGGTGGACAGAGAAAAAGGCATTTTCATGCCTTTTTCAATATTCATCAACTATTTTTCGTTTTGTTCAGACGAATCGCCATTGAGCCTTTCTTCTTCAGCTTTCAGCATTTGCGCACGTTTGAGCAATTCTTCAAGCTGCATGTCTGCGCCAAGCACACCCTGAATAACATCTTTGTCATCGCTCACAGCGCTTGAAACAGTAATGATAAGCTTATTGCTGTATTGTGATTGACAAACGTCCATAATATGTGTGCTGCCAGTCTTCATTGGCTCTTGGAACCATTCACGCTCTGACAAATCAATGCCCACTTGCTGGTCTTTGTATTTTTCTTTATCAGCTTTTTTATTGATAGCAGAGCAGATCAATTTGCCGTCTTTATCGGTAAGATAGAGATATTGCAAGAAAGGATACTTTTCAATAAAGCTGTCGAGCGCTTCTTGTTGTGCCTTTGTGTCTTGTAAAAGCCTTGGGTCGTTTGCTTTTTTGAGCAAGATCTTTGTAGACAATTTGCCAGCCAAACGCTTCATTGAGCCAAATTCTGAATCAAAGAGCTCTGGCATGTGCAATTGCACAAGGGCGAGCATTTCACTGTGCGAGAATGATGTTGTGCGGCCTGTTTTTTCATAAGAGCTAAGCACATCATCATAGATAAGCCCAACCAAGGGATTGCGCTTGTCAATTTTCTTGTCGTCTTCAAGTTTGAAGTTGTTGTTGATCCAATAAGCCACACCAGAGCGGCCAGATTTATCTGTAATAATAATCGGCACTGGGCGACCAAGAAGCGCATTTGTGTCAAATATATTGTATATTTCTTCACATTTGCTCAAGCCGTCTACGTGGATACCCGCACTTGTGGCGTTAAAGTCACGTCCAACAAAAGGATAGTTTGCGGGGATATTAAAGTCAAGTTCCTTCTCAAAATAGGCCGCAATATCGTTGATGACGGTCGTGTCCGCAGCAGTATCGTCACCGGTTAAAGAAATGTATTCAATGACCAAGGCCTCAAGCGGTGTATTGCCTGTGCGCTCGCCAAAACCAAAGAGTGTGCCATTTACAGCGCCACAGCCAGAAAGCCAAGCAGACACGCCATTGACCAAGACTTTATGGAAGTCATTGTGTCCATGCCATTCTAGGTGTTCACCCGGCACATTGGCTTCTTCGATAAAGGCACGCACAATTCTTTGTACGGAACGTGGCAAGGCAGCACCAGGATAAGGCACGCCATAACCCATGGTGTCACAAAGGCGAATTTTTACAGGCATAGAGGCATCTTGCGCCATTTCCATCAATTTCTTGGCAAAGGGCAAACAGAAGCCATAGATATCAGCTCGAGTCACATCTTCAAAGTGACAGCGTGGCACTATGCCCCATTCAAGGGCTTGGCGCACCATATCGAGGTACATATCCATAGCTTGCTGGCGAGTTTTGCCAAGCTTCATAAAGATGTGATAGTCTGAAACGCTAGTAAGCATACCGACTTCATCAAATTCCATGCTGTTTGCGAGTTCAAGGTCTTGCTTATTGGCACGAATCCAAGCCGTAATGCGTGGGAAGCGGTAGCCGCGCGCACGACATACTTCAATGGCTTTGCGGTCTTTTGCTGAATAAATAAAGAATTCTGAAGCATTGATAAGGCCGCTCTTTCCGCCGAGCTTGTGCAAATAGTCAAAGGTCTTTGCAATTTGCTGTATGGTGTAAGGGGGTCTGGCTTGTTGGCCATCGCGGAAAGTTGTGTCGGTGATGATAGGCTTTTCAACCGTCGTTGGAGCTAAGAGTACTCCGTCAAAAGGAGTGCGACAAATGGAGCTGTAGGGGAAAAGCTCACGATAGAGCTGAGGTTTTTCTCTGTCTTCCAAGCTTAAGTGCCGAGTTAAGTTTTTCGGATAAATCAAAGTCATCGTAACTCCCTTTTTTTATAAAAGTTAGTAAGTGAATATACAAAGTTAAAATAAAGCCTTGCTATAAAGTGCAAGAATTATTTTAAGAGACCACAGTTTTTGGGTGCATTTTTATAAAGCGTATGAAAAGATCTGTTTCAGCAGCAACATGTTAATAAAAAACAATCTCAAAGACTTCGCACATTTTTCAGTGACGATGACGAAATGGGGGAAAATTGGGGAGGGCCTGTGTGTGCCCGTCAAAGCTTTCTGCTTGCAGAAATGGCTTTTGAAGTGAGGAAGAAGCGAAAAAATCTGAAAATTGAGTGACTTGCAAAAGATGAAATTTTTGACAAGCATTCAAAGTGCGTATTGATTTAAAATCCAGCATTTCACAAAAAAACTTCTTTGTGCTTTCTTGAGAAGCGAAATTTGTAGGACAATGTCCAAAAAGAAAAATTGTCAAGACACCTTGATGCAGTGTCTTGTAGGTGAAGGCCTTTTTGAATGATGCTGAGAGAAAAAAGACTGGTCTTGAAAATGTGACCCTATTGGCCTTTGATTTTTGTTGAAAGCAAGTTCAACTCCAAATCTGATTTCAGACTACCTTTGTGGCTTTGTTTTGTCAAGCTTTTTTTAACTGTTTTCTTGAACAGTTTTTTCTTGGCTAATTTGACCTGCCATAAAGGCGATCAATTAGGCGAAGTTGAAAAAAGTGTTTTCACGCTTTTTTCTTAAAAGGCACGCCTCTACAAATAGCCCTTCGCAGCCGCCAAAAGCAAGTTTTGGCTTGTTTTCGTTGTAAAGCATTCTTCCTCAAGGTCTTGCTTTTCTTTTTGATTTAGAGTAAACTCCCTCGAACATTTAAGAGCCTTACTCAAGGTTCAAACAAAGAGAAAAAAGGACAAGACAATGGATGAGCAAAAAAAACAGCAAAAAACAATCCAGTCTAGGGCAAGATCTTCTTACAAAAAAGCATCAGAAAAATGCCTTCATGTCTTGGTATTGGCCCTTTCTTTGGGCCTTGCCTTGCTTCCCTTTCCTCAAAGGCTTTATGCAAATACCCTCTCTATCAATGATGTAATTGTCCCTTCCGGCACGCCCCCAACTCTCAATACTGATACTGCT
>CAYJIB010000025.1:15816-18582 GCA_964370125.1 uncultured Desulfovibrionaceae bacterium
GTAAGATTGCCGCAGGTTTAACAGGCACAAGCAATCAGGGAGCTGATGGCGCTAATCCTGGCGATGATGGTGCTGATGCCACTGATGCCATCAGCACTGGCACATCAGGCACAACAAGCCTTGTCGTTACCACCGGCGGGGTGGCCAGCGACGTTGTGGGCGCTTTTGCTTCCAGCATTGGCGGTGATGGCGGCATTGGCGGCATTGGTGGCAATAGTGGCAAAGCAGAGGCGACTTATGGCAGTGTCATTATTGAAGATGGTAATGTAAACAATGGTGCTTACGGCGGCTATGCCGCAAGTATTGCTGGCGATGGTTCATCAAATAATGCAGGTGATGGTGGTGATGGCGGCGATGCTGATTCGGCCACAGCCAGCCATAATACAATAACTTTTAAAAATGGCAGCACAAATTATCTTTTTGGTGGCTATGCCTTTAGTTCTGGTGGTGGCGCAGGGGCGGGTTCCACTAAAGCTGGTGCAGCCGGTGAGGCCGGTGAAGCCACCGCTAATTATAATAAAGCTGTTGTCGAAGGTGGCACGATTACTTACTTTGCTTACGGTGGTTATGCTTTAAGTCAAGGTGGTTATGGAGGAAGTGGTCTTGCTTCTGGTTTTCATGGAAGCTCAGGTGCAGCAGCTAATGTCGCAGAAAGCATTGGGAATACGATTACTTTTCAAGACGGCACGGTTTTTAGGACTTACGGGGCTTTGGCACAAAGCCAAGGTGGTAATGGTGGTCTTGGCTTCGGTTATACTGACGATCAGACAGGTGGGCCGGGTGGAAATGGCGGTGATGGCGGTGATAGCAACACAGCAAAAGCCACAGAAAACTCGGCAACTTTTGAAGGTGGCTCCACGATGAGACTTTTTGGTGCATCTGCCTCAAGTGAAGGTGGTGTTGGTGGTAATGGTAGCCAAGGCGGCAAGGGCCAGCCAGCTCAAGGAGGAGTTTTGGAGCCTCAGCAAGGTTCAGTTGGCGGCACTGGCGGTGATGGCGGTGCTGGCGGCACGGTGGAAGCCACGAAAAATACTGTTTTTGTCACGGGTGGCATTATTAAGGAAAATCTTTACGGTGGCTCTGCTGAAAGCCAAGGTGGTGAGGGTGGTGCCGGTGGCAAAGGCGGCACTGGCGGCTATGGCACTGTCAGTGGTGGCATTGGCAGCTTAGGCGGTGTCGGTGGCGAAGGAGGAGCGGCCACTGCTAATAACAATGAAGCTAGACTTGAAGGCGGCACAGTCAATGGATCTATTTACGGTGGCTATGCTGAAAGCCAAGGTGGTAACGGTGGTGCCGGTGGCCAAGGTGGTAACGGTGGTGCCGGTGGCCAAGGCGGTAATGGTGGCACAGGCGGCAATGGTAGCGCTGGAGGCAATGGCGGCGATGGTTTTGATAGCAACACTTCTGTCACCGCTGCCCAAGGGGCTAAAGGAGGTGACGGCGGAACGGTCACTGCTAATAACAATGAAGTTAGCCTTGAAGGCGGCACAATTCGTGGGGCCCTTTACGGTGGCTACGCTCTAAGCCAAGGTGGTGAGGGTGGTGCCGGTGGCCAAGGCGGCGAAGGCGGCAATGGTGGCACTGGCGGAACTGGTGGCCTTGGTGGTGCTGGCGGCAATGGCGGCATGGGCGGCATGGGTGGCCTTGGTGGTGCTGGCGGCAATGGCGGTGCGGGCGGTAATGCTATTGCCACGGCTAATACAGTTACTATTGAAGGTGGCACCGTGGCCAGTGTATTTGGTGGTTATGCCCAAAGTGTTGGCGGTGCTGGCGGTGCTGGCGGAACAGCAGGTTCTGGCGGCACAGGTGGCAATGGCGGTAAAGGTGGCTTTAGTGGAAATGGTGCTGGAACTAGCGGCACAGGCGGCACAGGCGGCCAAGGCGGCACAGGCGGCGGTGGTGGAATTGCAGGTGATTCTGGCTCTGGTGGTTCTGCGGGAACGATTGGTGATAGCGTCGCAGGCGGCGCAGGCGGTGCAGGCGGTGCTGGCGGTGCTGGCGGTGAAGTCGGTGCAAAAGGGCAAGAGGGCGCAGGCGGTCTTGCCACAGCTACAGACAATATTGTCAACATTAGCGGCGGCACGGTCAGTGGCTCTGTCTTTGGCGGCTATGCCGTCAGCAGTGGCTCGACCTCAAATACCAGCTCATCTGCTACAGGCAATAGCCTTACCATCAGTAATGATGCCACTTTTGCTGCAAATACCAGCCTTTATGGTGGTTGGGTCTCTTCAAAAAAAGACAATAGAGAAGCCACAGATTTTATCTCTGGCGCAGATGCCTTTAGCGGCAATACCCTGCATGTCAATGCCTATACTGGCTCAAACACATTCGATACCGTAGCCAATTTTGAAAATTATCAATTCACCCTTGCAGAAACAACAAAGAGCGGCGACACCCTCTTAAAAGTGAACAGCATTGACTTTGACGGTGAAGCCAATGACAAAAGCGCCAAAGTCACGCAAGTCAATCTTGGCGATAATACCACAAGCTTTGCAGTCAATGACACGGTCACCCTTATTGAAGCCACAAATATGGAAGGCAGTATCAGCAATAGCCGAGCAGCCAGCAGCACCCAAGGTGTAAGCCTTCAATATAATTGGGATATTATGCAAAGCAACAATTCTGTCTCAGCCACTCTTAGCGGAACAAGTGCGACAGAACAAGCCTCTGGCACCCTTGGCGGCCAAGTCAATGGCCTTGCCGCTCTAGGGCAAAGCGGCAATTATGTCTCTGGCCTTGGCGGACAACTTGTTGGTGGCAATAGCC
>CAYJIB010000025.1:18592-22188 GCA_964370125.1 uncultured Desulfovibrionaceae bacterium
ATAGCCCTACAAGCGGGAATTCTGGTAGCCAAACTTTTGTGCAAGCAGAAGAAAGTGCTATCGCTCAAAGATTTACGCCCTTCTTTACCATAGAAGAGGCCAATCTCAGCACCGATTCTGGCCCGCTTGACCTTGACAGCGACGGCTTTGGTATGTTGGCGGGTCTTGCCTCGACATGGACTCTTGCCTCTGGTGACTTGACCCTTGCGGCCTTTTTTGAAGGTGGCGAGAGCGATTATGACGGTAACTGGGGCAATAGCTATGCCCTTGGCGGGAGCAGTGATTATTTTGGTGGCGGGCTTCTTGGCCGCTATGATTTCTTAAACAATATCTATACAGAAGCCTCTGTGCGTTATGGCAAGGTGGACACAAGCTTTTATAGCAATCTTTCCAGTGGCTTAGGTGTTAATGCCAGCTATGAGTCGAGCACAAATTATTTTGGTGCGCACGCAAAAGTTGGCTATATCTATGATTTTTCAGATGTTTCAAGTTTAGATATTTCTGCAAGCTATCTCTTTACGCATTTTGGTGATGACGGTTTGCAGCTTTCTACTGGCGATCCTGTGCATTTTGATTCTGTTCAATCGCACCGTTTGGGTGCAAAAGTTCGTTACAGACATGAATTTTCTGTGAGCGAAAATGTCAGTCTTGCGCCTTTTGTTGGCCTTGGTTATGAGCATGAATTTGATGGTCAGACAGGGGCAACTTTTTACAATACTGTGAGTGCGATCAACACGCCTAACACCAAGGGCGGAACAGGAACTGCCGAGATTGGCCTGAGCTTTGTTAATCATGAATTCCCGATCAGCCTTGATTTTGCCCTTAGAGGCTATAGTGGTGAGACTGAGGGTATAAGCGGGACTGCCTCCCTTAAATTCTCATTTTAGTGAAGCTTGCTGAAAAAGCAGCGTCTACTTCGTTATCGAAAAAAAACAGCCTACTCATGTACCAAAAGCGTACACTTCGTAGGCTGTTTTTTTCCGATGCCTTGTATCCACTACTTTTTGAGCAAGCTTAGGGTTTTTCGGGTGATGTTGGGTGTTTTTTGAGCAAGCTTAGCGTTTTTCTTGGGAATTGTGCCTTCTTGAAGGCCCTTGCGTTTTTCGGGTGATGTTGGGTGTTTTTTGAGCAAGCTTAGCGTTTTTCTTGGGAATTGTGCCTTCTTGAAGGCCCTTGCGTTTTTCGGGTGATGTTGGGTGTTTTTTTGAGCAAGCTTAGCGTTTTTCTTTTAGCCTTCTTCTAAAAACAAGCTCTTAGCCAGCAAAGCCTCTTTCATGCTTAGCGACTTTTGCGTTAAGGGTTCTCATAGTTTGCACAAGCTTTGGAACTGAGAGGGGTGGGGTTAAGAGGGAGCTCGAGGAAATATATGAGCTTTGGCGAATATCTTCCCCCCCCCATAAGCCCATAATCTCCCTCGAACAATAATAAAAGATAAGTATAATCTTTCATAAAGTAATGTGACAAAAAAACTTCCTCTCAAAAAAATCCCCCTATTTATTCCTTTGCTCCATATCTAGCAAAAAACTCTTCATCTCTAAGCCGCCAGCATAACCCACTAATTTCCCAGAACTTCCTATCACTCTGTGGCAAGGCACAATAATGGTGATAGGATTTTTATTGTTGGCAAGGCCCACAGCACGACTGGCCTTTTCATTGCCAATGGCAAGGGCGATGTCTTTATAGGTGCGAGTCTCTCCATAAGGAATAGCACAAAGAGCTTGCCACACTTTCTTTTGAAAATCCGTGCCTTTAAGCCTGTAGGCTATGTCAAAATGCTTTCTTTTGCCTGCAAGATACTCACAAAATTGCGCAAAAACAGCTTCTGTCATAGCTGTCTTTGTGCCAAAATCCAGCAGCTCTGTATCGTGAATTTTCTTAAAAAAAACAATAAACTCGCCCTCATAAGCAATCTTAAAAAAACCAAATTGACTTTCATATATGGCAAAGCCTTGCATATTGACCTCTTACAGATTTGTTATTGTTGGCTATTTTGCTCCGTCCTTCTTGTCAAGTATAAAATGTAAAGCATCCTTACTCATAAGGCAAGCCCGCCTTCATTTTGCGACCATATTTTTCAAAAAGCGCTTTGCCAATGTGTTTTGAGCTAAAAAAGTTTTTACTATTAAAGGCTTAAATTGTTTTTCAGCGCCTGGCTTAATTATAGATTTTTTGCCTTATTGTATTTACCTTACAATCTTTTTGTGTTACCTTCCAGCCAATTGGAGGTAATATATGAAAGCTCAAACAAAGAAGAGATGGTATTTCAGAAGCTTACTTGTTTTTGGCCTCTTGCTCTTTTTACCCAAAATGGCCTTTGCCGCTTCTCTTGCTCCCGCTGTTGAGGGCGCTCAAGACCTGACACAGGCCTATATTACTCTTGGAATTTTGGCTTGTACCGCCATACTTTTTTTTACAGAAATTTTTCCCTTACCTGTAACTGCCATGCTTGTGCCTTGTGCTTTGAGTCTTTTTGGTATCATATCTGCGGGGGACGCTTTTTCGCATTTTGGCGACACAAGTGTTGTCTTGTTTATGGCGATGTTTATCTTGGGTGAGGGCACTTTTGCGACAGGCTTTGCTAACCGTGTGGCTGAAGCGACAGTGCGCCTTTCTCATGGCAGTGAGAGGCGTCTTTTGGTGTATTCGGTTATAACCATTGGTATTTTGTCGGGTTTTTTAAGCAATACCGGGACAACGGCTATTGCCCTGCCAATGGTTATTGCCATGTGCAAAGAGGCTTCTATCAATCCAAGCAGATTGCTGATGCCTATCGCTTTTGCTTCTTCTCTTGGAGGCGCGACAACCCTTGTTGGAACGCCGCCAAACCTGCTTATCAATGCGACCTTAGAAAACATGGGAGCAGAAATTGGTCTAGCGCCTTTTGGTTTTTTTGAATTTGCCTTTATTGGCGGGCCTTTGCTCTTGGTGGGTATACTTTTTTACGCCACTATAGGGAGAAAATTTTTGCCAAATAATGAAGGCTTGCCAGAGAGTGAACCATGCTGTGAAGACGCAGAAATTGCAGAGTCTCGTGCTGTACGTTCAGAAAAGATGCCCATCGCCATTGGGATTTTTATTTTTGTTATCGTTGCAATGGCGACAAAGATTATAGCCCTTGTTCCAGCGGCTATGCTTGGTGCTATGGCAATGATTGTTACACGTTGTATCAACATGAAAGAAGCCTTTAATTCCATTGACTGGACAACAATTTTCCTCTTTGCGGGTATGATTTCACTAAGTCAAGCCATGAAAGAGAGCGGGGCGGCTTCGCTTATTGCCAATTATGTGGTCTCTTTAGTGTCTGAACCCTATGCTATCTTGGCCGCAACGTGTGGGCTTACGATGATCATCACAAATTTTATGTCAAATACGGCGACAGCTGCCCTTATGGCGCCTTTGTCCATCCCTATCGCCATACAAAGTGGGGTTTCACCGCTCCCCATGGCCATGGGCATAGCGATTTCTGCTTCGGCTTGTTTTTTAACGCCTATCGCTACACCGCCAAATACCTTGGTCTTTGGTGCGGGTAATTATTCTTTTTCAGACTATGTAAAGGCGGGCTGGCCCTTGCAGCTTTTAAGCTTTGTGCTTTGTGT
>CAYJIB010000026.1:0-6621 GCA_964370125.1 uncultured Desulfovibrionaceae bacterium
ATAAAGCAAATAAAGTGAAATTGTAACTTCATCTCAATGAAAAAAACAATTCCAAAAACATAAAGCACAAAAAAACTTAAAGCTCAAAAAAAACCATAAGCCCCTAATCTCCCTCGAACAATAATACAAGGTACTAATAATTTATAAATAAGTAATGTGAAATGGTAACTTCCTCTCAAAGAAATCCCCAAATAAAATCCCCATACAAAATCACCAAATAAAATAATACCCCCACTCCTCCTATGGAAATGAAGGGTATTTTTTGAAATCAGCCTTTCTTTTTTCAAGAAAAGCCTTTGAGCCTTCTTGGGCTTCTTCTGTCAAATAATAAAGCAATGTGGCGTCTCCAGCGAGTTCTTGAATGCCTGCCTGGCCATCAAGCTCTGCATTGAGCCCTGCTTTGATCATACGCAAAGCCATAGGGCTGTGCTCCATCATTTTTTCTGCCCAAGCGACGACCTCGTCTTCAAGTTTTTCAAGCGGAACAACTGTATTGACAAGGCCCATTTCAAGAGCCTCTTGAGCTGAATATTGCTTGCAAAGGAACCAAATTTCACGCGCTTTTTTCTGGCCAACAATGCGAGCCAAATAAGACGAACCAAAACCCGCATCAAAACTGCCCACTCTTGGCCCTGTTTGACCAAAAATGGCGTTTTCAGACGCGATACTCAAGTCGCACACGACATGTAAAACATGGCCGCCACCAATGGCAAAACCATTGACCATGGCAATAACAGGCTTTGGCATAGACCTGATTTGCTTTTGCACATCAAGAATGTTTAAGCGAGCAATGCCTTCATTGTCGACATAACCACCATGCCCCTTACAATTCATGTCACCGCCACTGCAAAAAGCGACATCGCCAGCCCCAGTAAGTACGACAATAAAGATGTCTGGACAGTTGCGACAATAAACAAGAGCTTCTGATATTTCCATTACGGTTTTTGGCGTAAAAGCATTGCGATAACGCTCACGATTGATGGTTATTTTTGCAATGCCTTGAAATTCTTGAAAAAGAATTTCAGAATATTCGGTAATGGTCTTCCATGTTCTTTGTGACATTTTTTCTTCCTTTATGGTTAGTGGTGTGCCTAAAGCTTTTTTTGTTATGCTTTAAAAGGCTTTTTATTGTGTAAATTTTATTTTTTTTGCTGAACAATGCTGTTTGTCACTCGAATTGCAGAGACGAGCTTGTTTTCTGCATTGACAATATCAACATTCCACACATGGCTGGTTTTTCCTTTGTGGATAAGACTTCCATGGCCTTCGACAAAGCCGCCTTTTGGCACAGGGCGCACATGATTGGCTGTGACATGCATTCCTAAAGGAAGCTCATTTTCTTTGCACAAAATATGTGAACCAAAGCCTGCCAAGGTTTCGGCAAAGGCAAGAGAGGCGCCGCCGCTAAGATAGCCAAAGGGCTGTATTGTCCTTTCATCAACAGGCATTCGCCCCCAGACCTTGCCCTCTTCAATCGAGGCAAATTCCATGCCCAAAGTTCCCGCTAAACTCTTTTGCAACAAACTTTTGTCTATCATAAGCTATTTTCCGCCTTGATTTTTAGTATACAAAGCACATTACGCCAGAATATAAAAACATTCAAGCTGTTAAAAAGGCAAAGGTTTGCCGGCTTGCTTCATAAAATTTCAAAAAAAATTCTCACAAATTTGACTTTTCCAGCAAACTTTGTAGAATGCACAAATATTTTCATAGAAATTACAATCTTTAAAAAATACCAAAATAGCAAGGAAGGGCTATGATAGGCATTTCAAAACTTTATTGCGACCAAATTGAACCCTCTGATGTACTGCGTTATGGACGGCATTCTGCCTCTTTGCCCTCGCATCTTTTACAATTTTCTGCGGACAAAAAGCCCGTCGTCGTATGGAATATGACACAAAGATGCAATTTGCGTTGCGTTCATTGTTATGCAAAGGCGCACACAGAAAAAGGCGAAGACCCAATAAGCACTGAAGCCGCCAAAGTCATGATCGATGACCTTGCTGCTTATGGTTCACCTGTCATGCTCTTTTCTGGTGGCGAACCCCTTGTACGGCCAGACCTGACAGAGCTTGCCCAACACGCCACATCAAAAGGCATGAGGGCTGTTGTCTCGACAAATGGAACCCTCATCACCAAGGAAAAAGCCAAAGAACTCAAAAGCGTTGGCCTTTCGTATGTCGGCATTTCTCTTGACGGTCTTGAAGTCACGCACGACAAATTCCGCCTTGCCCCAGGCTCTTTTAAAAAAGCCCTGCAAGGCATTGAAAATTGCCAGAATGAAGGACTCAAAGTTGGCCTGCGCTTTACCATTAACAAGCACAATGCGCATGAAGTGGGCAGTATTTTTGACCTCTTGCGAGAAAGAGACATTCCACGTGCCTGCTTTTATCATCTTGTCTATGCTGGCCGTGGTTCAAATCTTATGAAAGAAGACTTAAGCCATGCTGAAAGCCGTGCTATGCTCGATTTTATTATGGATCAAAGCCGAGCCCTTCACGATGAAGGAAAGCCCAAAGAAATCCTCACCGTCGACAATCACGCTGATGGACCCTATGTGTGGCTTCGCCTCTTAAAAGAAAATCCAAAAAGAGCGGCCGAAGTCTTTGAGCTTTTGCAATTTAACGAAGGCAATAGCTCTGGACGTGGAATCGCCTGTATTTCTTGGGACGGTTCTGTCCACCCCGATCAATTTTGGCGCAATCACACTTTTGGCAATGTGCTTGAACGGCCTTTTTCTGAAATTTGGAACGATCCAAACATCGAACTCTTGCAAAAACTCAAAAACAAAAAAGAACATGTCAAAGGGCGTTGTGCGACTTGCCGCTTCCTTTCTATTTGTGCTGGAAATTTTAGAGCGAGAGCCGAAGCCATCTATGGCGATATTTGGGCTGAAGACCCCGCTTGTTACCTTACAGATGAAGAAATTCGAGAAAATTCATGAAGACCGACCGCCCTTTTTTTCGAGGAAGACGCCTGCGCCATAACGCCCCCTTGCGCTCTCTTGTAAGAGAACATCACTTGCGAGCTGAAGATTTCATTATGCCCTATTTTGTTGTCGATACGGATGATGAAAATTTCTGCCAAGCCATACAGTCCATGCCCGGACAGTATCAATGGGCCTTACCTGCCTTGGAAAAAGAAATCGAAAAGGCGGTGAGCCTTGGCCTTGCCTCCGTTATGCTCTTTGGCATTCCAAAATACAAAGACCCAATGGGCTCACAAGGCTATGCTGATGACGGCATCGTGCAAAGGGCTATTCGCCGTCTTAAAGAAAAATTTCCGCAACTTGTCATCATAAGCGATGTTTGTCTTTGCGAATACACCTCGCACGGGCATTGCGGTCTGCTGAGTGATGAAGACACAAAGGGCTTTGTTCTTAATGACGAAACCTTACCATTGCTTAACAAAATCGCCCTCAGTCATGCAAGAGCTGGAGCGGATATGGTCGCCCCCTCTGACATGATGGACGGGAGAGTACAAAGTATGCGCAAAGCCCTTGATGAAGGCGGCTTTACGCATATCCCCATTTTGTCTTATGCTGTCAAATACGCCTCGGCCTATTATGGCCCCTTTCGTGAGGCCGCTGGCTCTGCCCCCGCCTTTGGTGACAGAAAGACCTATCAGATGGATCCTGCAAACGGGCAAGAAGCCTTGCTTGAAGCCTTTGCCGACACAGAAGAAGGGGCGGATATGCTTATGGTCAAACCAGCAGGCCCTTATTTAGATGTGCTAGCCCGCCTTGTTGACAAGACAGATTTGCCTGTGGTGGCTTATCAGGTGAGCGGTGAATACAGTCTTATTAAGGCGGCTGCTGAAAAAGGTTGGCTTGATGAAGAAGCCCTGATATATGAGTCACTTATAGGCATTAAACGCGCAGGTGCAAGGCTTATTATCAGCTATTTTACTGTGGATATTCTCAAAAAACTGGGGGGCTTATGATAAAGCAAGGTCATAGCGGACACGGTGGGCATGGCGGACACGGTGGTCACGGTAGCCCCAGTAGCCACGGGCACAAAATGCCCAGTTGCCACGAATTTGCAAAACTCGCAGGACAAAGTCCAGTACGCACACTCGAAGACGGAAGCCCTGCCTGCCGCCTGATTGCTTGGGAAGTGACACGTTCTTGCAATTTGGCCTGCAAGCATTGCCGAGCCGAAGCCCATCCAGAACCTTATGAAGGCGAGCTCTCTACCAAAGAAGCCTTTGAGCTTATTGATTCTTTTGACGGTGTGGGCAAGCCTATTCTTATTTTCACTGGCGGCGATCCCATGATGCGCCCAGATATTTATGACATCATGGCTTACGGCACAGAGAAGGGTTTTCGAGTTGTTATGTCGCCAAATGGTACACTCATCACTAAAGAAAATGCCAAAAAAATCAAAGAAGCGGGTGTGCAACGCTGTTCTATCTCTCTTGATGCGGCAAGGGCTGAAGACCACGACACTTTTCGTGGCGTAGACGGTGCTTTTGCGGCATCGCTGCAAGGCATTGAATACCTTAAAGAAGCTGGCGTGCCCTTTCAAATCAATTCGACCGTCACGCAAAACAATATCCATGTCTTTAAAGACATTTTTTCTCTTTGCCAGACTTTGGGCGCTGAGGCTTGGCATATTTTCTTGCTTGTACCGACAGGGCGTGGGAAGGATTTGGACAATAGAGCCATTTCAGCTGAAAGCTATGAAGAAATTTTGAATTGGGTCTATGACCTCAAAAAAGAAAGTCCCATGCATGTAAAGGCGACTTGCGCTCCGCAATATTATCGAATCATGCGCCAAAGAGCGAAGCAAGACGGTCTGCAGGTGCGTCCCGAATTTTTTGGTATGGACGCGATGACAAGGGGTTGTCTTGGCGGCACAGGCTTTTGCTTTATCTCACATATTGGCGAGGTGCAGGCCTGTGGCTATTTGCCCATCTCTTGCGGAAATGTGCGAGAAGAATACTTCCCAGATATTTGGAAAAAAGCTCCGCTCTTTCAAAGCTTTAGAGACCAAAAAGCCTATAAGGGGAAGTGCGGAGTGTGCGAATACCATTCTGTTTGCGGCGGTTGCCGTGCCAGAGCTTTAAGCCTTTATGGCGACCCGATGAAAGAAGAGCCTTTGTGCGCGTATACGCCAAAGAAAACTTTATAATATATTGAAACTAAACACTAAATAAGATGACATTGCACAGGAAAAAACTATGCCTTCCACTGAAGCCGCAAAAAATGCCCAAGAAAATTCTCAAAAGGAATTATCAAAAGCCTTACCAGAAGCATTATCTGACATGCATGACGCCGCCCTGCTTGACATCATTCAAACTGGCTTTCCCCTTGTGCCAAGACCCTATGCAGAGATCGGCAAAATCCTTGGCCTCTCAGAAGAAGAGAGCCTTGCAAGAGTAAAGGCTTTGCGTGACAAAGGGATTATCAGGCGTCTTGGGGCAAATTTCCACTCAAAAGCTCTTGGCTTTCGCTCAAGCCTTTGTGCTGCCAAAGTCCCACAAGAAAAACTCGAGGCCTTTGTTTCTTGTGTGAACGCTTATGGCGAGGTCACCCACAATTATTTGCGCGAACACAGCTACAATGTATGGTTTACCCTCATTGCGCCTTCATGGGAAAAACTTTGCGCCATAGTTGAAGAAATCACACAAAAAACAGAAATAGACATTCTCAATCTTCCCGCTACCCGCCTGTATAAAATCCGTGTGGATTTTAAGATGCAAAAAGACGATTTTTCAGAGCAAAAATAGTTTAAGCTAAAAAGCTATTTCTGTGCTTTTTTCAGAAGGGCACGCCCCACTCCAAATACCTTTTGGAAAGGCCAGAAGCAATTCTGGCTTTTTTTGCGTGGCGTAACATTTTTGCTTATACAAAAACATTGATTGCCCTTACTGAAAAAAGCACCTTTTTGATTTAAACTTTTTGAGTTCAGAATATGCAAATAACATTGCCTAAAGTGGCAAGACTGTTTTGCCGTATTTATCATTTAAGACAAGGGCGATAGCTTCATAAAAAGCGAGTGAGCCGCAAAGAATGCCTACATAACCAGCGATAACGTGGAGGCTGTGGCTTTGTGCGAAATTTGCCGCAGAGAGAAGGGCAAAGAGAATGGTTAAGGTGCTAAAGACGAGCTTGCCAATAAGCGGGCCTTTTAAGGTTCCAAAGAATAAGCAGAAGGTAAAGAGACCCCACATAGCCAGATACCAAGCAAGGCCGATGTGAGAGCTTGCAGGAAGGCCAAGCTTTGGCGCTGTCCAAATAAAGACAAGAGTGAGCCAAAAAGAGCCGTAAGAAGTAAAGGCGAGACCGCCAAACATATTGCCACGCTTCCAGTCCAAAATGCCTGCAATTATTTGACAAAAGCCCCCATAAAAAATACCCATAGCCATGATCATGACATTGAGTTCAAAAAAGCCGGCATTGTGAATGTTCAACAAAATAGTTGTCATTCCAAAACCAGCAAGTCCAAGAGGGGCAGGGTTCGCCATAGTTGTTTGTTTCGACATAGAAATACCTCACCTTTCTTTTATAGTATGTTATATGTAACTTAAAGTATAACAATAGTCAAGAAATTTAATGGTCTATGATTTTCGGCAAAAAAGAAAGGCCTGCGGCTGTGTTTTGAAGCCAAAGTTAAGACA
>CAYJIB010000026.1:6721-21786 GCA_964370125.1 uncultured Desulfovibrionaceae bacterium
TAAAAAGGGGTGAGAGGCGAGCGAGCTTTTGCCAGCGAGCGCAGGCGACTAAAAAAGTATCAGATACAAGGAAGACGCAGTTTTTTGCGAAGCGGAGTGTATCAAAAAATACATGAGCGGAGCAAAAAACAAGTCTGACGAAGTAGATGATGCTTTTTTAGTCGCCTGCCTGGCTGGGATCGGTATCTGGGTCATAACTATAAGACCCCGTACGATACGTTCCCGTCTTTGGCAAAAGCTTACTCAAACGATAACGCAAATTGATCTGTTCAAGCGAATGCGTAAAACATTGAGCTACAGAGTTCATAAAGGCGCGGAATTGCTCAGACATTTCTTGTGCATGTACATGCCCAAGACACAAAACACCGCACAAATTTTTGTCCATATACACAGGAGTACAAACTGTCGCCTGATAATGCGGCATCTCAATATCCTTGCCAAAAAGAGGCGCAGAAGAAGTTTCACCATAGCCTTCGGTATATACAGGCAAAGCATTGCGAAAAACCCAGCCAGCCACACCCTGTGAAGTGGGGATAAACGTATTTTCTTGCGTCACCAAAAGCAGTGGTAAGGTTTCTGCCTCAATAGCATAGCAATCGCCATCTTGCACACTGGCAAAAGCGGCGTATTCAAAAGGTGTGCATTCGCTTAAAATATCGAGGGTTTCTCTGGCAAGATCTGGCCAAGTGCGGCTTGTTGTGTGTAAATCAAGAATGCGAGAAAGGCCTTCAAAAAGTCGAAGCTCTTCGTTAAATTTGGCGCTTTGGGCTGCGTTTTTGAGAAAAAAGACAGAATTTTCTGCAAAAAGACGGAGCAAGGCCTGGTCGTCTTCTGTGAAAGGATTTCCATCAATCCTGTCAACGCATAAAACACCGCCGTCTTGAAAGGGAACGCCCATAAAAGCTGTTATTGCAGGGTTTTGAGCATAATAACCAAGCTGGGTGTGCTTGGTGTCAAATTCATTGATGATAAGAGCGTGCTTATTGCGCAAAATCCAACCGATGAGACCTTTTCCGTGGTCGATGACGCTGGCTTGGAGGGCTGAAAATCGTGTGCTGTGTGAGGCCACAAGCTTGGCTTTTGTCGCGCTTTCTGAGACGAAAATGGTAGCACAGTGGGCTTTTAGGCTTGCGCAGATGAGCTGGCTTAGGGCTTCAAGGTCGTTTGTTGGGAGCGATGAATTCATAGATATGCACCAAAAAGCTAGAGGTGAATTTTCATAATATAAAATTTTGCACAATAGATTGTGCAGAAAACTCAATGTAGCAAAAAAGACCCTGACTAGGCAAGTTTTTTCATAGGCTTTTTTTGTTATGCTTTTTTTGACAGAAAAAACAATCTTTACTAATCTTTGACAAAAGCCCTGCATATTACAGGGCTTTTGTGAATAATTTGATGTAATAAACAGCCTATCCAAACAATTCAAGAGCTTTATTTGCCATGCGTTGACCGTAGATTTCAATAAAAGGCTTGGCTTCATCGAATTTGCCATCAATAGCAACAGGGCCGAGGTGAATTGGAGGCGCACCACAGGCGATACCGCTAGAATATGTAAGCATCCCACCAACAAGCATGAGGGTCAAAATGTTTTGCAATCCAACAGAGCCACCACCGTGCGCAAAGGCCGCAGCTGCAAAAGCGCCGCCAAGCTTTCCGCCAAGACCGATTTGCTTCATGGCCATGCGAATCCATTCTGTTACCTTTGGGGCTTCAGCGGCCATATAAATCGGTGTGCCAACGATTACACAGGCACTTTCTTTCACAAAAGCCTCATCAACAGCGTCAACAGAAAAAGCTTTGGCTTCTACACCTTCAATAGTATTCATACTGGCGACAAGACATTCGGCCATTTTTTTTGTGTTTCCGCTCGCAGAAAAATAGACAACACTCGCTTTCATTTAAAATCCTCCCTTTATCTATACATAGAAATTTTTTTAAAGTTATGAGAAGAGCTCGTGCACAAAAGCACATAAATCCTTCTATAACTTTATGCCGCAATTCTCTGTAAAACCTTCTTCAAAAGTTCAATACGTGGCTCTATGCTATCAAGCTCTAAGTATTCGTCATCGTTGTGCAAATTTCCACCAGAAGGGCCAAAGGCGTCAACAGTAGGGATACCAAGCTTGCCAGTAGTATTGCCATCAGAAATCCCACCAACAGCCATCCATTCGACCTCTAAGGGGATTTCTTTTGCGCATTCTTCAACAAGAGCCATCAGTTTTTTTGATTCTTCTGTAACGCTCAAAGCCCCTTTTGTTGAAATTCGCTCAAGCTTAACAACAATACCCTCTGTAAAGGTTTTTTCAAGCATTGAAAGAATTTGCTCATGCACTTTTTCGTATTCTTCATTGCACCAAAAACGCACATCCAGCAGCATTTCAGCGTATTTTGGAATAACATTTGACGCTGTGCCGCCGCTTACCTTGCCAGCATTAAAGGTCAGGCCGCTTTCTTCATTTGACATCTTATTAAAGGCCAATATCCAATGACACATCTCCGTCACAGCTGAACGCCCATTCTTGGGGTCATTACCGGCATGAGCAGCTCTTCCATGAAATTCAATAGAATAGATAGCAATTCCCTTGCGAGCGTTCACAAAGGCATTGTTGGGGCGGCCGGGTTCGGCAAGAATCACTTTCTTTGATTTTAAGGCGACTTCTGTCAGCCACTCGGTAGAATGATTTGAGCCTGTTTCTTCATCTGGATTTAGGCAAACAGCTATTGAAAGTTTTTCAAAACTGTCTTTGTCTAGGCCTCGCAAAGCGTAAAAAATATTCAAAATGCCTGCCTTCATATCGGCAACGCCAGGGCCATAGGCACGCTTATCATCAAAAGTGAGTGGTCTTTGTGAGGCAGTTCCCACAGGAAAGACCGTATCAAAATGGCCGATAAGCATGATATCTATTGTGTCGGCTTTTGGCTTATTGCGGGCTTCAATGCCCACACCAGCAGGACCACAGTCAATAAATTTTACATCAAAGCCAAGCTCTTGAAATTTCACTTGAAAAATATTTGCAAGTTCTTTGTTGCCCTCAAGGCTGTATGTGCCTGTATCGATATTGACAAAGCTTGCCAATTCTTCAAGATAGGCAGGAAGGGAAAATGTCATAAAAAATTCCTTTTTATTTATGTTATTTTAATAGTTTATCTTGATATATTTTGCATTAGATTATCTTTAAAAAGTACAAGTGTCAAGGCACAAACACATTTCATTCAACACACCTTACCTAAAACTTCGACAGTTTTAATTCAAAAAATGCGTAAAAAGACTTTGCTGAAATTTTTTCAATTTACAAATCTGTCCTTATTTGTTATTCTTTTTAAAGCAATTTATGGAGGCTTATTATATGAAAAAAATTGTATCTGTTTTTGTCTGTCTGATGATGGTGCTCTCTTTGGGGGCTTGTGCCTCTTATGATGCCAATATGTATACTGGAGATGAGGCCAGAGTCGCACAAAGTGTGCAATACGGCACGGTTTTGTCTGTGCGTCCTGTAACTATTCGTTCTGAAAGTGCTAGCGGCCTTGGAACAGTTGGCGGAGCTGTTGCCGGCGGCTTTTTAGGCAGCACAATCGGTGGCGGCAGCGGAAGCACTATAGCCGCAGTTGCCGGGGCCTTGCTTGGCGCTGGGGCTGGCTATTTTGCTGGCGAGCAAATTGGTCGTGAACAGGGTCTTGAAATCATGGTTCGCCTTGACAGCGGGGGCGAAATCTCTGTTGTGCAGGGCGCAAAAGAAGCCTTTGCAGTTGGCGCTCGTGTGCGCGTGCTTACTGGCAACAATGGCGTCACGAGGGTGACGTATTAAAGAGATGTCTTTTTAGCTCGATATTGCTACAATACTAAATCAAAAAGCCGCTTGAAATTCCAAGCGGCTTTTTTGTTTTATACTCTTTTTTTTCATATAGAAGCTGCCTTTCTCCCTTGACAAAGATGTAAAAAAAACACACACTACACTGCATAAAAACAATGCAGATTTTTTCTTTCAATTCTTTATCCCTTTAATTTTGCATAACAATTTTTTAGTCCATTTCTTGCATAGCTATTCTTTATGAGAAGACATCCCTTTGTCAAAAAAACACACACTGTCCTTCAAAGCCTTGTTCGACATATAGGCCAAGCCTTGCCCGTTTGGGCTGCTGGCTTTGTCTTACTTGTTGGCATTGTTTCAATAACAAGCTTGAGTATCGACCGTGCACAAGAGGCCATGCGTCTTGCCTATATTGATAAAGGTGTTGCCCTCACTCAAGCCTTTCATAGAAGCCTCTGGGGAAATCGTTCACATTCACACGGCATAGCAAGACTTACCCCACAAGAAATGGCGCAATATCTTTTAGAAAATATGACCGACAAAGAAGAAGTGCGCTTTATGGCCATCACCAACAAAGAAGGCACAATAGTCGCACATTCAGACCCAAAGCGAATTGGTAAACAACTAAACATTGGCGATAAAGGCATTGACCAATCAAAAATGGAAAAACTCAATGCTAAAGTTGATCCCCAATGGTTCAGAAAAGACATTGAAGGCAAAAAAAGCTTTGTTGTCTATCGCCTCGCAAAGCCTTTTATTCAAAAGGAAAGAGGCAAAAACAAAAATTATAAACCAAAAGACAAGCCCGAAGAGCTTATCCTCTTTGTCGCCCTCGACACAGTACGCTTTGAAAACTCACAAAGTCGCCACCGAAGCTGGATTTTGACCCTCTTGTCTATCATCATTTCTGCCTCTGTGCTCATTATGATCGCCCTCTATACCTTGCAAAGAATGCGCTCATCTCGCCAAAGCCAAAGAAAAGCCGAAGCGCTCAGTAAAAAATTAGCCCTTACCCTCTCAGACGGTCTTCTTCTCTTTGACTGCGATGGGAATATTGCCGACTTTAACAGCAAAGCCATAGAACTCATGCAAATTTCAGAAAAAAGTATAGGGCAAAAAGCTAGAGAGGTCTTGCCCCCTGCCCTTCATGACCTTATTTTAGATTTAGAAAAAACTGAAAACTTGCCAACGACAGAACTCTCTTTTATGCGCAGCGATGGTGAACGTACAATCCACGCTTGGGGCGGGCGTATGACAGATCCTGACATGGGGCATACTGGATCTATGCTCTTGCTTCGTGATATGACAAACATGCGCAGGCTTGAGAAAGAAGTACAGCAAAAAGAAAAGTTGGGCGCACTTGGTAAGGTGGCTGCTGGTGTTGCGCATGAACTTAGAAATCCTCTAAGCTCCATAAAGGGCTATGCAACGTATTTTGCCCAGCTCTTTCCAAAAGACAGCGAAGAACAAGAGGCCGCAAGGCTTATGGTAGATGAAGTTGAGCGCATGGGACGCAGCATAACCGAGCTTATCGGTCTTGCCTCCCCTTCAGATATTCGCCCTATTTGGTGCGATGCAAGAATTATTGCGCATGAGGTCTTGCGCCTTATTCAACAAGATGCCCATTCCCGTCAAGTAATTGTAGAATATGAAGCGGCCCCAGTCTTGCCAGAAGTCTTTGTCGATCCTGACAGAATGCGCCAGGTCTTTTTAAATATTTGCTTAAACGCTCTTGAAGCTATGCCAAGTGGAGGAAGACTTAGCGTCAAAGTACAAAGTGAAGCTTTTGGCGAAGAAGCCTATGTCATTGTGCTTTTTGAAGACAATGGAAGTGGAATAAGCGAAGAAGAACAAGGCCGTGTCTTTGACCCCTATTTTACAACAAAGAACCAAGGAACAGGGCTTGGCCTTGCGACGGTTGTAAAGATTTTAGAATCACATAAGGCGCAAATAGAACTTCAATCTGTCGAAGGGCAAGGCACAATCTTTACTATTCGCTTGCCCATACTCGCGCATGATGAAAATCTGCTCGAAGAAGAACCAGAACAGCAAGAAACCACTTGGAAAAGTCTGTCTGGAAGAGAGTTGTTTAACAAAAACCGCTCTGATAAACCGAAACAAAGTTAAGGATAAAACTATGTCGCAACACCGCATCTTACTGGTTGATGATGAAAGCACACACCGCAACATGTTGCGTATTCACTTAAAACAATGGGGCTATGAAGTGGCCGAAGCCGATGACGGTGAAAGCGCGCTTGCCTTTGTGCAAAAAGAGTCTTTTGACCTTGTGCTTTCTGATGTGCGTATGGCGCGCATGGACGGTTTGACCGCTCTTGCAGAAATACGAAAAATTCAGCCCGACTTGCCCGTCATCATAATGACAGCTTGGTCTTCTCTTGAGTCAGCTGTCGAGGCTTTGCGGCTTGGGGCTTATGACTATATTCAAAAGCCCATCGATTTAGAGCTTTTGCAAATGTCGCTCAAAAGAAGCCTTGATCACAGGCATTTGTCCATTGAAAACAATCAGCTTCGTGAAGCCTTAAACAAAGAAGCGACTTCACTCATTGGTCACAGCCCCAGTATGCGTGAACTTGCACAATTCATTGAAACCGTTGCTCCTTCAGAGGCGACAGTCCTTATCAGCGGAGAATCTGGCACAGGAAAAGAACTTGTTGCCCAGGCCATTCAAAGTGCTTCACATCGTGCTGACAAGGCCTTTGTTACGGTGAATTGTGCGGCCTTGACCGAATCTCTTTTAGAGTCAGAGCTTTTTGGTCATGAAAAAGGGGCTTTTACAGGGGCAGACAAAAGGCGTGAAGGACGCTTTAAGCAAGCAGACGGCGGCACTTTATTTCTTGATGAGATAGGGGAGTTGCCTTTAAGCCTGCAAGCAAAACTTTTGCGAACCTTGCAGCAAGGCGAAATTCAAAGGGTGGGATCTGATGTAGCGATGACCGTTGATGTTAGAATTATTACTGCAACAAACAGAGATTTGCAAGAAGAAGTACGGCAGGGACGTTTTCGAGAAGATTTGTTTTATCGCCTCAATGTCATTGCCCTAAAAGTGCCCTCATTGCGTGACAGGGCTGAAGATATCCCTGTTCTTGCCACACATTTTCTTCAGCAATTCAATACCGCCAACAGAAAAAAAATTGTCGCCTTCACACAAGACGCCATGCAGGCCTTGTGCAATTATTCTTGGCCGGGCAATGTCCGTGAATTGCAAAATGCCATAGAAAGAGCGGTCATTTTGTCGACGAGCGATACGATTATTGCAAGAGTCTTGCCTCTTGCCATAGTAAACCCGCACAAATCAACAACACTAGCCCAAAAAGAGGGATTGTCGAAAAATTCTGCGGATTATCAAAAAGAATATAAGGGAGAAATTCAGCACAAAACCCTTGAAGCTATTGAACGAAACGCTATTTTGGGCACTCTAAAAGATGTTGACAATAATAAAAGCGAAGCCGCAAGACGCCTTGGTATCACAAGAGCGACCCTTCACAACAAGCTTCGCCGCTATGGCCTTGAAGCAGAGGAATGAGCTGTGAAGAGCTAAGTTTTTTGCGCCGATTAATCTGCTGACACATCTGTTTTGGCGGCTTTTTTCACCCTTGGTGTGCCAACAAGGCGCACTGTCTCACGCTCTGTCGCTGGCGGTCTTGCTTTATTATCAAGCTTCAAGCATTTCTTTGGACAAGCCTCAACACAGGCAGCGCATTGAACACAAGCAAAGCTTTCGCATTCCCAAAGGCCTTCTTCAGCTTTTACCGAAATACAATGTGAGGGACATTTCTTTTCGCATATTTTGCAAAAAATACAGGCCTCAATATTGCAAAGCAAAGCTCCACGAAAACGCTCAAAAGGTTCTCTTTTTTCAATAGGATAGAGACGGGTTGAAGGCGCCCGCACAACATTTCGCAAAAGTGTTCGCAACATATACATAGCTTGTTCCTCAATACTTTGAGTTCGCAAAATTCAAAGGCAAACAAAGACCTTAATAATCCAAAAATTAACGCTCAGTGCAAGAAATACAAGGGTCAATAGACAAAACAGCAATAGGCACATCGCCAAGCTCTAAACCCGGAAGCATATGCAAAAGCGGCGGAATATTTGAAAAAGTTGGCGTCCGAATGCGTACACGTTCAAGGTTCATGCTGCCATTGCCCTTCATATAATACAAAACTTCGCCCCTTGGCTGTTCAACTCTCGACACAACCTCGCCCTCTGGTCGCCCTTTAAACTTGGCAACAAGCTCGGTATCGGGGATTTGCCTTATGGCTTGGCGCAAAATGCCAATGGACTGAAAAATCTCAAAAAAGCGGACCTTCGCACGTGCCCAAGCATCGCCTTCTGTCGCTGTCACAGGCTCAAACTGCAAATCGGTAAAAGCGGCATATTCAGTCTGGCGTATGTCTTGCGCTACCCCAGAAGCACGAAGCACAGGGCCAACCGCGCCAAGCTCCAAGGCCTCTGTTGCAGACAAAACACCTATCCCCACACAACGCTGCTTTACGGTATAATCATGAAGCGTCACTTTCTCAAGGGCCTTTATTTCTTTTTCAATGACAATAAGCTCTTTCTTGATCCAGCGAAGCTGCTCTTCTGTCATGTCTTGCTTGACCCCGCCTGTGACATTCACAGAAATAATGACACGATTGCCCGCTGTGGCTTCATTGATATCCATTACCCTTTCACGAATGCGCCAATACTGCATAAAAAGGCTCTCAAAACCCATAGCATCGGCAAAAAGACCAAGCCACAAAAGATGCGAGTGAATGCGGTGAAGCTCTGACCAAATAACACGCAAATATTTGGCTCGTTCAGGGATTTCAATACCCATCATATGTTCTATACCCTGACAAAAACACAGGGCATGAATGCAAGAACAAATCCCGCAAACACGCTCAACAATATAGACCATTTGCGGATATTCACGCTTTTGCGCCAAAAATTCAAGACCACGATGCACATAGCCAAGCTTTGGCAAGGCCTCGACCACAGTTTCATTTTCTAAAACCAAGTGCAAATGCAAAGGTTCTGGAAAAACAGGGTGCTGAGGGCCAAAAGGGATAATTGTACGAGGCATAATATTCTCTTTTTACTAAAAGTTTAGTCTATCAAATCGTCTGCTTTTTGTTCACTTGTCGAAATACTGTACGAAGGTCCACGAACATAAGGGCTTGGATTGTCAGCATCAAAATACAAAGAACCTTGATAGTCAAGGACAAGTCCGTCAAATTGTACGCCGTATTGATCACAGGCCTCATTTTCATAAAGCATGGCGCAAAAATAAACCGAAGAAATAGAAGGCACCCTTTCTTCACGAGACACAGAAAGGCGATAGTGGATCATATGTAAATCGGTATCAAAATGATACAAAATATCCACGGTGTCTTCTGTTGGCATCAAAAAAGTCATGGCAAGAAGGCGTTGTCCTGCTGCTTTGCAAGCCTTCGCCATGCTCAAGACTTCTTCAAGCTTGACGCTGGTTGCTTCAAGCATGGAAACAGGGGGGTAAATTGTCACTGTTGCGGGCATATTATGTTCCTTTTTTACAAGGGCTAAATTTTTTAGGCCTAAGATGTACAAGGCTCAATTTTTTCAGCTTCTTCGAGTCTCATCTTAAAGGTTTCAAGGGCAAGAACAGCCCCATCAATAATGGCATTTGGGCTTACCGAACAGCCTGGGACATAAACGTCAACAGGAATAACCTTGTCTATCCCCCCAACAACATTATAACAATCCTTAAAAACACCGCCACTACAGGCACAAGCGCCGATAGCCATCACCAATTTTGGATTGGGCATTTGGTCATACAAATTTTTAAGAACGTGTTTATTGCGATGATTGACTGTTCCTGTAACAATCAAAATATCGGCGTGTTTCGGATTGCCTTTGTTGATCATGCCAAAACGCTCTATATCATAAATAGGCGTTAGACAAGCCAAAAGCTCAATGTCACAGCCATTGCACGAACCGCAATCATAATGAATTACCCACGGAGAACGAACACGTCCCATGTTGACATATTTTTGAAAGCGTTCTTTTAATTCATTGACAATACTCATGTTCTATCCTTTTGTAAAAGAACGAAAAATTATAAAACTACATACAAATACAAAATATTGCCCACAGCAAGCAACAAGCTTGCCCCATAAGCCTTTTTGATCATCCATTGCCAAGAAAGGCGCGCGCTCATATTGTCAATGAGGATTTCTGCTATATAGGTAAAAACAAGCAAGAGCAACATGCCAAAAAAGTTTGTATGCCAAAATAAAGCGCATAAACCAAGCACAAAAATAACGTCAAGCCAATGCGCTATTTCAAGAAGCGCAAGCTCTGTTCCAGAATATTCTGTAAGCACACCGCTCACAACTTCTTGATGACCATGATGCGAAGAGGCAATGTCAAAGGGCGATTTGGCAAGCTTGATGGTGAGTGCGTAACCTAGTGCCAGATACAAGAATGGGGCGTACAAAAGCAAGGGCGTTTCGCCAGTCAAAATATTAGATATCGAAAAAGAACCTGTCTGAAAGGCAAGGCCCACAAAAGACAAAATAACAAGAGGCTCATAGGCAAGCATTTGTAAAAGATCTCTGTGTGCTCCCGCGTTGCCAAAAGGCGAAGGGCTGGCCAAAGCTCCGATGACCCGAAAAACAGAGCCAATAGTCGACACAAAGAAAATCATCAGCAAATTGCCCTGAACAAAGAAAATAAAGAGGGTCAGTGCTGAAGTCAGCAAATTGATATAAGCACAGAAAATCAGCCAAGGACTCGACACGCAAGTCTCTTTTCCAAAAAGCTTTAAAACGTCCCAAAAAGGCTGGCTAAGCGGCGGGCCTTGGCGAGATTGAAAGCGAGCAGATAAACGTCTGTCAAGACCAGCAATAATAGCCCCCAAAGGAATAGACAAACAAAGAGCAAATAGAGCAAAAAGTATCGTCCACATCACAAAAGCCCTCCAATGAGGATAACAATAAGTACAATACCAATAATATTGAGCGGTTTTGTAAGACTTTCTTCATCAAACCAAGTATTTAGATAATAATTGCCCTGTCGTACAGGAACAAAAGACTGACCGATCGGCCCCTGAAAGCCAAAACGCTGTTCATCAACCTGCTGTATGCCCGACATATAAGGCAAAGCATATTGCTTGTCTGCAGCCCTCTTTGCTCCCTTGCGAGCAAGCCACACTCCAAGACCAAGGAAGATAAAGAGAGGATAAATCCCATAAATCCCTAAAATTCTCCCAAAAAAAGCGATGTCTACTTCATTTGAAGGCGGAATGCCAAGCACAACAAAGGCGTGTGAGGTGGCCGAATTGTAAAAGAGCGGAAGCGCAAAGCTAGAAAGCAGTACTAAAAAGAGCAAGATCTTGAGGCTATAGGCAATACTCGGTCTTTGCTTGGTGACAGGATTTTTACTGACAAAGAGCAGATTTATGCCAATAATCATGCCCGCAAAACGCCCCCAGAAAAAAATCGTTAGGGCCGAACCGATGGCAATAAAGGTCACAAGAACAAGCATATAGGCGTCAGAAATAGCCGCTGATTGCAAGGCCATCCACTTTGCCATTAGAGCGCCAAAAGGCGGCAACATCATGGTCATGATACCAATAAAAGTGATCATGGCCGTGCGTGGCATACGCTTTGAAAGCCCCCACATATCTTCAATGTCTCGAGAGCCAATATCTTGTTCAATAGCCCCCACACAAAGAAAGAGCAAGGCTTTTGAAAGGGCGTGAAAGAAAAGAAGCAACATACCCGCAACAATGGCCTCTGGGCTTCCCATGCCCGCACAGGCGACAATCAGGCCTAAATTGGCTATGGTCGAATAGGCCAAAATCTTTTTGGCATTGCTTTGGCCACAAGCAAGAACCGAAGCGGCAAGAAAAGTGAAAGCGCCAATCAAGGTTAAGGTATTGGCTATGGCTGTACCCGCAAAGCTGGGGGCAAGGCGCAAGAGCAAATAAACGCCGGCCTTTACCATTGTAGAAGAATGCAAGAGGGCCGAGATAGGTGTTGGCGCAACCATAGCTCCGCAAAGCCAGCTTTGAAAGGGGATTTGTGCCGATTTTGTTAGACCAGAAAGACACAAAAAAGCCAAGGGAACAGTGGCGATCAGGCGGGCTTCTTCAGAAAGAGCTGCAAATTCGATAAGCTCCATAATAGACAGAGTGCCGAACTCTTTTTGCACAAAGAGCATACCAAGCACAAAGGCAAAGCCGCCTAACATATTCATCCACAAAGCTCTTGTGGCATTGGCCTTGGCTACTGGCGTGTCATCGTGCCCGATAAGCGCAAAGGAACAAAGGGTTGTGATTTCCCAAAAGAAGAAAATCCACAATAAAGAATCAAAAAGCACAAGGGCATTCATAGCCCCGAGAAAAATAAATATAAAGAAGAAAAAGCGGTCTTGCTTTGTTTTTTTCAAATGCAAATGCTCTTCATGTTCTCGCATATAACCTATACCAAAAACAGCAATGAGAGCGCCAATACATGAAATAACAAGCACCATCATAATAGACAGGCTGTCCGCCACAAGGGCAACAGGGTGATGCCCGTCAAGCATGAAAAATTCAAGATGAATCAGTGCCACGCATTGTATGAGAGCCAAGAAGATACAAAGGGGATGCCGTATTTTGACGGCCACAAAGACAATAACAAGCATCAAGATGATGTCGAGCAAAGTCATAAGCGGTTGCAGCAAACTTTCTTCTGGGATAATACTCACAAAAGGGCCAAAACTAAACAAAGCGATAGACGAGACAGCACAAAGCACTGCGCCCACGATAACAAGAGAAGTGCGCAACCATTCGCTTTGTACAATTAAAATAAGCAAAGCAAAAACAATTGGCAAGACAATGCAGGCCGAAAGCCAAATACCCAACATAGAAGCCTTCCTTTTTCTATAAGTAGTCAAAACTGAAAAACGCAAGAACACGCTTTCACAGCATCTACTAAGTAGGGTGTATAAAACGTCTACATTTTACAGGCTTATAATATTTCGT
Organism: uncultured Desulfovibrionaceae bacterium; assembly: GCA_964370125.1. Lineage (GTDB taxonomy): Bacteria > Desulfobacterota > Desulfovibrionia > Desulfovibrionales > Desulfovibrionaceae > CAYJIB01. Next base: position 19,544 of record CAYJIB010000026.1, read on the forward strand.
CAAGTCTTTTTTACTCTTTTTTGTAAATAAATACGAAATGGCAAAGGCCTTTTTTCACATATTTTATCCCATTATCCCTCATGCTACAACTACGATCTCCAAAGCATTTGTGAACGCAAAGCCCAGCTCAACAAAGACGAACACAAGTCCTCTGCATAATCGTGCAAGGCAAGAAGCTCTTGCTTGCTCATAAATTGCCCACTGACAAGGCGCTGAGAAGACCCCATCGTCGGTAAAGGATGCATAGGGCCAAGTGCATACAAAGAAACATTGTGGAAATTTTCATGGTCAATCCACTCACAGTGCGGCCGAATGCCCTCTATGCCTTCGCCAAATTGCTGTGAGACAAAGGAATAGATGGCTTCATCGCTCGAGGCAAAAGCCCGAACAAAGCCCACACAGGCCAAATCCCAAAGCATAGAGACTTCTGCCTTTTCTTTATCTGTTCTCAGTACGGAAGGTGTTGATTTTTCAGAATGACGGCAGACATAGACACGGCGCTGCCTATCGTATACAATAAGCCCGACCTTACGACGATACAAGCCGCCGCCACGAAGCAAAGCCGAAGAACTCACCATAAGGCGTCGATTGTTGGCATCGAAATATTCCACCTGCTCGGCGCTTAAGTCTTTTGCAGCACTTTGCAGCAAAGAGGCCTCACTTATCGCCTTATTTTTTTGACTCAAAGGATATTCATCGTGCATACTGCCAAGCCCCAAAGTGATTTTTCTATTAAATTGCTTAAAAAAAAAGACATTTCAGCTCTTCACGCCCTTGAACGTGCATCTTTCGCCCTGCCCTGGAACGAAGAACAATTTGCAAAAGCTATGGAGCAAGAGGCCTTCAAAGCCTTTGGTCTTTTTGAAGAACAACAGCTTATCGGTTATTTGTCAAGCTATATGACAGAAGAGCTTTTTGAAATCATAAATATTGCTATTAGCCCAGAAAAACGACGCCAAGGTCATGGCGCAAGGCTTCTCGCTTTTGTCTTGCTTTTTGCTAAAAAGTCCTCTATATTCAATGCGGTTCTTGAAGTGAACGAGAACAACAAAGCCGCCATCGCCCTTTACACTGCGCAAGGCTTTACACTGGCTGGCAGGCGAAAAAACTACTATACAACAAAGAATATAGAAACAAATACAGTCGTTTACGAGGATGCCCTCATCTACACCTCTTCACAATCATAAGGAAAAAATATGCGCAAGATCATAGCGGCAAATTGGAAAATGCACAAAAATCAGTTTCAGGCCAAAAGCTTTGCCGAAAGCCTCAAAAAAAGTTTAGAAAAAGAAGCGAGCAAGCACGAGATTTTCCTCTTTGCACCCTTTACCTTGCTTGAAAACCTACAGAATACTTTGCAATCTGTCCCCAATGTCTCTATTGGCGCACAAAATTGTTATCCTGCCTTAGAAGGCGCTTATACCGGCGAAATTTCTCCGCTCATGCTCAAAGAGCTTGGTTGTACATGGACACTTGCCGGACATTCTGAAAGACGTCAATATTTTGCAGAAAGCCCTGAATTTGTGGGTGAAAAAACAGCTTTTGCCCTTGCTGAAGGCCTAAATGCCATGCTCTGTATTGGTGAAAACCTCGAGCAAAGAAAGGACGGCCGCCTTGAGGCTGTGCTCACTGATCAGCTTGAAAAGGGTCTTGCTAAAGTGCCTGCAGGTGTCAGCCCAGAAAATTTGGCCATCGCCTATGAACCTGTTTGGGCTATTGGCACAGGTCAGGTTGCAGGAAAGGAAGATGTCCTTGAAACTCACGCACTTGTACGAAAAATCCTCTTCAATATTTTGGGTAAAAATGGCGAAAATCTCCGCTTACTTTACGGTGGTTCGGTCAAGCCTGACAATGCCGAGGAACTTTTAGGGCTTGACAATGTGGACGGTCTTCTGATAGGAGGAGCTTCTTTAGACTTTGAAAGTTTTGAAAAAATTTTCCAAGTAGGCAGTTAAAAGCTTTCAAAGGTCTTTTAAAAAGCCTTGGCAAAGAGCCTTGGCAAAGACTGTATACTATTTGCATTATGCCTAAAAAGGCAAATAAATAGTCGGCACTGAAAAACAGATTAAGCCTTTGAAATTGCAAACTTATTAGCTTAAAACGAGCTAATAAAATTGCAAGAAAAATGAGTATGGAATACGAATTTCTTGCAATTTTATGGAGCCAAAGAGATATTTTTCAGAGCCGACTACCAACATTTTTGCAAAAGCAAAAATGTTGCGCCACGAAAAATAAGCCAGAAC
>CAYJIB010000027.1:0-21571 GCA_964370125.1 uncultured Desulfovibrionaceae bacterium
TTTAAGCCCCTAATCTCCCTCGAACAAACAATATAAAATAAATATAGTATATAAAATAACTACTGTGAAACAATAACTTTCATTCAAAGGAAAGCCCAAAAAACTTAAAAGCTCAAAAAAACTTATCCCTTATTCAAGCTCTTCAGTTTTCTTCTCATATTTTGGTGGACGCCCAAGCTTCTTTGGTGGAAGAAATTCTTTTATTTCATCTGAAAGGGCGTCTCCTTGTATGGCTTTTTCTAGCTCTGCAATAATCAAGGCAGGGGAGATGTCCATAGCTTTTGCCAAAATAAAGACAGTTGATAGCGAGGCTTCTTGGCGACCATTTTCAAGGCGTTGGATATAACGCCTTGTGACACCAGAGGCATCAGCAACATGATATTGACTCAGGCCTTGCTTACGACGGAAAGCCGCAAAGATAGAGCCAAGAAAAGAACAAAACTTACTGTGATCCATAGTGAAAGGATACGTAAAAAAAATAACTTGAAAAGAGACCTATAAATTGCTAACATTAGATAAAACTTAAAGGAGTCTCTTATGAAAAAGAATGTTCAAATGTGTCTTTTGGCCTTGCTGTGCCTTGTTGTACTGCAAGCGTGTTCGGTTGGAATGGCTTTAAGCGGCAAGGAAAGCCCAGCCCTAGGTGTTATCAGAGTTGGCGCAAGTCGTGGCGAAATAGAAATGCAGCTTGGCCCGCCAGTTGAGATTTTAGACCAAGACGACAAGCGTATTGATGTCTACGAATATGAAGTAGGAAATGAGCCTTCTGCAGGAAGAGCAATAGGCCATGGTGTTATGGATATTTTGACTTTTGGTTTATGGGAAGTTATTGGCACGCCGATTGAAGGTATGCAGGGAACAAAAAAACGCATAACGATTTACTATGACGAAAATGACGTCGTTACACGTTTAGGCGGGACAACAAGCGCAAGAACCTAAACCCTATTTCCCCAAAATCTCAAAATTTCCCCTCGCTTTGCCTCCAAAAAAGGCAAACAACCTTCTGGCACAAAATCTTGCAAGCCCTTTTCTTGCAAGAAAAGTTCGCGGATATGTGTTGCGCTGATGGGCAGATAGGGAAGTGGCGCATACAAAAGTTTGGCGCTAGAAGCATTGCTCTTTGTAAGCTTTTCAGCAGTAAACTTTTCAGGCGGAAGTTCTGCAAGCCAGATTTCTTGGTCTTTTGAAGAAAGCGCTTTTTTCGCTTGTGAAATTGTGTCAAAGTGCAGAAGGTGGCCAAGGGACTTAGCCTGCACTTGCCAAAAATTGTATACAATTTCAGCAAAATGCCTATAGTCCTGTTCGCCTCTAGGGATAATCAAAAAATCGGTGAGCAAGGGCAAATCAAGGCCATTTTTCCACGTAGGCAAAAGAGCCAAATCCTCCATGCCCAAGATGAAGAGAGGGCGAGAGGGGGGGGAGCTTTTACCTAGGGATTTTTGCCAAGCCTCAAGCACGTCCCAAGTATATGAAGGCCGCCCTTCAAAAGACTTTTCAAAATCTGAAAGGTCGATTTTGTCTTTGAAATTCTGCTCTTTTATTCCGTCAATGGCAAGCTGAAGCAAGGCACAACGCCATTCAAAAGGCAAGATCCCTTCCTTCTTTTTATGCGCTGGCGTAGACGCAGGCAAGAATACAATCTCTTTAAAATCAAAGAGTTGCACCAGCCTTGTGGCCAGCTGTATATGCCCCACATGAACAGGATTAAAGGTTCCACCCAAAAGAGCTCTTTGCTCCCTTAAAGAAGCAAAGAGCTCTTTAGCTGTGTCTAAATGGATATTCATGAAAAACTATTATTTCGCAGGCTTGCTTGCTTCTTTGGCCATTTCTGCTTCTCGCTTTGCGATGCGCTCGGCAGATTGCTTGCGAAGCCTCTCTATGCGAGCGTGCAAACTTGGCAAATAAGCCTCACGCATAGCCACATAGGGCTCAACAGCGTTTTTAGTAAGCATTTCATAGGCATAGAGTGCCTCATCAAAGGCATTGAACAAAAGACCGTATTGGACGCCATAGCCCGCACCGTCGCTTAGGTTAAGGTCGGCAAATTCAATCCAAGTAAAGGGAGAAGCCAGCATATCACCAGCAAAGCCAAGAGTTTGGCGCACAGAGCTTGGCCCTAAGAAAGGCCAAACAAGATAAGGCCCGGGGGGCACGCCCCATATCGCTAACGTCGTGCCAAAGCGTGAATTTTCAGAGACATAGTCAATATAAAGCTCTTTTTCGGCGGTCACATCAAAAAAGCCGCCAAGGCCGACAAAGCTATTGACTAAAAAAGTGCCAAGCTCAACAACCGCCCCGCCAACATTGCCCTGCAAAAGGGCATTGGCAAAGCGAATGGGCATGGCGATATTGTGGGCAACATTGACAAAACCATCACGGAAAAATTCTGGCATTACATAGCGATAAGCCGAATGGAGCGGGTCTAAGACATCCATATAGAGAATGTCGTTAAAGCCAAACCAAAAACGGTTCCAAGGCTCAAAAGGATCGCTGATACTTTCAGCTTCTTTTCTTATCTCGTCGTATTCGCTATCAAATTCGTCTTCAAATTCTTCATCAAAATCATCAGTTTGCACACTTGTCGTAGCGACCTGTTCTGTTTGAGAAGTGCTGAGGTTTTCAGGACTTGCGGCGTCCTGCTTGGTCGCACAAGCCCCAAGTAAAAAAGTCATCGCTAAAAGCAAGGCAATAAATAAACGTTTCATAATTTACCTTATTGTTTGTCTTGTTCTGCTTCTAAGTGTTGCGTGCGTTCTTTGATACGGGCTATCAATTCTTCTGGGCTTTCGTCTTTTAAGAGTGCGCCAAATTGTGAGCGATAATTTTTAACAAGGCTCACCTGCTCGATAACAACATCATACACCCGCCACACGCCGCCATTTTCTATCATGCGATAGGCTACAGGTACGCTTGTTTTGTTTGACAGCTGCAAAGAAGTGCGCACTTCGGCTCTTTTGCCATTTTTTGACAACATTTCACCAACATAGTCGAATTTTTCGCCATTATAGCCCTTAATTTGCCCTAAATAGGTCGCAGAAAGCAAGGCAGCAAAGGCTGTGCTTGTGGCTTCTTTTTGCGTATCGCTAAATTTTTTCCAATGCGTGCCGACGGCTCTTTTTGAGAATTCATCAAAATCAAAAATCTTGTAAATGATTTTTTCGACTTCTTTTTGCAAGGGCGGCCGTGTTGTTGGGTCTGTGTATTCAGGCTTTTTTAAGTATTCTAAGATTTCATCAATAGAAACTTGCAAGCTTTGTGTCGGGCTTGCGGCTTTGGCAAAGTTTGCTGAAAAAAGACAAACAAGGAACAATAAAGGCACTAAAAATAAGGAAATTCTTTTATTCATCGCTCTGTACGCCTCCAAAAACGTATTTGCTAATAAGACTTTCAATATCCACTGGCGATTCGGTATCAAAAATAATGTCATTTGGCTCAAGAGGGTCGCCCGCCCCCTGTTCAAGGCTGATATATTTATCACCGATAAGGCCGCTTGTCTTGATTGAAGCGACAACATCGTCTGTGATTTCAAGACCTTCATCAAGGCTCATGCTGACGATGGCCATAGGATTTTCTTTATCAAGTGTGATTCCTGTTACCCTGCCTATTTTCACGCCGGCAATTTCAACATCGGCCCCTGTGCGCAGGCCAGAGGCAGAAGTAAAGGCGGCCTTTACAGGAAAGCCAGACTCGCTAAAAAGCTCTAAACGCCCGAGTTTTATGGTCATATAGGCCACACAAATCAGGCCGATAAGGACAAAAATACCCGCCAGGCTTTCTTTTGTAAAACTTTGCTTAGATGGTGACATACAAGTATTCCTCTTGCAAATTGTATAGCCCACAGTGCATAGCAAGTGCAAGCTTTTTTGTTGATTATTCTTGTAACCAGGCCTTTATGGCTTGTTGGATTTCAGGATTTTGCTTTTCAGCCTCAAAATGAATTTTGCCAGAAAGTTCACGCCCAACAAAGGATTGAATGTAGGCTTCTTTAGTTTCCTTAAGCTCTTTTGGGCTTCCTGTAAATACTATTTTTTGATTTTGAATGACGACCACATGATCCGCAATGCGAAAAACAGTGTCGAGGTCGTGGCTGACAATAATCATGGTCATGCTCGGGTATTGTGCCTTCATATCGAGCAAGAGTTGATCCATCTGTGCGGCATTGATAGGATCAAGGCCAGAGGTTGGTTCATCACAAAAAAGCACTGGCGGTTCTGTGACGATAGCCCTGGCCAGCCCCCCTCTTTTTCTCATGCCCCCTGAAAGTTCTGAAGGATAAAAATGAGCAAAATCGCCAAGGCCAACAAGGCGTAAAGCACGGAGTGCGGCTTCATGCAGGTCTTTTTTGGGCAAAGAGAGGTGCTCTGTTAAGGGGAGTGCGACATTGTCCAAAAGGCTAAGTGAACCGAGCAAGGCACCGTCTTGAAAAAGCACGCCAAAACAACGACGCACACGGCGAAATTGGTTTTGTGGTAGGGCAAAAAGATCTCGTCCGCCATAGAAGATATGGCCGCTCATAGGGCGATTAAGGCCGACAATATGGCGAAGCAAGGTGGACTTTCCACAGCCCGACTCACCAAGAATAAGGCTTATTTTTCCAGCGGGGAGGGTAAGGTCTATGTCCTTTAGGACGGCCCTATCGCCATAACCAAGAGTCGCTGCTTTTAAGCTTATGTCCCAAGAGGGGGTAGGGAGGGTATTTTCTTTTTGCATGTGGTGTTTTTTTGGTTTTTTAGGGTGTTAGGAATTTGTTTTAGGGATTTTCTTTGAATGGAAACTACCGTTTCACAGTATGTATAATTTATTAAAATAAATATCGTGAAGCGACAAATTTTCTCTAGGAAAGCCAAAAAATCCCTTTCACTATTCATTGACAATTCTTTCGATTGTTGCGCCAAGGGCCTCGAGCTTTTTTTCCATTTGCTCATAGCCACGATCGAGGTGATAGAGCCTTTGAACGGTCGTGGTGCCTTGTGCGGCGAGTCCAGCAAGGACTAAGGAAGCAGAGGCTCGTAAGTCTGAAGCCATGACGGGTGCGCCGATGAGTTTTTCAACACCTCGTACGATGGCGGTATTTCCTGAAAGTCGTATGTCTGCGCCCATGCGGACGAGTTCTTGCACGTGCATAAAGCGGTTTTCAAAAATGCTTTCGACAATGGAGCTTGAACCATTTGCCACGCACATAAGCGCCATAAATTGTGCTTGCATGTCGGTTGGGAAGCCAGGGAAGGGGCGGGTGACAATGTCGACAGCTCGCAATTTTTCACAGCCTTGCACACGAATGCCTTCTTCGCTTTGGCTGATGGAAAGGCCGATGTCGAGGCATTTTGAGCTTAAAGCTTCTAGGTCTTCGAGATTGCAATGTGTTAAGAGCAAATCTCCCCCTGTTATGCCAGCCGCCGCCATAAAAGTGCCGGCTTCGATGCGGTCTGGCATGACGGCATAGTCTGTTCCTGTAAGTTTTTCAACACCTTGTACACGAATAGTGCTTGTGCCTTGGCCTTCGATTATGGCTCCGCAAGCGATAAGAAAGTTTGCAAGGTCAGTGATTTCTGGCTCTCTGGCGGCATTTTCGAGTACGGTTTCGCCTTCGGCAAGTACGGCGGCCATAAGCAGATTTTCTGTTCCACCGACGGTTGGGAAGTCAAAGTGGATATTTGCGCCTTTAAGTTTTTTGCATTCTCCAATGATATAGCCTTCTTGCAAGTCAAAATTTGCGCCCATTTTTTCTAATGCAGAGAGGTGCAGGTCGACGGGTCTTGCGCCTATTGCACAGCCTCCGGGCATGGCTACCCGGGCTTTGCCAAGGCGAGCGAGCAAGGGGCCAAGCACAAGGACAGAAGCCCGCATGGTGCAGACAAGTTCGTATACGGCTTCGTGCTGGAGGTTTTTTGGGCTAATTGCAACAGAATTGTTTTCAAAATGCCCGATACGTCCGAGGGATTCTAAGAGGGTGAGGGTTGTTTGAATGTCTCGCAAATTGGGGACATTGTGCAAGGTAAAGGGATTGTCAAGCAAGATCGAGGCGATAAGAATGGGGAGTGCCGCATTTTTTGAGCCGCTTATTTGTACTGTGCCTTTTAGGGCTTTGCCCCCTTCTATCCGCAATGCGTACATAGAAAATGTCCTTTTTGTTATGCTGTTTTTGTGATCTGTTGCAGTCTTGTTTTTTTAAAAGTAACCGTGCAGAGATATTTCTACAAAAAAAACTTGACCAAGTCTATAAAATTCTGTAAACAGTACTTTCATGCGGCGGATGTAGCTCAGTTGGCAGAGCCCCTGATTGTGGTTCAGGTTGTCGTGGGTTCGATCCCCATCATTCGCCCCATACATATTTCCCCATGTATTTTTAGAAAAGCGCTGCTTCGGCAGCGTTTTTTATTTTGGGACTTTCCCCCCAGACCCCCCTTCCAAAAAACTTTAATAGTAGCAGTATATTCTTCTAAAAAGTCGGCACTGAAATCTGTACTTTTTGAAGACTTTAAAAACTTTTTTGAGATGAGGCCGCAGACAGCCCTTTTTTAAGCGAACTAAAACTCTAAGCGTATCCCAACAGGACAATGATCAGACCCCATAACATCATCAGCGATAAAGGCCTCTTTGACATGGGGGCGCAATTCTTCTGAAACAAAGACATAATCAATACGCCAGCCGACATTTTTTGGCCTTGCGCCAGATTTGTAGGACCACCAAGTGTATTTATCGGCAAGGTCTTTATGAAAAAGGCGAAAAGTGTCGATATAGCCGTGTTCAACAAGACTGTCGAGCCAAGCCCGCTCCATAGGCAAAAAACCCGTCGAGCGCACATTGGCCTTGGGGCGAGCAAGGTCTATGGGGTGGTGAGCTGTGTTAAAATCGCCACAAACGATAAGGGGCTTTGTCTTGCGCAAGTTTTCTGCAAAATCCAAAAAAGCGTCATAAAAACCCATCTTATAACGCAGGCGCACCAAGTCTTCTTCGGGCGTGTCTTCCTTATAATTGTCGATCTGCCCATTGGGAAAATAGACATTGCAGAGGTGAAAATGCTCATATTCTACATGCAAAAGACGCCCTTCGCCTTGATAGGTGGGGTCTGGCAATTCTTCTTGCACAGAAAGAGGGGCTATCTTGCTCATCACCGCCACGCCAGAATAACCCTTTTTGACAATGGAAGCCGACCAAGAAGTATGAAAACCCTCTGGATTTCTTTGTTCTTCTGTGAGTTGGTCAGGGTGAGCCTTTGTCTCTTGCAGGCCAATGATGTCATAATTTGAGGCAAGAAATTCTGCCCATTCGGGCTTTTTATAGATGGCTCTATAGCCGTTGACATTCCATGAAACCAGTCGAATTGATGACATATTTTGCCTTTTTTGCGAAGTTTATTGTGTTTGTTGTTATGCTTCTTGAAAAGCTTGTTCGCCTATAGCTCTTTTAGCGAGCCTCTGTATTCATCTAAACTTGCTATGCCAAGCTCTTCACACAAAAGAGGCAATTCTTCTGCCAAGCGAAAAGCCGCATCAGGCCGTATGAAGTTTGCTGTGCCAATTTGCACCGCATGAGCCCCAACAAGCAAGAATTCCAAAACATCAAGGGCAGAAACAATCCCGCCAAGGCCGATTACAGGAATAGATACCGCCTTTGCCACCTGCCATACACAGCGCAAGGCCACAGGCTTTATCGCAGGCCCAGACAAGCCCCCCACAATGTTTGCAAGCTTGGGGCGGCGAGTGCGAGCGTCAACGGCCATGCCTTGTAAGGTATTGATACAAGACAATATATCCGCCCCTGCTGCTTCTAAGGCTTTTGCAATAGCGGCAATGTCTGTAACATTTGGTGTGAGCTTCACAATAAGGGGCATGGTCGGTGCGGCTTCTTTTACAGCCGAGCAAACCTTGGACGCAAGGGCTGGATCTTGCCCAAAAAGCACGCCGCCCGCAAGGACATTGGGGCAAGAAATATTGAGCTCAAAAGCCGCAATGCGCTTGTCCCCTTCAAGAAGGCTTGCAAGCTTTGCAAAATCTTCAATAGATGTCGCATACATATTGACAACAATGGGGCAATCTTCCCAAGGCAATTTTGGCAAAATATGCTCTAAAAAATGCTCAATCCCGTTATTTTGCAGGCCAACAGCATTGAGCATTCCCGCTGCGCATTGCGCAACACGAGGCATGGGATTGCCTTCCCTTGGCTTTAAGGAAAGGCCTTTAACGACAATGCCGCCAAGACTTGTCAAATCGCCATAGGGCATAAATTCAAGGCCAGAACCAAAAGTCCCCGAGGCCGTCATGATAGGATTTTTGAGATGAAGAGCTTTTGTGCCTTGCTTCACAGGAAAAGACACGGACGTATCGACAGTTTTTTTTGCTAAAAGGCCTTGTTTTTGTTCAGAAATATTTGACATAATTTATGGCTCCAAAAGAAAGACCATTGCACAATGCATTGTGCAGAAGTTTTAAAGAATAAGCTAAAGAATGATTTGGTCAGCCCAAAAAACAGGGCCGTGCAAGCAGCTTTGCACAGGCATATTTTCAACATGGTGCGTGTTTTCTGGGGCAACATAGCTCGGATTTGTTTTTGTAACACAGCCAAGACAAGCCCCCACGCCACAAAACATGACTTCTTCTAAAGAAAGCTGCATCCTCACACCGCTCTCCTTCGCCATCTTTTGCGCCGCCTTCAAAAGAGCGTGTGGCCCGCAAACAAGCACAAGACCTTGCTTTTTAGCATGGGCTTCTATTTCTCCCTTAATGTGTGAGAGAAAACATTCAAGATCGGCTATGCAACTATCGTGAAAGGTTGTAAGATTAACGCTTTTTTCTAATTTTTCAACAGGATAACATTCTTTGGGCAGACGATGCCCAAAAACCATCGTAAGATTTTCAGGCCTTGGGTGGTCTTTAATGTAGCCAACAAAGGGCGCAATGCCTATTCCCCCTGCAATCAAGAGGGTGGGTGCTTCTTCCACGCTAAAAACACTGCCCAAAGGACCCCACAAGTCGACTTTTTCCCCTTTTTGTAAGGCGCTCATGCGAGTGGTGACTTCGCCAGCAAGCTGATAGACAATGTGCAGTTCGTTTTCTGAAACAGCGCTGACAGAAAAAGGTCGAGCAAAAGGACTGCCCAAAAAAAGACCCTGTGAAAGCTCTTGAGGGCGAAGCATCACAAATTGCCCCGCCTTTGCGGAAAATTTTCCGCAATGCGCAAGGCGTAAAAGAAAAGAAGTTGCCGTATTCCCACAATTTGGCACAAAGGGGGCATTGTCAAGCACTTCAAATTCAAAATAATCGCTCGAAAGCTTGTCAGCTTGTACAGAGGCTTTTTGTTGGCACATGAAGAGTTCTCCAAAAACTTTTAATAAGGGCGGGGGCTTGTTTTTTTATAAAGCCCAATACGCTCTTAGTATGCGAAAAAGCAAAAAAATACAAGAATTTTTTCTGAAGCATAAGGTATCGGTCAACTCGTTTGCCGCAAGCTAGCAAAAAACTGCTTCTTGACAAAAGTTAAAACATTGTATATGTTTCCAAAACTCACGCAGTAAGTTTCTCATATCTGCGTTTTTCACATTACATTTTCCACTACTTTTCTACCTACAGGCTAAAAGGCTCTTTTTGCGCTTGAAATTTACCCTGTAATAAGGATTTGACAATGAAAACTTTTCCTTCTTTGCCAGAATTGGCAAAAGACTTGCGCTCACAAAAAATACGTTCAGAAGATCTTGTTTGTGAGGCCAATAAAAATTATCAGGCCACAGAAGAAAAGCTCAATGCCTATAAGACATGGGGCGGCGAGCGTGCTTTAGAGCAAGCAAGGGCCGTTGACACCTTACTCAAAGACGGCATCGACCTTGGCCCTCTTATGGGTATTCCTGTCTCTGTAAAAGACCTGTATGGCGTCCCTGGCCTGCCTGTTTTTGCTGGCTCTCAAGAAGCCCTGCCCGAGGCTTGGGAAAAAGCTGGCCCTGTTGTCAAAGCCTTACAGCAGCAGCTGGGCATTGTGGTAGGGAAAAGCCACACGGTAGAATTTGCCTTTGGCGGCCTTGGTGTCAATCCACATTGGGGAACGCCTTTTAATCCTTGGTCACCAGATGAGCACAAAATCCCTGGCGGTTCAAGCTCTGGTGCGGGCGTTTCACTTGTGCAGGGCTCTGCCCTTTTGGCCTTTGGTTCGGACACAGCGGGCTCAATTCGCATTCCTGCTTCTGTAACAGGGCAAGTCGGCCTAAAGCTGACTCATGGGATTTGGCCACTTGAGGGCATTGTTCCTCTTTCGCCTTCATTAGATACACCTGGCCTTATTTGCCGATCTGTTGAAGACGCCGCCTTTGCTTATATAGCTCTTGACAATCTTATTTGTCCTTCATCTTCTGCCCCATGTCCTTTAGAAGAGCCTATGAAGGCTTTGCCTTTGCCGGCAGTACGCTTTGGCTTTCCAACAAATATGTATTGGGACGAAACTGACAAAGACATAGCCGATCTTGTAAAATCTGCGCTTGCTTGCCTTGTAGAGCAGGGCGCACAGACAAATGATTGTGTCCTGCCTGGTGTTGATGAAGTTTTAGAGATTTTCCGCATGGGCGGCCTTGCCGCTCCAGAATTCCAAACCTTCTTGAACATGGAACTCCCTGAAAAAAGAGAAAAACTCGCCCCCATTGTACAAAGACGCCTGCAAAGCACAGAAGACATGAAGGCTGAAGAATATTTACGTCGCAAGCACCTCATCTCTGTGTATTCAAATGCCGCTCTTTCTGTTTTTGAGTCTTGCGATGTCGTTATTACGCCCACAGTGGCGATAAGCCCGCCAAGCATGAAAGACCTTGAAGATGTAGAAAAAGCACATATATCAACCATGATGGTTTTGCGCAACACGGCAGTGGTGAATTTCCTTTCTTGCTGTGCGATAAGCATTCCTCTTGGCCTTGACAATAAAGGAATGCCTGTTGGCCTGCAGCTTATGGCGGCCCCTTATCAAGAAGAAGCCTTGCTCGCCATTGGCCTGAGCGTTGAAAAATGCTTAAAAGAGCATTTTGCACCAAGGAAAGCATTGGACGAAAAAGCAAAAAGTTGCATGAAGCCATACTTTGTCTAGTCAGGAAGGCTTTGTCTGGCCAAGCAGGCTTTGTCTTGCAAAAAAATAAAAACAAAGGCCTAAAACAAGCGTTTTTTCAGCCTTTTGTATATTTTTCAGATACCTTAGCAGTATTTGAAACACACCTCTAGCCTCTTTCAATTTAAGGAGAAAGAACAATGCGAATGAAGTCTTTTATTGTGGCCTGTATGATGGCTTTGCTTTGCCTAAGCGCTGGTATTGCAAATGCTGCGGATTTTAACTTTACCTTTGCTCATGTGCTTATTGAAAGCACCCCTTGCGGACAAGCCGCTTTGAAGTTTAAGGAAGAAGTTGAAAAAAATTCCAAAGGCCGTATCCATATCAATGTACGTCCAGCAGCCCAGCTTGGCGGCGACGTAGAAATTATCGAACAAACCCAAATGGGTCTTGTGCATATCGCCATTCCGCCAACCGGAAACTTGGCCAATTTCTCTGAAAAAATGTACCTTCTTGACTTGCCCTTCCTTATGAACGGTGAAGAGTCAATGAAAAGAGTGCTTGACGGCGAAGTCGGTCGTATTCTTTTGGACACCTTGGACGCAAACAACCTTTATGGTGTGAATATGTGGGGCGCAGGCTTTCGCAAAATGACCAACAATATCCGCCCAATCGACGGCCCAGATGACCTTAAAGGCATCAAAATGCGCACCATGCAGGCCCCGCCAATCCTTGCGACCTACCGTGCCTATGGCGCAAACCCAACCGCAATGGCCTTTACCGAAGTGTACAATGGCTTGCAGCAGGGTGTTGTTGAAGGTCAAGAAAATCCTCTTGCCAACATTTCAACCATGCGTTTTTATGAAGTACAAAAATTCATGACACTTACCGACCACGCTTATCACGGTTATGGCGCTATCATGAACAAGCAAGCTTGGGAATCTTTGCCAGCTGATTTGCAAAAAGTGATGAAAGACGCTTTTGATGTGGGCAGAGATTATGCTCGTGAGCTTACAAAAGCTGACGAAATCAAAATCCTTGAAAACATTAAAGGCGAACTCGCCATTCGTGAACTCAGCCCAGAAGGCAGAGCGGCCTTTGTAGAAGCTTCTCAAAAAATCTACAAAGAGCTTGAAAGCAAGATCGGTGCTGATCTTTTGCAAAAAGCCATTAAGGCTGGAAAAGGCGAATAACAATAATTGCAAAAAGACCTGTGTCGGCGATGAGCTTTAAAGGGCTTGTTCGCCGACATGGTCGTATTTTAATGGAGGCCTTATGCTTGACAGCATAGATCGCTTTATCAGCACGCTTGAAAATATTGTTGTTACGGTCTTGATGTTTTCTGCGACTGTCATCACCATTGTGCAGGTGGCCGCTCGTTATGTCTTTAATAATTCAATTTATTGGTCAGAAGAATTTATTCTTTATACCTTGATCAGTATGAGCTTTTTTACCATGAGCATGGGTGTGCGTCACGCTACCCATATTAAGGTAGAAGTGCTTTATGCTTTTTCAAATCCTAGCCTGGTCTATTATCTGCACCTCATCGCTGCGGCCTTAGGTATGCTTTTTTCTTTTGCTCTTGGTTATTATGGCTATTTTTTGGCTTCAAATACCTTGCGTATGGGCCAGCTTTCGCCGGCTATGCAAGTGCCAATGGGCCTTATTTATTGGGTTATTCCCATCTCTAGTGCGCTGATGTTTGTGCGTTATCTTTGTCTTGCTATCAATATTTTGCAGGGCAAGGACGAAACCGTTCAAAACTGATTTTTTTACGCTGATTGTATTTCACTATAAGGAAATTGTCGCATGATCACAAGTCTTGTTCCGATGTTTTTTGGCCTCTTGCTTTTTGGCCTGCCGATTTTTGCGGCCCTTGCCTTTGCTGTGCTTGCTGTTATGTATCTTGGCGGCGGGATGAATCCTATCCTTGTGCCGATGCGTATGTTTTCGGGCATGAACAATTTTGCACTCATGTCTATTCCTTTCTTTATTTTGGCAGCAGAGCTTATGCGCATTGGCGGCCTGTCTGAGCGCTTGATCAATCTTGCCAAGGTGCTTATCGGTTGGCTTCCAGGTGGTCTTGCGGCAACAGCCGTTATGGCGTGTTTGCTTTTTGGATCGATTTCTGGTTCAAGCCCTGCGACAGTTATCGCTATTGGGACAATTTTATATCCTGCAATGGTTGAAGCCGGTTATAATAAATATTTTTCTATAGGCCTTATCACGACAGCGGGTACTTTAGGCCCTATTGTGCCGCCTTCTATTGCGCTCATCGTGTACGGTTCTGTCACGGGGACATCAGTGGGCAAGCTTTTCGCTGCTGGCCTTTTGCCGGCTGTGCTTATTGGCGGCCTGCTTATCGCCTTTGCTTGCTGGTATTCTCTGCGTCACAACTATCCAAGAGAGCCTTTCCCAAGCTTTTCAGATTTTACAAAGGCCATTAAAGATTCTGCTTGGGGCCTTGGCTTGCCGATCATCTTGCTTGGCGGTATTTATTCAGGGATTTTCACCCCAACAGAATCAGCGGCGGCGGCTTGCTTGTATGGTTGGCTTGTGGGGGCCTTTGTATACCGCTCTATTGGCATGAAGGACACTTTTAAGATTTTGACAAGTACCGGCCTTGTTGCTGGGGCTTTGCTTTTGATTACGGCTGGGGCTTCTGCTTTTTCTTGGATTTTGGCAAGCACAGGCGCACCCGCTGCAATGGCAAAGGAAATCTTGTCTTTAAGCGACAATCCCATTATTGTTATGGCCCTATTTAATGTGGTCTTGCTTGTTGCGGGTTGTTTTTTAGACAGCGCGTCTGCCATTATTATCTTGGGTCCTCTTATGCAGCCCATTGCGGCGCAGGTGGGAGTTGATCCCATTCATTTTGGCGTTATCATGCTCTTAAACCTTTCTATTGGTATGCTTACACCGCCTGTAGGGCTCAATCTCTTTGTGGGCATGGGGATAGCAAAAATCTCTTTAGGGCAAATATTTTATGCGACATTGCCGACCATTGTGCTGATGCTTATCGCCTTGCTTGTCGCAACCTATGTGCCAGCTGTGAGTATGTTTGTACCAAACTTGCTTTTTTAAGAGCTTCATTGTACACTCAAATGAAGTTTTTATATAAACAGCAACTTTTTAGGAGATAAACAATGAAAAAATACGTCTTGCCAGCCCTTTTTGCCGCCTTTTTGGCTCTTTTTACCGCCCTTCCTACACAGGCCGAGCAATTAAATGCCGTAGAGACCACTTGTGCAGATTTTGTAAACTTTAGCGAAGAAAATCAAGCCATTTCCCTTGGCATGATTGCAGGTATGTATTTGTATGAATTAAAGCCAGAAGTGCTTATCTTAGACTTTGACAGGCTTGACGTTCATGTCGACAGATTTGTTGAATATTGTAAGAAAAATCCTGGAGAGAATTTTTATAATAAAGCTGTCACGGGCTTTCAAAAGCACCTTGAGAAGAAGCAAAAAGAAATGCAAGAAGCCAAGAAATAAGCTTCTTTAAAAATTTGATAAAAAAAAGCCTGCTTGTTGTAAGCAGGCTTTTTTATTACTTCTTTACAATCCACGTTTGTAAGACTTGTCTAAGCGCAGCAGTATCTATAGGCTTTGTGATATGGTCGTTCATCCCATAGGCAAGACTTATTTCTTTAACGCCCACCATAGCGTGAGCAGACATGGCTATAATAGGTAAATTCGCAAACTTTTCTCTGGCTCGTATTCTTTCAGTGGCGGTATAGCCGTCCATAATGGGCATTTGAATGTCCATCAGCACGACATCATAGATGTTTTCATCAAGCATATCAAGGGCTTCTTGCCCGTGTTTGGCAATGTCAAGGCTATAGCCCATAGACGTGAGGGTTTCTTGTGCTACTAGCTGATTGATTTCATTGTCTTCTACAAGCAAGATATGACCGCCGCAAACTTGCTCAAAGACTAAAATGCTTTCGCCATTGACCTTTTGTTCTTTTATGGCATTCTCGTCCGCCAAGGGAAATGTTATAGAACAATAAAAGCTTGAGCCCTTGCCGTATGTACTCTCTACCCAAATTTCCCCATTCATCATCGTAACAATGCTTTTTGAGATAGCAAGGCCAAGGCCTGTTCCGCCGTATTTGCGGGTAACGGTGCTGTCTGCTTGAGTAAAGGCTGTGAAAAGTTTTTCAAGCTGCTCTGGCTTTAGACCAATACCAGTGTCGTGCACCCCAAAGATACAGCTGAGGTTTTGATCGTTGAGTTCACATTCAACATCAAGGATTACCCCGCCTTGGCTTGTAAATTTGATAGCATTGCTTAGGAAATTGAGGATAACTTGCTTTAAGCGCACAGGATCGCCCATAATTGGAACCTTGCAATGTTCATGTCCGTTGACTTGAAAATCTATGCGCTTATTCTCTGCAGAGTTGGCGAGAAGATTTTCCATTTGTGCGGTCACTTCTTGCAAAGTAAAAGGGATATGCTCCATGTCGAGCTTGCCCGCTTCGATTTTAGAAAAGTCCAAAATGTCATTGATGATATGTAAAAGTTCAGTAGCAGAAAAGAGGGCTTTTTGCACAAAATTGAGCTGCACAGCGTCTAAGGTGGTGCGCTCTAAGACTTGCAAAAGGCCGATAATGCCGTTCATGGGGGTGCGGATTTCGTGGCTCATATTGGCAAGAAATTCGCCCTTTGCCTGTGAGCTTTGTTCTGCGGCTTCTTTTGCAAGCTCAATTTCTTGGAGCATCTGCTTTGTTTCACGCAAATCTCGAAGGAAGGACAAGACGATAGTTTCGCCATGCAGGCTTGAGCGCGTACTGCTAATATCAATGGGGACTTCTTTTCCCTTTCTGTCGATATGTGTCCATTCTGTGCGTGAACTGCCTTTTTCCAAGGTTTCTTGCAAGACTTCTTCTATGCGATCAAGGCTTTTTTTTCCGCAAGGCTGGTATTCTGGGTGAATATTTTTGAAGTTTTCTCGATAGCTTTCTATATTGGGAAATTCAAAAAGGCGAGCGGCCTCCATGCTTGTTGTCTGCAATTTTCCATCAAAAGACCAAATCTGTGCGGCTAGCGGCATGGTGTCGAGCATAAGCTTCATACGCTCTTTCACTCGGCGCATATTTTTGTGTGCTTCGTTTAATTCTTCAACCTTTTGTGCAAGCACTCTTTCCAAATTTTTTTGTGTTTCTATGTCAACAATGACGCCGACAAGACCCCGCTCTTTGCTTTCTGCAACTTCAAAGCCTCGACATGAAAAAAGTGTCGAAACCTGCCGCCCCTCTATAAAATACTCTCTTTCACATTGGAGGGTCGAGAGATCTTCTACGCCAACGAGGGCTTGCTTGTGATATTCGTCTTGTTCTTTTTGGGAAAAATACTCTAAGTTTTTGATAGTTTTTCCCAAAACATTGGCTTTTTTCACATTAAAAAAGGCTTCGTATGCCTTGTTGGCAGAAAGCATAACACCCTTTTCGTCTTTTGAAAAAATGGCCACGGGGATATTGTCAAGTAAAGTTTCTGCAAAGTGCAGTTTTTTCTTGGTGGCTTCAAGTTCGGCAAGCAAGGCTTCTTTTTCTTTGTCTGCTTCTTGTTTGTTGTTTTTTGAAGAATTTTTCATAAATTTCACTTTTTCATGGCTTAGTTGAGGAAAATGCTGTATTTATTCCGTATAATATACACGATTTTTCTTTTTTTGTAAACTTTAGGTAGAATATTTTTCCCTGTAAAAAAGTCCGCTTGGGGGAGAAGTTAAGCCCTTGTCATCTAATATGTCTTTAGCGTATATTGAGTGAAGGTTGTGTGACTCTATTGTGACAAAAATGTAAAAATAAGTCGTCATAAAGCCCTTGACAAGGCCGTCTTTCTTCTTTAGAAGTAGTTGAAAATAATTCTCAACAAATTCTTGCCAAATATACGTTCATTGGCTTGAATTGGGGCAATTTTATGAAAAAATCTCTATCTTTTGCTTTTTTTCTTATTTTGGCAACAATTTTGTTGCCGCTTCATGCTTTTTCGGCGCAAAAAGACAAAAAAGTGCTAGTTGCCACTTCTTTTTATGAATTTGATTGGCTGTCACAAATCATTAAGGGTAAAGAAGACAATTTCTCTGTAAAATTGCTCATAGACAATGGCATTGATGTACACAATTATCAACCAAGTGTAAAAGATGTCGCCATGATTTCAGCTGCGGATTTGTTTATCTATAATGGCGGAATTTCAGATGCTTGGGCCAAAGACATTGCCGAAAATGCGCAAAACCCTAAGCTTATTGCCTTTAATGTTATGCAAAGTTTAGGAAATAAGGTAAAGACGGAGGCTATGGTTGAGGGTATGCAGACAACAGCCCGTCGTCACGGCCACAAAGAGCACGGACACGTTGAAGAGGATGTGCACGACAGTCATGAAGGCCACAATCATGCAGCCCATGAACATTGCGACCACGACCACACCTACGACATGCACGCCGATGAGCATATTTGGCTTTCACTCAAAAATGCCGCCTATGTTTGTGAAAAACTCGGAAGAGTTCTTTCCATCATTGATCCAAGAAATAAAAAAATCTATGAGGAAAATGCCAAAGCCTATATAAAAAGGCTTAAAGCGCTTGACAAAGAATATGCAAAAGCTGTGAACAATTCTCCACGCAAGCCCTTAATTTTTGCTGACAGATTTCCCTTCCTTTATATGATGAAAGACTATGGCATAGACTATTTTGCTGCCTTTCAGGGCTGTTCTGCAGAGACAGAGGCCAGTTTCAATACCGTCTTGTTCCTTAGCAAAAAGGTCGATGAGCTTGATGCAGGCTCTGTCTTGATTATCGATGGCGGCATGGAAGAGCTAGCTAAAACAGTTATAAACAATACAAAGAAGCAAAAAGCAAAAATATTGACCCTCAATTCTTTGCAGTCGGTTTCGAAAAAAGAAATCGAAGAAAAGGCGACATATCTGTCTTTAATGCAAGACAATTTGCTTGTCCTCAAACAAGCTTTGCAATAGGCACAAAAACACAGGAAACCATGGAAATAGTTTGTAAAAATTTATCTGTCGGCTACAACAATACCGTCCTGCACAAAGACATCAATTTCACCATTCCTCTTGGCTCTTATGTCTGCGTGATAGGTGACAATGGTGTGGGGAAAAGTACGCTCATAAAGACCTTGCTTGGCCTGCTTTCGCCACTGGCGGGCAGTATTTGCTTTGGCGAAAACTTAAAAGCCAGAGACATTGGCTATCTTCCACAACAAAGCGAGACGCAAAAAGATTTCCCTGCTTCTGTTTTTGAGGTGGTGCTTTCTGGCTGTCTAAACAGAATGGGTCTGCGCCCTTTTTATACGAAGCTTGAAAAAAAACGCGCAAGGGATATGCTTGAAAAGCTTGGTATTTCAGCTCTTTGCAAAAAAAGTTTTCGTGAGCTTTCTGGTGGACAGCAGCAAAGAGTGCTTTTGGCAAGGGCTCTTTGTGCCACAAATAAGGCTTTATTGCTTGATGAACCAACAGCCAATCTCGATGCGCTTGCAACAAAAGAGTTCTATGCCTTGCTCAAAAGGCTCAATGCCGAGGGAATAACCATCATCATGATTACCCACAATTTTAATGAACTTATCAGTGATGCCGACTATGTGCTTTGCTTAAATAAATGCGGGGTAAATTGCATGACGACTGCGGCCTATACAAAGGGGGCGGACAATGTTAGCCACTCTTTATGAATATCTTTCCTATCCATTTGTTATTTATGCCTTTATTGTGGGCATCCTTGTTTCTTTTTGCTCGTCTTTGCTGGGGGCAACACTTGTCTTAAAGAGGCTTTCTTATATTGGTGACGGCCTTTCGCACATAGCCTTTGGGGCGATTGCTGTGGCTTCTGTTTTAAAGCTTGCCAATGCTGAAGTCCTTGTTTTTCCTGTTACCGCTCTTTGCGCAGTTTTGCTTCTTCGTGTGGGGCAAAGCACAAAGATAAGCGGAGATGCGGCCATTGCCATGATGTCTGTTGGCTCGCTGGCCATTGGCTATTTGCTGATGAATGTCTTTTCAGTTTCAAGCAATTTGGCGGGAGATGTCTGCACGACTCTTTTTGGCTCGACCTCTATTCTTACACTCACTAAGGCAGATGTTCTCACTTCTGTCCTTTTATCACTTTTTGTGATTTCTGTCTTTGTTCTTTTTTATAATAAGATTTTTTCAATCACCTTTGATGAAAATTTTGCAAAGGCTACGGGCCTCAATGTCAATAGATACAATTTGCTTATAGCCATAACCATAGCGGCTGTGATTGTTGTGGCGATGAACTTGGTGGGTTCTTTGCTTATCAGCGCCCTTGTTGTTTTCCCAGCTCTTTCTTCTATGCGTGTATTCAAAAATTTTAAGTCTGTGACGATTTCTTCTTCGATTATCTCGGTTTTTTGCGCCCTTTTTGGCATGATTGTGTCAATTCTTTACGGTTCGCCTGTTGGTAGCACGATTGTCACGATGAATATCGCGGTTTTTGGTGTTTTTAGCCTGATCGATATGCTTTTAAGGGCAAAAAGGAAATGAAAAGATGAAAAAAATAAAAAATCTGTCTTTTTTTCTCATTTTTTCAATTTTTCTTTCTTTGTCTGCGTGTTCTGATGAAAAATCGCAAAATTCTGTAAGAAAAGAAGCTTCATCCGCTTCTGTAGAGATTGATCACGATTTCACAAAGCTGAGCGCGACGATGATTTTTGGCCTTGTTTTTGAAATGATGATGGATCCAAAAAAATATCTGGACAAGACTTTTAAAATCGAAGGGGAGCATGAAAGCACCTATATTGAACAAATAGCCAAGGATTTACGCTATATTGTCATTTATGATGCTTTGGGCTGTTGTCCGCAAGGGATAGAGATGGAGCTTCCAAATGAGGATTTTGTCCCCGAAGCCTCGCAAAAAATTACTGTCCTTGCACGGCTTAAAAAGAAAGAAGGCGACTATCCACGCTATTATTTGGACGTTTTTTCGATAAAGGCAAGATGAGAAAGCGAAAAGGGAGCATGACTTTTAGAGCTTCACATCGCACAACAAAAAGCCCCTTTACGGGGCTTTTTGTTGTGCGAGCTAAAGTTGTTTTTTACTGTTAGGCAAGTACAAGGTTTTCAAGTCCCATTGCCGGGCTTAACAAAGAGTTTGAAGTGTTTTTTTCATTTTTCCCTAAGGTGATAAGGTCAAGGGCTTCTTTTTCGATTAAGTGGCGGAGAAGTTGGTTATTAAAGGCATGGCCAGAACAATGCACTTCAAAGCTGCCTTGCAGGGGGAGCTGTAAGACAGCAATATCGCCTACAAAATCAAGGATTTTATGGCGTACAAATTCATCAGGGCGACGCAGGCCGCCTTCGTTAAGCACATTTTGCTCATCAAGCACAACCGCATTGTCAAGAGATCCGCCCTTTGCCAAGTTCATTTTCTTCATCATTTCAACATCTTTCAAAAAACCAAAAGTGCGAGCAAACATAAGTTTTTCAAAGCTTTTTGGGTTGATGTCTAAAGAAAGGTGTTGTTTGCCGATAAGGGGGTGTGCAAAGTCGATGGTATAGCTGATGTGCAGGCCGTCATAGGGCTTTGCGCAAATAAGTTTATTGCCTTCCTCTATGGTGACTTCACGAGAAACACGAAGCACTCGGCGTGGGGTATTTTGCTGCTCTAGGCCGATTTTTTTGAAGATTTTTACAAATTCATTTGCAGAGCCGTCCATAACAGGGATTTCGTGGCCAAAAACATCGATGTACACATTGTCAATGCCAAGGCCTCGAATGGCCGCAAGCAAGTGCTCAACTGTGGAAACGTGAAAGTTCTCGCCGCCTTCGTTTGCAGAAAGGGTGGTGGCCAAATTTGTTGCGCTAACGGCATAGGGGCTTGGACAGAGGTGATACTTCTTTTCGCCATTATGAAGGACAAAGGCAATGCCGGTATCTGCGGGTGCTGGGCGCACGGTGCATTTTACGGTTTCGCCGCTGTGTAGGCCAATGCCTGAAAAGGTACACGCTTGTTTGAGGGTATTTTGTTGCATAAAAACTCTTTGCTTGAATATGTGTTCGTTCTCAGCGCAATGCTGAAGAGGCTTTTTTACATCTCTTATATCGAGTAACTTTCAAAGAGTAGCAAAAAGTATTCCAAATTAAATCAGTTGTAATTTTAGTGCTTTATGTGTTTTTAAGCGAGAAAAAAGTGTTGTTTTTTTTGCACAGTGTTGCAAAAAACGCAGAAAAGAGAGTGGAAGAAGCATTCAGCAGAAAAACAGGCTGTTCAAAAAGGGCACAACGTACCAATCGGGTGACTTAAAAAGTATCAGATACAAGGTAGCCCACAGGTGGCACAAAAAGTATCAGAAAACAGGCTGTTCAAGAGGCTTTAGCAGTATTATGCAAATGGAAGTTTTGTATATTAAAGTAGCAGAGCAGGCGGAAGCCTGCGGTAGTTTTCGACCTACATTTGTTCAAAGTGAGACTTTCACCAATTTCGACTCCCTTCACAATATATACTTATTGGGGTTTCCAAAGGGACTCAGTCCCTTTGGCCGCCGGAGGCATTGCCTTTTTGCCTTTGGCCGCCGGAGGCATTGCCT